>JBBQVP010000011.1:0-48430 GCA_038211455.1 Burkholderiales bacterium
AGGTCGGGGGAAAGGGAAGGTAGGGCAGGTGGTTGCTGTGCACCTGGTTGTGCAGCTTCAGGCCGTGGTAGCGCAGCCGCCAGTTGTCACCGACCCGCGCCATCCTGTCGACGACCAGCGCATCGACACCGAGCTGGCCGAGCCGCGCGGCCAGCGTGAGGCCGGCGTGCCCGCCACCAACCACCAGCACCGTGGGATCGCGATCGGCATACGCGGCTGAGGCGCGTCGCTGGTCGGCCCAGTTGGGGCCGTGGAAGTCGCGTTCGAAGGGCGAGGATTCGCGCCCGGCGCGCAGCACCGCCTCCTCGTGGCCCTTGAGATCCTCCAGCAGCGTCAGCAGTGTCCAAGCGGGGGGCGGCTCTGCAGCGCTTTGCGCAGGTTGCGCGCCGGCCCGGAAGCGGACGATGCCGGCGCCGTGGCCGACTGCAGTCTCGAAGCGAACGATGGCTTCGATGACCGGTACGCCGGCGCGCTCGACAATCCGCGGCGGGCAGCGCGCCGGGTCGATCGCGAAGTTGCGCGCGCCGCTCGCGGGCAGGTGCTTCGCGAGGCGCTGGCCGATTTCCGCCGCGCCGCTGACCGTCTCCACTCCCCAGGTCAGCGCGAGCACATCGCGCCAGTGCCCGTCCGTGGCGAACAGGCCGGCCAGCCGCGCCGGATCCGGGTGTTCGAGCACGGTGTTGAAATCGTGCAGCCAGGTCTCCACGCTGCGGGAGAGGTCGTCGTTCAGGCGGGCCGTCATTCGTGCCCCGGGAATCAGCGCGGGTTCGCCGCGGCAAGGATCGCGGCCGCTGCGTCGGCGAGTACCTGGCAGCCGAGTACGATGTCCTCATCGCGGCTGTCCTCGGCGAAATCGTGGCTGATGCCGCCGATCGAGGGGATGAAGAGCATCGCGGAGGGCAGCGCGGCCGAAACGATGCCCGCGTCGTGGAATGCGCCGCTGGGCATGCGCTGCCAGCGCTCCGGCGCGTGCGCCTGCGCCGCCTGCGCGAGATGCCCGGCCAGCCCGGGGTCCATGCGCGTCGGCAGGATGGGCGCGCGCGCGGCGATCGCCTCGATGCTGACCCCGTTGCGCGCGTTGATCTCGGCGACCAGCTTGATCGCGACGGCCTCGAAGGCCTTCAGCGGCAGTTCCGACGCATCGCGGAACTGCAGGTCGAGCTCGGCATAGCCCGGCACGATCGAGGTGGCGTTCGGCTCGATCTTCACCCGGCCCATGGTCCAGACGCTGCGCTCGGCCGCGACCTTCGGGAATTCCTGGTTGATCCGATGCGCGAGCTCGAACAGGGCCGTGGCGGCATCCGTGCGCCGCGACATCATCGTGGTGCCCGCATGGTTTTGCTGGCCACGAAAGACGAAGCGGATCGCGCGCAGGCCGACGATCTCCGACACCACGCCGATCTTCCGGCCGCTGTCCTCGAGGTGCGGGCCCTGCTCGATATGCGCTTCGACAAACCCTGCGTAGCGCGCCGGGTCCAGCCGCAGGCGCGGCGAGCCGGCAAGCCCGGCCTCCTTGATTGCCGCCGCGAGCGTCACGCCGTCGCGATCGACCGCGTCCGCTTCGAGATCCGGTGTCAGCGCGCCGATCAGCGAACGGCTGCCCAGGCACCCCAGGAAGCGCGATTCCTCGTCCTGGAACGACACCGCGTCGACCGCAAGGCTGCGGGTGGAAGCGTCCGCGGCGAGCGCGCGCACGACCTCGAGCGCATAGACCACCCCGAGTGCGCCGTCCAGCCAGCCGCCCGTGGGCTGGGTATCCGAGTGCGAACCCACCAGCAGCGCGCGGCCCGGGTTCTTCGAGCTGCCGAGCACATTGCCCACGCCGTCGATCACTGTCTCCAGCCCGGCTTCGGTGAAGCGCGCGGCCAGCCAGCGGCGCGCCTCCATGTCCTTCGCGCTGAACGCCGGACGCACCACGCCCGGGCCCTGCGCGCCGATCGAACGCAGCGTGCGCAGGTCGGATAACAGTCGTTTCGGATCGATCGCGGGCATCAGGGAGCCAGTGGAAAGGGTGCGGTCGATGGTATCGGCGCGCCGCTGGGAGTGTCAATGCGCCGAAATCGTTTCGCAGCACCGCGCGCACCTGCCGTTGACGCTCGTCTGCTGCTCGGATAAGTTAACCGGCCGGTTACAATTTTCGCGGTAACAACTTTTCGCGCCCGCCCATGCCCCTCGCCTGGACCGACCTTCCCGCCGACATCCTGGCCGCGCTCAGGCAGGGCGCGGTGATCCCCGCGCACCCGCTGGCGCTGGATGCCGCGCGCAGGTTCGACGCGCGCCGCCAGAACGCGCTGACGCGCTACTACCTCGACGCCGGCGCGGGCGGGCTGGCGGTGGGCGTGCACGCCACCCAGTTCGCGATCCGCGAGACCGGCCTGTACGAACCGGTGCTCAGGCTCGCGGCAGACACGGCGCGGAACTGGAAGCGCCTCGATGCGAGCCGGCCCGTGGTGCTGGTCGCGGGGCTGTCGGGCAAGACCGCGCAGGCGAGGCGGGAGGCCGCCCTCGCGCGCGGACTGGGCTACCACGCCGCGATGCTCAGCCTCGCGCCGATGAAGGGCGCCTCGGACGACGAGCTCATCATGCATTGCACGGCGGTTGCCGCCGAAATGCCGCTGGTCGGCTTCTACCTGCAGACCGCCGTGGGCGGGATCGCGCTGTCGATGGACTTCTGGCGGCGCTTCGCGGAAATCGACAACGTGGTGGCGATCAAGATGGCGCCGTTCAACCGCTACCGCACGCTGGACGTGATCCGCGGCGTGGTCGCGGCGAAGGCCGAGGACCGCGTCGCTCTCTACACCGGCAACGACGACCACATCGTGCTCGACCTCGCGGTGCCCTTCGACATCCGGCGCGGCAGCGAGTCGGTGCGCGTGCGGATCCGCGGCGGGCTGCTCGGGCACTGGAGCGTGTGGACGAAGAGCGCGGTCGAGCTGCACGCGCGCATCCGCGCCGCGGTCGAGGCAAACCGGGTCGATGCCGAACTGCTGGCACTGGACGCCAGGGTGACCGACGCCAACAGCGCGTTCTTCGATGTCGCCCACGATTTCGCCGGCCGCATCCCCGGCTGCCACGAGGTGCTGCGCCGGCAGGGGCTGCTCGAAGGCACCTGGTGCCTCGACCCGGCCGAGCAACTCTCGCCCGGGCAGGCCGGGGAGATCGACCGGGTCTGCGCGGCCTACCCCGAGTTCGCCGACGACGCCTTCGTGCGCATGAACCTGGAGCGCTGGCTCGCCTGAGCGCCGGAACCGGGCCACGCCAGCCAAACGCGCATGCACATCTTCTACGGCGACATTCACAACCACAACGCGCACGGTTATGGCGTGGGCTCGATCGAGCGCAGCCTCGATGTCGCGCGCACCCACCTGGATTTCTTCGCCTTCACCGGGCATTCGAGCTGGCACGACATGCCCGCGATGGAAGGCGGGCGCGAGCGCCACTGGATCGAGGGTTTCAAGCAGCTGAAGGAGACCTGGCCGCGCGTGCAGCAGGTCATCAAGGACGGCAACCGTGATGGCGCGTTCTGCGCCTTTCTCGGCTTCGAATGGCATTCGTCCGTCTGGGGCGACCAGTGCGTGGTGTTCCCCGAGGACGACCGGCCGCTGTTTTACGCAGGCGACGTCGAGCGGCTGCGGCGCTTCTGCATCGAGGAACAGGCGCTGATGATCCCGCACCACCTCGCCTACCCAAAAGGCGTGCGGGGCGTGAACTGGGACGTGTTCCGCGAGGACTGCACGCCGGTGGTGGAGATTTTTTCGGAGCACGGGAATTCCGAGCACGACCGAGGCCCCTACGATTTCTACACCCATTCGATGGGCGGGCGCGAGACGGCCAACACCGCGCGCGCCGCGCTCGACGCGGGTAAACGCTTCGGTTTCGTCGCCTCGTCGGATGACCATGCGGGTTTTCCCGGCGCCTATGGCGAGGGCCTGATGGCGGCGGTGGCCACCGACCTCACGCGCCCGGCGCTGCTCGAGGCGATCCGCGCGCGCCGCACCTATGCGCTGACGGGGGACCGCATCGAGGTCGAGTTCGCGGTCGATGGCGCGGCCATGGGCGCGACGATCGAGGCCGGCCGTCAGGCCGAGTTGAGGTTCGCGGTGCGCGGGCGCGACGAGCTGGACGTGGTCGAGGTGATCCAGGACGGTCGTGTCGTGCATCGCGCCTACCCGCAGGAAGAGGTCGCAGCGGCAGACGCGTTCGCGCATCCACTGCAGGTGCGCCTCGAATGGGGCTGGGGCCCCTGGGGCGCGCTTGCGCTCGACCGGGTCTGCGATTGGGCGATGGACGTGTCGCTCACTGGCGGGCGCATCGCGCGCGTCTTTCCCTGCCTCTCCAGCATGCCCTTCGACGAGCAGCGCCGCCACCGGTTCACCCCCCAGGGGGAGACGGGCCTCGCGATTCGTTCCTACACCGGCAGGAAGAACGCTTATCGCGAAAACCCGAACCAGAGCGTGGTGCTCGAACTCGAAGCGGGGCCGGACGCAGTGCTAGGGCTGCGCCTGACCGAGCCCGTGGCTCAGACAGCCGCGACGAAACTCTCCGATTTGTATTTCGGTTCGGCGAACCTGCGCACCGGACCTTTTCCCAAGGAAAGCTTCATGTGGCACCGGCTGGTCCCGGCGGCGGCCTCTGCAGTGAGTGGCAGCGTGCAGCTGGATGTGCCTGCGACAAAGTCTTATGTTTACCTGCGCGCCAGGCAGAAGAACGGCCATCTCGCCTGGGCGAGTCCCGTATTCCTCAATTACCGATGAATCACAACTCATGAAGATCGAACGCATCGAAGTGTTCCCCGTGCGCATGCCGATGAAGGCGGTGCTCACGCTGCCGCGCGGCCCCTCGCGCACGATTGCCGAAGGCAAGCGCAATGCGCTCGTAAAGATCACCGATTCCGATGGCCATGTGGGCTGGGGCGAATCGGGGCCGAGCCGGCGCTGGTCGGCCGAGACGCTCGAGTCCTGCGTGACCTCGATCCGCGAATACCTCGCGCCGGCCTTGATCGGGCACGACCCTTTCGACATCGCCGGCGCGCACGCGAAGATGAACGTCGAGCTCGCGAGCGGCCTGGATCCCGGCCAGCCGGTGGCCAAGTGCGCGCTCGACGTGGCGCTGCACGACCTCGTCTGCCGGCGCCTTGATATTCCGCTGCAGAGCTGGCTGGGCGCCAAGCGCACCGACCATGTGAAGCTCGCGCGCCTGGTCTCGGCCGCGACACCCGAGGAGGCCGCGAAGATCACGCGGGAAGGCCTCGCCGAGGGCTACCAGGGTTTCAAGGTGAAGGTCGGCCACCACAAGGCGATCGACGCCGAACTCGTGCGCGCCGTGGTCGAGGCTGCGCCCGGCATGTATGTGTGGCCGGACGCCAACCAGGCCTACACGCTCGAAGAGGCGATGCGCATGTCGAAGGCCTTCGAGAAGCTCGGCGTGACGCTGTTCGAGCAGCCCGTGGCGATGACCGATGTCTACGCGATGAAGAAGCTGCTCTCGGCCACCGCGATGACGATCGCACTGGATGAGGCCGCGATCGGCATCCCCTACGTGATCGAGCTGATCCGCCGCGAGGCGGTCGAGGGGCTGGCGATCAAGGTCTCCAAGGTTGGCGGGATCCACTACGGACGCCAGATGTGCGACCTCGCGCTGAACGCGGGCCTCAAGCTGATCGGCTCGGGCCTGCAGGACGCGCCGATCGGCTTTGCGGCTTCGGTGCACCTGTTTGCGGCCTACGGCATCACCGACCCCGTCGACCTGAACGGCCCGCAGTTCATCGCCGAGGATTACCTGAAGACGCCGTTCCCGATCGAACGGCAGGTCGCCTATGTGCCCAAGGGGCCGGGCCTGGGCATCGAGATCGACGAGGCCAAGGTGAAGGCCTTCGCTATTCCGGAATGAAGCCACCGAGGATCCACGCCATGCGCACATTCGCCGTTTCACTTTCGGCGAGGAAATCACGAAGTGGAAGAAAGTCGCACAGACCGCCAACATCAAGGGGGATTGAAATGAAGACACTGAAAATCGCGCTCGCGGCGTCTGCCGCACTCCTCGCGGCCGCGTTCGCCGCACAACCGGCGTTCGCGCAGGCCTGGCCTTCCAAGCCGGTGCATATGGTGGTGGCGTTCCCGCCGGGCGGCTCGACCGACCTCGCGGCGCGCGCGTTGGGCGAGCGGCTCGGCGCCGCGCTCGGCCAGCCGATCGTGATCGACAACAAGCCCGGCGCCAGCGGCAACATCGGCGCCGAAGCCGTCGCGCGCAGCCCGGCCGATGGCTACACGCTGCTGATGGCGGCGACCTCGTTCGCCACCGCGCCCGCGTTCTTCCCGAAGCTCAGCTGGAGCCCGCTGAAGGATTTCGCGCCGGTCTCGCTGGTCGCGAGCGTGCCGATCATCGTGGTGGTCAACCCCTCGCTGCCGGTGCACAACCCGCGCGACCTGATCGCCTACTCCAAGGTCAATCCGGGCAAGCTGAACCTCGCCTCTCCGGGCGCGGCGACGCTGACGCGCCTGTCGGGGGAGATGTTCAAGCAGGCCGCGGGCCTCGACTGGGTCACGGTCCACTACAAGGGCGGGCAGCCCGCCGCCGCGGACGTGATCAGCGGCCAGGCGCACGTGATGTTCGCCAACATCTCGGATGTGATCGGTTTCGTGAAGGCCGGGCGCCTGCGCGCGCTGGCAGTGACCACCGCATACCGCTCGGCCATCGTGCCGGACCTGCCCACTTTGTCGGAGTCCGCGCTTCCCGGTTTCGAGGCCTCGACCTGGCAGGCGGTGATGGCGCCCGCCGGGACGCCGAACGAGATCGTGCAGCGGCTGAATGCCGAGATCGGCAAGGTGATGGCGACCGCCGAGATGAAGGAGCGGTTCCTGCGCATCGGCACCGACGCAGCCACCAGCACGCCTGAGGAACTCGGGCGCTTCCTTGCCGCCGAGGTCGCAAAAATTGGCAAGATCGCAAAGGACGTGGGCGCCGCCACGTTCTAGACGTCGTGGCCAAGCCGACCCGCCGCGACCCGGCGGGCAACCAGCAGCGCATTCTCAAGGCCGCCACCGCGGAATTCGCGCGCAGCGGCCTGGGAGGCGCGCGCGTGGACCGCATCGCCACGCGTGCCGGGGCGAACAAGCGGATGCTGTACTACTACTATGGCAACAAGGAGGCGCTGTTCCTCGCGGTCATGGAAGCGAGCTACGCGCGCATCCGCAGCGCCGAGCTGGGATTGAACCTGGATGCCGTGGAGCCCGAGGAGGGCGTGCGCCGGCTGGTGGAATTCACCTGGGGCTACATGCTCAGGCACCCGGAGTTCCTCACGCTGCTCAACAGCGAGAACCTGCACCGGGCGCGGCATATCAAGCGCTCGAAAAACATTCCCGCGATGCACTCGCCCTTCGTCGCGACGATCGAGCAGTTGCTCAAACGCGGCGTGAAGGCAGGGCGCTTCCGTCGCGGCGTGGACGCGGTGCAGCTCTACATCTCGATCGCCTCGCTCAGTTCGTTCTACCTGGGCAACCGTTACACGCTCTCCACCGTGTTCGAGCGCGACCTGTTCTCGCCGCAGCATCGCGCCGCGCGCCTCGCGCACATGGTCGAGATGGTGCTCGCCTACCTGAGGAAGTAAACCCATGCGCATTTCGCTTTGCAACGAAGTTCTCGCGCCGATGCGCTTCCCGGGGCAGTGCGAGTACGCGGCCCGGCTGGGCTACGACGGCCTGGAGGTCGCGCCTTATACGTTGAATGATGACCCGCGTGCGATCAGCGGTGCGCAGGTGATCGAGGCGCGCCGCGCCGTGGCGGACGCGGGCATTGCGGTGACCGGGCTCCACTGGCTGCTGGTGAAGCCCGAGGAGCTCTCGATCAGCACGCGGGACGATAGCGTCCGGCAGCGCACGCTCGACCTGATGCTCTCGCTCGTCGACCTGTGCGCCGCGCTCGGCGGTAAGTACCTGGTGCACGGCTCGCCCGCGCAGCGCCGCATCGACGCGGGCGACACGCACGCCGCGGCACTCGCTCGCGCGCAGGCCTGCTGGGCCGCTGTGGCCGAGCGCGCGGCCAAGGCGGGTGTCGTTTATTGCGTCGAGCCGCTATCGGCCGAACAAACGCCGCTGGTGAACACGCTGGCCGAGGCGGCCGAGGTCGTCGCGGCGGTCGGTAATTCCGCGCTGAAGAGCATGCTCGACTGCAGCTCGGCCGGGCGGATGGAGGTGGATGCGCTCGATGCCCTCGTCGCGCGCTGGCTGCCCTCCGGCCTGATCGCGCACGTGCAGGTCAACGACCGCAACCGGCAGGGGCCGGGGCAGGGCGAACAGGCATTCGCGCCGCTGCTGGCCGCGCTCGCGAAGCACGGCTACGCGGGCGACATCGCGGTTGAGCCGTTCGACTATGTGCCCGACGGGCCGGCATCTGCGGCGCGCGCGGTGGGTTACCTCAGGGGCATTCTTGAGGCGCTGAAGGTCGGCGTACGCTGAGCGCGCAGCCGCCTGCGAAACGGGCCCGTCGCCAGCACGGGATTCCGCTATTCTCGTCCGCACCTGACCTGTGCCATGGAGACCACCGAATGCCCGCGCTGACACGACTCATCGGTTTGGTCCTTGCAATGTTGCTTGGCCAGAATGCCTACGCCCAGGCCTATCCCCCCGGCCCGGTACGCCTGGTGATCCCGTTTGCCCCGGGCAGCGCGACCGATGTCTACGCGCGGCTGGTGGCCAAGCACCTGTCGGACGCGTTCGGCCAGCCCTTCCTGGTCGAATCCAAGCCGGGCGCCAATGGGTCGATTGCCGCGCAACACGTAGCGAAGTCGAAGCCAAACGGAACAACCCTGTTCTTCACGACCAATACCACCCATGCGGCCAATCCCAGCCTCATGAAGCAGATGACCTACGACCCGGTAAAGGATTTCGAGCCGATCACCAAGCTCGGCGGACTCGCGTTCTTCATGGCCGTCGAGGGGGCGTCAGCGTACAAATCGGTAGGCGATGTGATCGAAGCCGCGAAAGCCCAGCCCGGCAGGATCAACTATGGCTCGGGCAACAGCCTGGGCATCCTCGCGGGTGCTTCGCTGCAAAAACTCAGCGGCACACAGATGACCCATGTGCCCTACAAGAGCACTCCGCAGGCGATGGTCGACCTGGTCGGCGGGCAGATCGCGTTCCTGTTCGTCGACCTTTCGGTAAGCCGGCCGCTTGTGCAATCGGGCCGGGCGCGGCTGCTGGCGGTCGCGACCTTGAAGCGCTCGCCGCTTGCCCCGGATATCCCGACCATGGACGAAGTCGGCTTCAAGGGCTTCGACATCCCGGCCTGGCTGGGCCTGTTTGCGCCGGCCGGAACGCCCAGGGACATCATCTCCCGGCTGAACGAGGAGACAGTAAAGGTCATCGCACGGCCGGATGTGAAGCAAACGCTGGCAAACATGGCGATCGATGCGTTCACGAGCACACCTGAAGAATTGGGCGAATATGTAAAGAGCGAGATCCAGAAGTGGGCGCGCCTCGCGAAGGACGCAGGCCTGCAGGCAGAGTAGTCGCTGCGCGCGGAGATCTTCAAGGAGGACGCCAGATGAATGCTGCAGACAATGAAATGTTGGTGCGCACCGGTCCGGGCACCCAGATGGGCGCGCTGTTCCGGCACTTCTGGATCCCGGTCTGCCTGTCGGCGCAGTTGCCCCAGCCCGACGGCCCACAGGTGCGCGTCAAGGTGCTGGGTGAGGACCTGCTGGCGTTCCGCGCAACCGACGGCAGTGTCGGCCTGATCGAGGCGCGCTGCAGGCACCGCGGTGCGGACTTGTATTACGGTCGCAACGAGGAAGGCGGGATACGCTGCGCGTTTCACGGCTGGAAATTCGATGCGCGGGGGCGCTGCGTGGAGGCACCGACCCTCGAGCCCGCGCATTACAAGCGCCTCGGGGACAAGACGGGCATCGTCGCCTACCCGGTGCGCGAATGGGGCGATTTTGTCTGGGCCTACCTCGGGCCGGCGCCGGTGCCCGACCTGCCGATGATGGAATTCGCGACGGTGCCGCCCGCGCATCGCCATGTGTCAAAGAAGCTGCAGGAGTGCAACTGGGCGCAGGCGGCGGAAGGCGGCGTGGACACGGCGCATTTTTCGTTCCTCCACATGCCGGTGGCGCAATCCGCCGAAGAACTGCAGGAGAAGTCTGCGCAGGCGACGCGCGGCTACGCGGCAAAGACCATGGGACCCGACCAGGTGCGCTGGATGCGCGACGATGCGCGGCCGAAATTCTCGATCGTCCGGCACGCGGCCGGCATGGCGCTCGGCGGCGCGCGCCGGGCCGACCCGGGACAGACCTACTGGCGGATCGCGCAATACCTGATGCCTTCGCACGCCTATACCCCGAGCGCAGTCGAGGGCGAGGTCTACCACGGCCAGACCTGGATCCCGATTGACGACGAAAGTTGCTGGGTCTACCTGTATTCGTGGAACCCGGTGCGTCCGTTGACCGACGAGGAGCGCGCGTCCTATTCCAGCGGCGGCGCGGTCTACCCGCAGATGGATGCGGACTGGGTGCCGGTGAGAAACCGCAGCAACGAATACCTGCTCGACCGCGCGATGCAAAAGAGCGTGAATTTCACCGGGATCGAAGGCATTTCCGAACAGGACGCCTGCATCCAGGACAGCCAGGGGCGCATCGCCGATCGCACGCGTGAGTTGCTCGGCCCGACCGATGCCGGCATCGTCGAGTTTCGCCGCATGATGCTCGACGCCGCGCGCGCACTAGAGGCTTCCCGGCGTCCTGCGGCCGCGACCCTCCCTGAAAGTTACCGGGTCCGGGCCGGCGGCGCAGTCGCGCCCGAAGACCTGTCGTTCGAGGAGGTGATGCTGAAGCGCTTCGGCCATGTCGAGGGGATGATCGCCGACCGCGAGACCGCGGGTGCCTGAGACGGCAGCGCTCGCCGGCCCCGACAGGCGCGCTATCGAGGCCGACTGCGCGCGCGTGGTTCTTTCGGTCTTCCGCGATCTCGACGCGTTCGACTATCCGCGCCTGATCGGGCATTTTTCTGCGGACGCCATGTGGGAGCGCGAAGGCCGCGAGCTCACCGGGCACGCGCAGATCCTCGCTGCGCTGGGAGCGCGGCCGCGCAACCAGTGGGTATGCCACCTGATCACCAACCTGATCGTCGACGCAACTTCAGCCTCCGGGGCGCGCGCGCGCGGCTACAACACCGCGTACCGCGCGCTCGAGGTCGAGCCCGGCATGCTGCCGGCGAGGATCGATGCGCCGCTCGGGCTTTGGGCGCTCGATGCCGGGCTGACCTGCCGCGAAGGCGTCTGGCGGATCGACACGCTCAGGCAGGCACGGCAATTTACGTTCGCGGCATAGCCCGCCCTGCCCGGCGAACTGCGAGATGATCGATGCCCTGACCAGCAACGCCGCCATGCATGCATCGAGAGCGGGCGCAGACCCGGATGAAGTCCGGATCGGCTGTACGGTCGAAGCTAAAAGCAGCACATAACCCGGAGCCGCCCATGTCCGCATACATTATTGCCAGGGTCAGCGTGACCGACTGGGACCGCTACCGCGAATATGTGCTGCACGCCCCGCGCGTCGTCCGGTCGTTTGGCGGCAGGTTCCTGTCGCGCGGCGGCGAATTGCAGGTGCTCGAGGGCGAGGAGGAGTCCCGGCGCGTGGTGCTGCTGGAGTTCCCGAGCATGGAGGTGGCCAGGAACTTTTTCGCGTCCGACGCGTATCAGAAGATCAAGGCGCTGCGCGACGGCGCGGCCAGCGCCGAGTTCATCGCGATCGATGGCTACCCTGTCGAGGAGTGGGAAGCCGCCGCGGCAGCAAGCGAGCGGCTGCCGGCGCCGTCTTGAGTTCAGGCCGGTGGTGAAAGGAGCCCCCGCCGTCAGGCCGGCGGTGTAAGGAGCCCCCGGCCTGTCAGGCCGGCCGTGAAAGGAGCCCCCGGCCTTCAGGCCGGTGGCTGGGCGATCACATCCTCGTACTTGTGCCGCTTCGTGATCTTGCCGGCGTGCAGGAAGATATCCACGGTGGCTTCCCACGCGGGCCTGGTGATCTCGATGTGCGGGGTCCAGTTGCCGAGCTTCTGGTAGGCCGCGATCGTCGCCGTAAGCACCTCGGGGTGGATGTCGGGGAAGAACGAAGCCTCGACCTTCGCGACTTCCGCCGCGGGCGTGGCGATCAGCCAGGCGCGCGCCTTGCGGTAGGCGCGGGTGAAACTCTTCGCCATGTCGGTGGCGAGGAACTCGCGCGTTGCGGCTAGGCTGGAGAACGCGCACGGCCCGATCGGCACGCCCACGTCGGCGACGATGTGGCCGTTGCCGTCATGCACCAGTTGCTGCGGCGCCGGGCCCTGCAGGTGGATGTACTCGCCTTCGCCGGCTTTCCACGCGGCGATCATCTTGTCGGTCGAGCCCGCGTCGATCGCCTTGATCGAGGCGTAATCGAGGCCTGACTTGTGGCAGGAGTACTGGAACATCACGGTCGGCTGGCCGCCGTGATCGACGAGCACGCCGCGCCCCTTGAGGTCGGCCCACTTGAAGCCGGGCTCGGGCTTGCGCCCGACGAGGAAGAAGCCGTCCATCTCGTTGACCTGCGCGAAGTGCACCGCGGGCGGGGTCTTGCCCTGCTCGAGCGGGGCGAAGCCCTGCGAGGGCGCCGACTGCGCGACATGCACCGAGCCGTCGATCAGGCCGGCGATCGCCGACACGCCGGGCTTGGCAACCGAGTGCACCGGGTCAAGCCCTTCTGCCTTGAGGTAGCCGCCCGCGATGGTGGCGATCAGCGGCGAGTAAAAGGCTGAGAAGCGCGTGAACTGGATGTTGATTTTCTCTGACATGGGATTCCCTCTTGCGGATTTATTCGATACGAATTTAAAAGATTGTTCTATTAAACTACAGCAACTTGGCGGCCTACGTGGCAGCTTATGTACCGGTACCGATACACTTTTAGTTGAGCACCAGGTTGGATTTTGCAACGAAGGCCCGCCAGCGCGCAGACTCCTGAGCGACGTAGGCGCCGAACGCCTCGGGCGTGCCCGGGGTCGCCTCGATGCTCCACTTGGCGAACGTGGCTTTCAGCTCGGGGTCGGCCAGCGCGTGTCCGATCTCGGTGTTGAGCTTGTCGACGATCGGCCTGGGTAGTCCGGCCGGGCCGACGAAGCCGAACCAGAAATGCACGTCGATCCCGGGCACGCCCTGTTCGGCGAGCGTGGGCAGGTCGGGGAAGGTCGGCAGGCGCTTCGCCCCGGTGACCCCGAGCGCGCGGATCTTGCCCGCGCGAAGGTGCCCCAAGGGCGCGGGCATCGAGTCGAACATCGCGTCGATCTCGCCGCCGAGCATCGCGGTGTAGGCGGTCGAGCCACCTTTGTAGGGAATGTGGGTCATCTGCATGCCGGTGACTTCCTTCAGCATTTCGCCCGCAAGGTGGTGGACGCTGCCCTGGCCGGGCGAGCCGTAGTTCACCTTGCCCGGGTTCTGCTTCACCCAGGCGATGAACTCCTGCATGTTCTTCGCCGGCACGTCGGGCTTCACCATCCAGAGATACGGGCCGCGCGCGACCTCGATGATCGCGGTGAACGCCCTGGCCGGGTCGTAGGGCGGGGTCTTCATCGCCGCGGGCGCGACCGCGAGGTTGGCCGCCACGCCGAAGAGCAGTGTGTAGCCGTCCGGGTCGGCGCGCGCGACCGAGCTGCCTGCGATCGTGCCCGCCGCGCCCGCGCGGTTCTCGATCACCACCGCCTGGCCGAGGCTCACCGAGAGTTTCGCGCCGATCTGGCGCAGCACCGTGTCGGTCGCCCCGCCCGGCGGGAAGCCGTTGAGGATCGTCACCGGGCGGGTCGGGTAGGACTGGGCGAAGGCGCTCGCGCAGAGCGCGAACCCAGCAATGGCCAGCAGCGTTCTCGCAATCTTCATCGTGCTCTCCTTGCGTTGTCTCGGCGCGGGTCGAAGCCGGCCGGCCTGGCGGTCATGTGCCGCCTTGCATCGTGGGACTGTATAGCAGCCGGGGCGCCGCGGCCATCATCGGCGTGATCGGCATCATCACGCCGAATACCGCAGGACCGCGATGAAGTGGCACATGGTGCCCGCAACGACAAACAGGTGCCAGATGAAGTGGTGATAGCGGACCCGCTCGTCGTTCAGGAAAAAGGCGATACCCGCGGTGTACGCAAAACCACCCGCGAACAGCCAGAACAATCCCCACGCTGGCATGCGCTGCCACAGCGGATAGATCGCGACGAGGGCGAGCCAGCCCATGGCCAGGTACAGGCTGGTCGAGAGCCTTGGATACCGCGTCCCGTGAAAGGCTTTCAAGAGCAGGCCCGCCAGGGCCATGGTCCACACCAGAACCAGCAGCGACCAGCCCCACGGCCCGTGGAGCACGCCGAGCATGAACGGCGTGTAGGTGCCGGCGATCAGCAGGAAGATCGCGCTGTGGTCCAGGACCCGGAGAACCACTTTGGCCCGGTTTCTCGCCAGCGCGTGGTAGAGCGTGGACGTGAGGTAGAGCAGCAGCATGGTGGATGCGAAGACGCTGGCGCCCACCACGCCCGAAAGCTCGCCGCGTCCGAGTGCGCTGACAACCAGGATCGGCGTGGCCGCCAGCGCCGCGGCGAACGCGATGCCGTGGCTGACGGCGTTCGCAATCTCTTCACCCAGGGATTGCGGCCGTTCCTCCAGTGCCAGGTCTTCTGCCATCGGTTTGTCGCCTATTCGGTTTGTCGCCTATGCGGGATTCCCGCTCATGGCATGCCCGCCCCGCCCGTCCGGCGCACCGGGATGCCGGCGGGATCGAAGTTCTCGAGGCAGAACACGTGAATGCCCAGGTTGTCCGGTTCCACGTGCGTGATCGCGAAAGTTCAGGCTTTGGCGGGGCCGCGCTGCCCCGCGATGAACGCTTTCGCCGCGTTCTCCCAGTCTGCGCCATCGAATACCGACACCGGGAGTGGTCGACTCCCAAAGGCGCCCCCGGTCAGCGGTGTTTTCCAAGCGGCTCCATCCCGCCGCGCCGGATCGCAGCGGACGCGCGCTCGGAGGTGAGGAAAGCAATCAGCCGTTTGGCCGCTTCGACTTCCTTCGATCCGGCCGCCACGGCGGCGGCGAACACCTGGTTCAGCTGGATCTCCTGCGCAATCACGCCCACCAGGTCGATGCCCGGTGCATGCACGATTTCGCTCACCGGCAGGAGGGCGAGTTCCGCTTCCCCCGCGGCCACCAGCGCGGCGGCCCCGGCACCGCGTGGCGTCATCCTGACCTTCACCCTGCCCGCGATGCCAAGCCGCGGAAAGACCTCGTTCGTGAGGAAAATGCCGCTCGTGCTGCTCGGGACGGCGACGGCATTGGCTTTCAGCAGCGCCTGCTTCAACGCCTCCATCGTGCCGACCTCGGGCTTCGGCGTCCCCGTGCGCACCGCCACGCCAATGGGCGTGCGCGCCAGGTCGGCATCCGTCCCGGCCGCGATGCGCTGCGCGGCGATCAGCTCCGCGAGGCCTTCCCTCGACAGGATCACCACGTCGGTGTGCACGCCGCGCGCGAGCTGCGCCTTGATCGTGAGCGGGCCCGACCCCTGCGAGGACCCGGAGCCGGTCACGACCTTGATGCCGGTCGTGCGCTCGAACTCCGGCAGCAGCTGCTCGTACGGTCCGCTGAACCCGCCCGAGATGATGACCTGCAACTGCGCCGATGCTGCGTCGCTTGAGCGTGGGTTCAAGGGTCACGACGCAATCGGGCTAAAACGCCCGGAGCAGGATCTCGACTGCGACTGCCAGGAGACAGAGATATGTTCCCAAGGCACCGTAATACCTGAGCGGATGACGCTCGCCTACGTTTGCGATGCGAAACATGCCGGCCGCGTGCGCGAAGCGGCTCGCTGTTGCAACAACCGCAATGGTGGACAGAATGAGATCCGGTGCGCCAAGGCTCAGGTAGAGGAACGCCGCGATAAACAAGGGGATGTACTCGGACGCATTCCCATGCGCCCGAATCGCCTTGGTCAATTGGGCGTCGGTGATGGTCGAATCCTTGCGCTTGCGCAGCCGAGTGACCGAAACATTCACGCTCAGTACGGCATACAGGGCGGCCAGAATTCCGGAACAGAGTACGAGGGTGTTCATGAGGGCAGCCTGGGGGTGGTTGGTTTGTAACGCTTCAATGCCTGAATTGTGCGGCCGGCGCGGCCTTCTGCGCGTGTCTGCCCGGATGGTGGCTTGGGGCGCGATTCACTTTGCGAACGCCAGCCGAATAGTACTTTCATCGGGCAGCGCGCTGACGTTCCAGCGAACAAGCGCGACGCCTGCGGCCGCCAATGCCTTTTCCTTCTTTGCGTCTGCCTCGACGCCCGCAGTCACCAGCGCGCGACGGTCTCGTGCGCGTCTGGTGCACTACGTTGTTATGCGACGTTCTGCATTTTGTTTGCGAAATCGCGGCCCGATGTTGGCGGCGGAAGGGGTCTTTTGTCTTTGTGGTAGATCGCAATCGCTTCTTCCACCACGCTGCAGAGCTCATCAAACACTGCCTTCTCATCGTCGCCATGACACCCGCCATTGATGAGCCCCGGGGAGCTACCGACATAGCATTGGTCCTCGTCGGACCATTCAACAATCTTTGCATAACGCGCGCTCTCTTTCATGACTTTGACTCCTCGATCGCTCGACGTACCGCTCGAATTTGATAGTGCTTCGCGTCGTCACCTGGCGCACCGGATATTGTGATGGGTTTTGTCGCGCGTGGGTGAGCGAAGTTCCTATGGCTGCCCTTGCCGCCCCGGTCGACAAAGCTTGCCTTCTGGAGTTCAGAGATCAACTCCCGAATCTTCGGCGGCACTAGTTCACCTCGCGTATTGGCGTCGCATAACGCGTAAAGTGGTTGACATTTTCAGATGACAAATTCAGTTGACAGTCGGTTCGTGTAAACCATTTCGTAACCAGATTGAACTGCTTTCATCTGGATTCTCCTTTCCCGTCTTCCGGTTGCCTCGATTCACCCGCTCAGCCCAAACCGACCTTCGCCTGACATGCAACGCTCCAGCGTACGAACTCGACAGCACATCCTGCAAAAGCAGATTAGCAAATCCGCGCAATCTTCGTTACCCCATTCCGGCCTGTGCAATCTCCATCCCAGATACCCCCTTCCTTTGACCCACCCCACCCCTCTGCCTACAATCGCGCCACCCCCGGACACCGACAGCCCGCCCCAGGCCTTTGCTGATTCCGGTCAGCAGCGATCACCCGAAGGAGGCGGCAATGGCTGAATCCCGGTTCGTGTACGTAACCTACGTCCGCACGACGCCCAAGCAACTCTGGCAGGCCCTGACCGACCCGGCCTACACGCGCCAGTACTGGTTCAGCACGATGCATGCGTCGAAGTGGAAGCGGGGCGCTCTCTGGGCGATCCAGTTCCCCGACGGCCGCGAGTCGGACACGGACAAGATGATGAAGATCGAGCCGAAGAAGAGGCTGGTCCTCAGGTGGCGCAACAAGTTCAAGCCGGAGCTCAAGGCCGAGGGCTACACGGAGATGACCTGCACGCTGGAAAAGCCGGGGGCGCTGGTGAAGCTCACGCTCGTCCACAAGATGCCCAATCGCGCCTCGAAGTTCATTTAGGCGGTCGCGATCGGCTGGCCGGTGGCCGAGCGCGGTGCGGCATGCGATGATGGCGCGCACCTGCAACCGTCCTAGAAAGCCCTGCATGTTCCCCAGCCAGCCCTCCCCGTCCCGCGCCGCATGACCCCGGCGCGACGCACCTTCATGGCGATCGCGGCTGCGACCGCGCTCAACCTGCCGTTCGGCACGATCTACGCCTTCAGCGTGTTCCTCAAACCCATGGAGGCGATGCTCGGCATCGGCCGCGCGGAGATGGTCTCGGTGTTCGGGCTGGCAAGCGTGAGCCTGACCGCGGGCATGGTGCTCGGGCCGCGCCTCTACCACCGCGTGCCGCCGGTGCTGCTGTTACTGCTCTCGGGCGCGGCCAGCGTGGCCGGCCTGCTGCTGACCTCACGCGCGGGCAGCTTCGCAGCCTTCGCGCTGGGCTACGGGGTGCTGTTCGGCCTTGGCGCGGGGATCTGCTTCATCGTCGTGCAGCAGGGTGTGAACCAGACGATCACGAAGATGAGCGGCCTGATCAACGGCTATGTGGTGAGCCTCTACCCGATGGGCGCGATGATCGGCGCGCCGGTGTTCGGCTGGGCGATCCAGGCGCACGGGCTGCGCGCGACTTTGACGGGCCTCGCGACGGTGCTCACGGCAACGACGGTCCTGGCTGCGTTCCTCTACCGCCGCGCGGACCTGCGCATGCACGATGCCTCGCAGGAAGTCGGCGCCGCCTACGCGCGCCGCTGGGATGTGTTCGTGCGCCTCTTTGCGGTGTTCTTCCTCGCGGCCTCGGCGGGCCTGATGGTGATGAGCCAGGCCGCCGGGATCGTCGCGGCCTACGGCGGCTCGCTCGCGGTGGCGCTGGGCACGACGACCTTCATCACCGGCGCGATCGCCGCGGCGCGCATCGGCGGCGGCTGGCTGGTGGACCGCTTCACGATGCCGCGCGTGGCGGTGGGCGCCCACCTGTGCTCTCTGGCGGGCGCGGTTCTGCTGACGCTCGTCCCCACGCCGCTGGTCGCGCTGCCGGCGCTGGCGATGATCGGCATGGGCTACGGCTTCATCTCCGGCTCGACCGCGGGCTGCATCTCGCACTACTGGCACCGCAATGCGTTCGGCCGCGTTGCGGGGCAGCTCTACATCGCCTGGTGCGTGGCGGCTGTCAGCCTGCCGGTGCTCGCGGGCTGGCTGTTCGACCGCACTCAGGGCTACGGCATGGCGGTGATGATCGCGGCCGGCGGCAATGTGCTCGGCGTGATCATCGCGCTCGGGCTGCCACGGCCCGGAGCGCCGGAGCCGGCATGAATTGAATGAATTTGAAATGAAAAGCCCAGAGCCGTGGCGGGTTTCGTGTCAGTTTATGTATCGATAAAAATACATTTACCAGAGGAAAGAACATGATCCGGCTGCACTACTTTCCCGGCAACGCGAGCATGACCCCGCATATCCTGCTCGAGGAACTCGGCCTGCCGTTCGAACTCGCCTACGTCGACCGCGCGGCGCTCGCGCACAAGGCGCCTGCCTACCTTGTGCTCAACCCCAACGGCCTGATCCCGGTGTTCGTTGAGGGGGATCTGGTGCTCTACGAGACCGCCGCGATCGTGCTGCACCTGGCCGACACGCATCCCGCGGCCGGCCTTGCTCCGGCGCTCGGCACGCCGGAGCGTGCGCAGCTCTATAAGTGGCTCGCGTGGATGACCAACACGCTGCAGGCCGCGCTGATCATTTACTTCTACCCGGAGCGCTGGGTGAATGAGGGCGACGCCGCGGCTGCGGCACAGGTGAAGGCGCACGCCGAGGCGAAGGTGAACGGGCTGCTCGCGCAGATAGACGCGCAGCTGGCCTCGCATGGCAAGGACTGGTTCCTTGGCGGGCAGTACAGCGTGCTCGATCCCTACGCCTTCATGCTCAGCCGCTGGACGCGCGGCTTTCCGCGCCCGGCGCGCAGCCTGGCGTGGCTCGGGCCGTATCTCGGGCGCATACTTGCGCGACCGGCGGTGCAGCGCGTCATTGCGACCGAAAAGCTCGCCGCCCCGATCGTCTAGCGGTTTAGGAGTCCACATGCTTGCCCCCGATCTTTCCCGGAAGCTGCTGCGCGCCGTTGATGCTGGGTTCGACAGCCAGGTCGAATTCCTCGCCGATCTCACGCGCTTTCCCTCCACCCGCGGCCAGGAGGCGAGCGCGCAGGACTTCATGGCCAAGGCCATGCAGGCCCGCGGCCTCGCGGTGGACCGCTGGAAGGTTGCGGTCGAGGACATCTCCCACCTGCCGGGCTTCTCGCCGGTGGTCGTGTCCTACGACAACGCCTGGAACGTGGTTGGCGCGCACCGGCCGAAGAAAACCGCGGGCCGCTCGCTGATCCTCAACGGCCATATCGACGTGGTGCCCACCGGGCCCCTGGACATGTGGTGCGAGCCGCCATTCGCCCCCAGGGTGGAGGATGGCTGGATGCACGGCCGCGGCGCCGGCGACATGAAGGCGGGCCTCGCGGCCAACCTGTTCGCGCTCGATGCGCTGGCGAAGGCGGGTCTCGCGCCCGCCGCCGACGTCTACGTGCAGTCGGTGATCGAGGAGGAGTGCACCGGCAACGGCGCGCTCGCCTGCCTGCAGCGCGGCTACCGCGCGCAAGCCGCCCTGATCACCGAGCCCTCGGGCGGCACGCTGGGTGCCGCACAGGTCGGGGTGATGTGGTTCCAGGTCAAGGTGCGCGGGCGGCCGGTGCATGTGGCGGTCGCAGGCACGGGGTCGAACGCGATCGAGGCGTGCTTTCCGCTCATCACCGCGCTGCACGAACTCGAGCACCGCTGGAACGAGGTGAAGCACCCGGCGTTCGAGCATCACGCCCACCCGATCAATTTCGTCGTCAGCAAGATCGAGGGCGGCGACTGGACTTCCAGCGTGCCCGCGTGGTGCACCTTCGACATGCGCATCGGCCTGTACCCGGGGCAGGACCTGGCCGAAGTCCGGCGCGAGGTCGAGGCGACGGTGGCCGCGGCGGCGAAGAAGGATGCGTTCCTCGCGAAGAACCCGCCGGAGGTCGTCTACCACGGCTTCCAGGCCGAGGGCTACGTGCTGCCGCAGGGCAGCGACGCGCAACTGCTGCTGGAAAAATGCCACGCGGGCATTGCCGGCGAGCCGCTCGCGCAGCGCGCGGGCACGGGGACCACCGACGCCCGCTTCTACGGCCTGTATGCGGGCATCCCGGCGCTGGTGTACGGACCGGCGGCGGAGAACATCCACGCGTTCGACGAGCGCGTGGACCTCGAATCGATGCGCCGCGTCACGCAGACGCTGGCGCTGTTTGTGGCGGAGTGGTGCGGCGTGGAGGCGCGATGAAGGACGAAAAAAATGTCGGATTGATCGGGCTCGGTGCGATGGGCCGTGGCATGGCGGGGTCGCTGCGCCGCACGGGAAGCACGGTGCACGTGTACGACATCCGCAGCGAAGCCACGCAGGCGTTCGCGGCCGAAGGCGGGGTGGCCTGCGCCAACCCGGCGGAAGTCGGCGCGGCCTGCGAGGTGGTGGTGGGCGTGCTGGTGAATGCTGCGCAGACCGAGGCGGTGCTGTTCGGCGAGCACGGGGCCGCGGCCGCGATGCAGCCGGGGAGCCTCTACATCATGTGCTCGACCGTGGACCCGAACTGGTCGATCGCGCTCGAAGCGCGCCTCAACGCGATGGGCCTCCTGTACCTCGATGCGCCGATCTCGGGCGGCGCGGCGAAGGCCGCCTCGGGCGAGATGACGATGATGAGCGCCGGCCGCCCCGAGGCCTACACCAAGGCCGGGCGCCTGCTCGATGCGATGGCGGGAAAGGTCTACCGGCTGGGCGACCGCGCGGGCAACGGCAGCAAGGTGAAGATCATCAACCAGCTGCTGGCGGGCGTGCATATCGCCGCGGCGGCCGAGGCGATGGCGCTGGGACTGCGCGAGGGCGTGGAGGCGAAGGACCTCTACGAAGTCATCACAAACAGCGCGGGCAACAGCTGGATGTTCGAGAACCGCATGGCGCACGTGCTCGCGGGCGACTACACGCCGCTCTCGGCGGTGGACATCTTCGTGAAGGACCTGGGCCTGGTGCTCGATACCGCGCGCGCGAGCAAGTTCCCGCTGCCGTTGTCGGCCACCGCGCACCAGATGTTCATGCAGGCCTCCACCTCGGGGCACGCACGCGAAGACGACTCGGCGGTGATCAAGATCTTCCCCGGCATCACGCTGCCCGGGAAGGCGGGCTGAGGCATCGCCGTGGCTGCCGCCAATACGCCGCTGCTCGGCTGCATCGCCGACGATTTCACCGGCGCGACCGACCTGGCGAACAACCTCGTGCGCAGCGGCATGCGCTGCGTTCAAACCATCGGTGTCCCCGCGGCGGATGCGGCGCCGATCGACGCCGATGCCATCGTCGTGGCGCTGAAGTCGCGCACCATCGCGCCGGCCGAGGCGGTGGCGCAGTCGCTTGAGGCGCTCGCCTGGCTGCAGGCGCAGGGCGTGGAGCAGGTGGTCTTCAAGTACTGCTCGACCTTCGATTCGACACCAGCGGGCAACATCGGCCCCGTGACTGACGCGCTGCTCGACGCGCTGCACGGCCGCGACCAGGGCTTCACCATTGCCTGCCCGGCCTTCCCGGAAAACCAGCGCACGATCTTCAAGGGGCACCTGTTCGTGGGCGATGTGTTGTTGTCGGACAGCGGCATGCGCAACCACCCGCTCACCCCCATGACCGACGCCAATCTCGTGCGCGTGATGCAGGCGCAGACGCGGCGCAAGGTGGGGCTGGTAGCGCACGCGGTGGTGTCGCGCGGGGCCGATGCCATCGCGCGGCGCTTCGCGGAATTGCGCGCCGAGGGCGTGGGCGTGGCCATCGTCGATGCGATCCAGGATGCCGACCTGCTACAGATCGGCCGCGCGCTCGCGGGAATGCCGCTGGTGACGGCCGGCTCGGGCATCGCGGTGGGCCTTGCGCAGAACTGGCCGGCGCGGATCCGGCCCGGAACGCATGCCGACCAGCTCTCGCCGGCCGCGGGACTGCGCGCCGTGGTGTCGGGCAGTTGTTCGCTCGCGACCAACGCGCAGGTGGCCGATTTCAAGCAGCGCGGCGGCGCCGCGTTTGCGGTGGACCCGCTGGCGATCGCGTCCGGGGAGGACGTCGCGGCGAAGGCCCTTGCATGGGCGCGCCCGCTGCTGTCGAACGGACCGGTGCTGGTCTATGCCACCGCGGAGCCCGCCGCAGTTGCGGCTGTGCAGGCGAAACTCGGCGTGGCCGAGGCCGGTCATCTCGTGGAACAGGCGCTGTCGCGCATCGCCGCCGGCCTGGTCGGGGCGGGCGTGCGCCAGTTGCTCGTGGCCGGGGGGGAAACCTCCGGCGCGGTGGTGCAGGCGTTGGGCGTTGCGCAGATGAGCATCGGCCCGCAGATCGACCCCGGCGTGCCGTGGACTGCAGCGCGCTCGACCGCCGCGGGCGGCGCGCCGTTGCACCTTGCGCTGAAGTCGGGCAATTTCGGCAGCACCGATTTCTTTACCAAGGCCTTCGCAACGCTTAACGCCGCCGCACGCTGACAACAGGAGACACCATGCCCCGCTTTGCCGCCAACCTCAGCATGCTCTATCCGGAGCACGACTTCCCCGACCGCTTCAAGGCCGCGGCCGACGACGGCTTTCGCGCGGTCGAGTTCCTGTTTCCCTACGACTATGCGGCCGACGCTCTCGCACGGCGCCTCGCCGACAACGGCCTTGAGCAGGTGTTGTTCAACATGCCGCCGGGGGACTGGGACAAGGGCGAGCGCGGCCTGGCCTGCCTGCCCGGGCGCGAGGCTGAATTTCGCGAAGGTGTGGAGCGCGCGCTTGAGTATGCGCAAGCCCTGAAGTGCCCGCGCGTGCACGTGATGGCCGGGCTCGCGCCGGCGGGCGTGGAGCGCGCGCGGCTGCAGGGCACCTACGAAGCCAATCTCGCGTGGGCCGCCGAGCGCGCCGCCGGCGCCAAGCGCGACGTGCTGATTGAGCCGATCAACCCGCGCGACATCCCGGGGTTCTTTCTCAACCGGCAGGACGAGGCGCATCGCGTCGTGAAGGCCGTCGGCGCGCCCAACCTGAAAGTACAGATGGACCTCTACCACTGCCAGATTGTCGAAGGCGATGTGGCCATGAAGATCCGCCAGTGGCTGCCGACCGGGGAGGTGGGGCACTTCCAGATCGCCGGCGTGCCGATGCGCCACGAGCCCGACCTGGGCGAGCTGCATCACCCGTACCTGTTCGACGTGATCGACGAAGTGTCGGCCGCCTGCGGCTGGGAGGGCTGGGTCGGTTGCGAGTACCGCCCGGCGCGCGGCACGGCGCCCGGCGGGACGTCGGTGGGGCTGGGCTGGCTGAAGTCGCGCCCTGCGTAGTTCGCGCGCTGCCTGAAAGCCGCTAGCCTGCAGCGGCTGCCGCGGCCGCGCTCGGCGCGGCGGTCTCGTCCTGCAGGCCTTCGACGAAATACGTCACGATCGGGTCCGGCTTGCCTTTGACGCGCACCGCCGGCATGCGCCTGAGCACGAAACGCGGATCCAGCGTCGCGCGGATCTCCTCGGTGATGAGCAGGTCGACCTGGTGCACCGTGGTCAGGCCCTCGACGCGTGAGGCGACGTTGATCGGATCGCCCGTAACGCTGAACTTGTTGAGCGCGCCTGCGCCCATCACGCCGGCGACGACTTCACCCGCGTGAATGCCGATGCCGAAGCGCAGTTCGGGCAGCGACTTCGTGCGCAGCTCCGCGTTGTAGCGCGCCAGCTCGGCGCGCATCTCGAGCGCCGCCAGCACCGAGTCGCGCCCCTGCCAGGGGTTGGGCTCGAGCGCGCCGAACAGCGCGAGCAGGCCGTCGCCCACCAGCTCGTTGATGTGGCCGTGATGGCGGCCGATCACGCCGTTCATGCGGCTGAAATAGTTGTTGAGTATGTCCACGGTGACGGCCGGGTCGAGCCGGTCGCACAGGGCGGTAAAGCCGCGCAGGTCGGCGAACAGCATCGTGACCTGGCGCCGCTGCGGCGCATGGTCGCTCCCGTCGGTCAGGCGCTCGACCAGGTCGGCGGGGACGAAACGCTCGAACTGGCGTTGCAGCTGCTCGAGCCGCGCCTCGGAATCGGCGAGCAGGCGCTCCATCTGCCGCGCCCGGCGCTGCACGCGCAGCACGCCTGCGGCCAGCACCGCGAGGAACACAAGGGTGGCAAGCAGCCAGGCCGCTTCCTCGCCGCTCATTCCAGCAGCATCGCCAGGCGCACCGTGGCGTTGGCGAGCGCCGCCACGCCGATCGCCTCGAGCAGGGCGGTCTCGCTCAGGTCCTTCGCGAGTGCGCGCGTCTGGGCCTGGATCACGGCGGTCTGGTAGTACACCGTGTCGCGCACCCAGGACAGCAGCAGGTTGTCGTTCGGCGAGAGGCGCGTCGAGGAAAGGGTCGTCAGCGCCGTGCCGACCTCCGCGTCACTGAAACCCTCCGCGGCGAGGAGCTTGCGCGCCTCGGCCTCGCTTGCGCGGCACGCGAGCGTGCGCGCGACGACGGCGAACATCAGCGCCTTGGTGGCGCGCGGGAGTTCGGTCGAGGCGAACGCGCCGTCGAGCGCGGCCTTGATGATTGCGCCGCCGGGCAGGCCGGCGAGCGTCGCGACCACGCGCCCGAAGGGCCCGGAGGACAGCGTGGCGGCATCGAACGGACCCGTTTGCGCGGGCTTCCTCCTTGCCATCAGCGCGCGCACCAGCGGTCCGGCGAGGCGCATCAGCCATCCCAGCGGCCCGTTGGCCATGCGCTCCAGCCCGAGTTCGGGCGGGCAGGCGATAAGGATGCTGAGCCGGTTGTAGAAGCACCCCATCGAGATCAGCAGCGCCATCTCGTTGACCGCGAGCGGCGCGTAGCCGAGCGCAACCAGCGCATCGCGCTCGGCGCGCGCCGGGCGCGGCCGCGAGCGCGCCAGGTTGCGGCAGAAAGCGATGAAGCCGCGCTCCTTGTCGTCGAGCTCGGCCACGTGCGCGTCGCGCTCGATGCGGCTGATGAACGATTCCGAGTAGCCGAGGATCTTCATAAACGCGCGGTTGGAGCCGTAGCAGTAGCGGCAGGCGTTCTCCTGCGCGGTCACCAGGGCGCCGATATTGAACAGCCGCTGCGTCAGCTCGCTCGGCCGGTAGGTGGTCAGGCCGATGGCAACCTCGCGGATCCAGTGGCTGCGCGACACCCGCCGGTCGACTTCGAACACCCGGCCGACGCGGCGCTTCACTTCCGCCTCCCAGGCCGGGTCTGCCACCAGTGGCAGGATGGATTCTCCCCACTCGATCTCGTCCAGCAACTTCGTCATTTATGATTTCCTAGCCTGCCGCTCCTAGGGATGACCATTCTGCGCCCAGGCGCGTGCAGGGGGCAAGGCGGACCGTGCGCACCGTGCGCACCGTGCGCACCGTGCGCACCGTGCGCGCCGTGCGTACTACGCGCACCGGGCGCACCAAGCGCCCCATGGGGGCGATGCAGCCTGCGCCTTGACGCGGCCTTGCTGCTGCATCGACAATTAACGAGTTGGTTAAATCGCGGGCAGGCTGTCGCTCGCCGGGACGAGATGAAATTCAAGCTGCAGGCAGTGGACCTGTTCGAGCGCGATGTGCGGCTGCGCATGCCGTTTCGTTTCGGCGTGGTCACGCTGACCGAGGCGCCACAGGCGTTCGCGCGGGTGCGGATCCGGCTCGCGGACGGGCGCGAGGCGACCGGCGGTGCGGCCGAACTGCTTGCGCCGAAGTGGTTCGACAAGAACCCGGCGCTCAGCAACGCCAACAACTTCGACCAGCTGCGCGCTGCGCTGTCGATCGCGCGCCAGGCCTACCTTTCGGGTGGCGAGGACACCGCGTTCGGACACCAGCGCGCGTACTACCGGGCGCAGATCGACGTGGGCGGGGCGCTGGGGCTGAACAGCCTGGTCGCCTGCTACGGGCCGGCGCTGCTCGACCGGGCAATCATCGATGCGCTGTGCCGGGCGCTGGGCGTGTCGTTCAGCGAGGCGGTGCAGAAGAACCTTCTCGGCCTGACGCCGTTTGAGGGCATCGACCTGCCTGCGTTCGCTGCGGGCTTGCGGCCGGCGTCGCACATCGCCGCGCGCCACACCGTCGGCATGGTCGACCGCATCACCGCGGCCGATCCGGGCGCGGCGGTGAAAGACGGCCTGCCGGAAACCCTGGAGCAGGTCGTGGCGCACTACGGGCACACGTACTTCAAGCTCAAGGTGGGCGGTGACCTCGCCGCCGACCTCGACCGCCTGTGCGCGATTGCGGCGGTGCTCGACCGGATCGATGCGCCCTACCACGCCTCGCTCGACGGCAACGAGCAGTACGCGGATGTCGAGGGCATCGTGGCCCTCTGGGAAAAGATGAAGGAAACCCCGCGCCTCGCGCGCATGCTGTCGAGCATCATCTTCATCGAGCAGCCGATCAAGCGGCAGAACGCCTTCGCGGCCAACGTCGGGCGCCTGTCGGCCGAGCGGCCGGTGATCATCGACGAGTCGGATGATTCGCTCGACGCGTTCCCGCGCGCGCGTGCCCTGGGCTACCGCGGAGTGTCCTCGAAGACCTGCAAGGGGATCTACAAGTCGCTCATCAACCGCGCGCGCTGCGCGGCCTGGGGGGAGGGCACCCTGATGTCCGGCGAGGACCTCACCATCCAGGCCGGGCTTGCGCTGCAGCAGGACCTTGCCCTTGTCTCGCTGCTCGGCCTCTCGCATGTGGAGCGCAACGGGCATCATTACGTGAACGGCATGGCGGACCTGCCCGCGACTGAGCAGCAGGCGTTTCTTGCCGCGCACGGCGATTTGTACGAGCACAGTCACGGCGCGGTGCGCGTGGCAATCCGCCAGGGGCAGCTTGCGATCGGTTCGCTGCAATGCACCGGCTACGCGAGCAGCGTGCTGCCGGACTGGACAGCAATGAAAACCATGGTTCTACGAAGGGAGTCGGCATGAAACAGCAACGCATCGGCATCATCATGAACGGCGTCACCGGGCGCATGGGCACCAACCAGCACCTGGTGCGCTCGATCGTCGCGATCCGGAACGAAGGCGGGCTGCGCCTTGCGGACGGCACGCGGCTTGTGCCCGACCCGATCCTGGTCGGGCGCAACGCCGAAAAGCTGCAGTCGCTTGCCAGGACCTACGGCATCGAGCGCTGGACCACGGACCTCACCAAGGCGCTGATGGATCCGAAGGACGAGGTGTTCTTCGACGCGGCCTCGACCCAGCTGCGCCCGACACTGCTGAAACGCGCGATCGCCGCCGGCAAGCACGTGTACTGCGAGAAGCCGGTCGCGACCAACCTCGCGGAGGCGCTGGACCTGTACAAGGCGGCAAAAAAGGCCGGTATCAAACACGGCGTGGTGCAGGACAAGCTCTGGCTGCCGGGCCTGTTGAAACTCAAGATGCTGCGCGACAGCGGCTTCTTCGGCAAGATCCTCTCGGTGCGCGGCGAGTTCGGCTACTGGGTGTTCGAAGGAGGGGGCGACTGGCAGCCCGCACAGCGGCCGAGCTGGAACTATCGGACCGCCGATGGGGGCGGGATCATCCTCGACATGCTCTGCCACTGGCGCTACGTGATCGACAACCTGTTCGGCGCGGTGAAGGCGGTGTCGTGCCTCGGCGCGACCCACATCCCCAACCGCTGGGACGAAGACGGGAAGAAATACAAGGCCACGGCCGACGACGCGGCCTATGCGACCTTCCAGCTCGAGGGCGGCGCGATCGCACACTTCAACAGCTCGTGGGCGGTGCGCGTGCGGCGCGATGACCTGCTGACCCTGCAGGTCGACGGCACGCATGGCTCGGCGGTCGCCGGGCTGCGCCGCTGCTATACGCAGTCGCGCGTCAACACGCCCAAGCCCGTGTGGAACCCGGACATTTCCCAGCCGATCGATTTCTTCGCCGGCTGGCAGGAGGTGCCCGACAACGTTCCCGCCGACAACGCCTTCAAGGCGCAGTGGGAGCTCTACCTTCGCCACGTTGCGGGCGAAGGTGATTTCCGCTGGGACCTCATGGAAGGCGCGCGCGGCGTGCAGCTGGCCGAACTCGGCCTGAAGAGCTGGAAGCAGCGCAAGTGGATGGACGTGCCGGTACTCAAGTCATGAGCAGGGTCGCCCTGTTTGCCGCACCCCTGATTGTGTTGGGGATGCTGTGCGCTTCTGCAGCCGCCCAGTTTCCGGCAAAGACGGTGCGCGTGGTCGTTCCGTTCCCGCCCGGTGGGCCGACCGACGTGGTGGCACGGCTGCTCGCGCAGAAGATGGGTGAATCCACAGGGCAGGGCTTCGTGGTGGAGAACCGCGCCGGAGGCAACGCGACGATCGGGTCGAACGAGGTGGCAAAGAGCGCAGCCGACGGCTACACGCTGCTTTTCAACGCGAACATCTTCACCATTACGCCGATGCTGTCGAAGGCGGTCCCGTACGACGTGCAAAAGGATTTCACGCCGGTCGCGTTGATTGCCAAGGGGCCGATTGCGGTGGCCGTGAACAGCGCGCTGCCGGTCGCGAACATGGCCGAACTCGTTGCTTACGCCAAGGCCAACCCCGGAAAGCTTGCGTTCGCAATCGGCTCGGTTGGCTCGGCGGGCCATCTGGCCACGGAAATGTTCAAGCGCGCCGCAGGCGTCGAACTGCTCGTCGTTCCCTACAAGGGCTCGACGCCCGCCTATCAGGACCTGATCGGCGGGCAGATACAGGGCTTCATGGATCCCGTCCTCGGCGCGCAGCCCTACTGGAAGGGCGGACGCATCAAGGTGCTGGCGGTCACTTCGGGAAAGCGCCTGCCTTCAGCGCCCGATACCCCGACGGTCGGGGAGACGCTGGGCGGCTACGAGATCTACGCATGGTACGGTCTCTGGGGACCCGCGAACCTGCCGCGCGACGTGCTCGCACGGTTGAACGCGGAGGCGAACAAGGCGCTTGGCACCGACTTGCGCCAGCGTCTGCTCGAGCAGGGCTACGAGCTGTCTCCCGGATCGCCGGAAGAGTTCGCGAAATTCCAGCGCGAGGACATCGTGCGCTCGGCGAAGATCATCGCGGACGCGAACATCAAGGCGCAGTAGTCGTGCGCGCGGCCATGCAAAAGGCGGGCATGCAAGCAAACACCGGGACGGTGGGGCTGATCGGGCTCGGGCTGCTGGGTAGCGCGATCGCGGCGCGACTCATGGCGGCCGGTTTTGGCGTGACCGGTTACGACCTCGACCCGAAGGCCTGCGCGGCGTTTGCGGGCAGGCGGGCAGCGTCGTGCGCCGCGGTCGCAGAGGAAGCCACCCGCATCGTGCTGGCTGTGTTCGATACGGAGGATGTCGAGCGGGTCGTGGACGAAGTGCTGGCCCAGGCCACACCCGCCGTGTTCATCGACTGTACGACCGGCGACCCGGTGCGCATCGAAATGCTCGCAAGGCGCCTGGCGAGCCAGGGCGTCGCGTATGTGGAGGCGCCCCTGTCCGGTTCCTCCGTGACCGTCGAAGCGGGGCGGGCGACGATGTTCGTCGGCGGTGATGCCGCTGACTGCGAGGACATCCTCGACGCGATCGCTGCCCGTCGGCACCGCATGGGGGCGCCGGGAATGGCGGCCCGTGCAAAACTCGCCACGAATCTGGTGCTCGGCCTCAATCGCGCGGCGCTCGCGGAGGCGATGGCCTTCGCCGAGCGGCTGGGGATTCCGCGCGCAAAATTCCTCGGCATCATCGGCGATTCGCCCGCGGCCTCGCCCGCAGCGATCGCCAAGGGCCGGAAAATGTCGGATGCCGACTGGGTGCCTGAATCGCGCATCCGGCAGCACCTGAAGGATGTGGAACTCATGCTGGCACAGGCGAGGGCAGTGGACATGCGCCTGCCGCTGACCGAGGCGCACGCTGCGCTGCTGGGAGAGGCCGTTGCGGCGGGGGACGGGGAACTCGACAATGCGGCGATCATCCGCCGCTGGGAGAAGTCATGAAACGCGATTCTGTACTGACGATCAAGCTGCCCGTCGCGGGTGGGCGTCTCGAAGACACCCCGGTTCGCGAACCGCTGGCGTTCGAACGGCCCGTGCGCGCCTTCACGCGCAAGGCGCTGGGCGCGGCGCACGTCGTGGCCGATCCGCGCTCGGCCAAGGACCCGTGGCTCGACGCGGCGATCGACTGGGATGCGACCATCGCCTATCGCCGCCACCTGTGGTCCTGGGGCCTGGGCGTGGCCGAGGCGATGTACACTTCGCAGCGCGGCATGGGCCTGGACTGGAACAACGCGCTGGAGCTGATCCGCCGCTCGGTCGAGGCGTCGCGCGATTTTCCCGGCGCGGTGGTGGCCAGCGGGGCGGGCACCGACCATCTCGCAGCGGACGCGGGCCTTTCGCTGGATGCGGTGATCGCCGCCTACGAGATGCAGTGCGAGGCGATCGAGAAACTCGGTGGGCGGATCATCCTGATGGCGAGCCGCGCGCTTGCCGCGTGCGCCAAATCACCGGACGACTACGGCCGGGTCTACGACCGCATCCTCTCGCAGGTGAAGGAGCCCGTGATCATCCACTGGCTGGGCGAGATGTTCGATCCCGCGCTCGCCGGCTACTGGGGGCGCGAGGACCACCCTGCGGCGATGGAGGTATGCCTCGACATGCTGCGGCGAAATGCAAGCAAGGTCGACGGCATCAAGATCTCGCTGCTCGATGCAGGCAAGGAAATCGCGATGCGCCGCAGGCTGCCCGAGGGGGTGGTGATGTACACCGGGGATGACTTCAACTTTGCCGAACTGATCGAGGGCGATGCCGAGGGGCATTCGGAGGCGCTGCTCGGGATCTTCGATTCGATCGCCCCGGCGGCCTCGGCCGCGCTGTCGGCGCTGGCTGCGGGCGACACCGCGCGCTACCACGCGCTGCTCGCGCCCACGCTGCCGCTGTCGCGCCACATCTTCAAGGCGCCGACGCGCTTCTACAAGACGGGCGTGGTGTTCATGGCCTGGCTGAACGGCCACCAGGACCACTTCGTGATGGTCGGCGGGCAGCAGAGCGCGCGCAGCATCCTGCACTTTGCCGAGCTGTTCCGGCTTGCGGATGCGGCCGGGCTGCTGGCTGATCCGGAGCTTGCCTGCGCCCGGATGCGCGCGTTGCTTGCGACTCACGGAATCGGCAACTGAACCGCCGGGCGGCCATGTACACTGGCCGGCAAAATGATCCAGCGCGGGCGAAAGATCCGCTCATCACCGTCGTACCAGAGGAGAAACCATGAAACGCAGAACGTTCGCAGTGTCCGCATTCGCCGCCGCGCTGCTGTCGGCTGCTGTTGCCTTGCCGGTGCAGGCGCAGACCATCACGCTGCACGGCGCCTCGCAGTTCAACGACGACCACGCTTTCACCAAGGCCTTGACCCGGTTCGAAGAGCTGGTGAAAAAGTACTACGGCAAGCCGGTCAGCTTCGTGCTCCACAAGAACAGCGAACTCGGCCTCGAGAAGGACTACTTCGCCTACATGAACCAGGGCAAGGCGGTGGACTACGCGATCGTTTCGCCGGCCCACATGTCGACGTTTTCCAAGGCCGCGCCGTTCATCGACGCGCCGTTCCTGTTTCGCGACCTCTCCCACTGGAACAAGGTGCTCGATGCGGACCTGTTGAAGCCGGTGGCAGACGAGATCGCGCAGAAGGCCGAAGTGATGCTCATCGGTTACGCCGGTGGCGGAACGCGCAATATCTTCGTCAACAAGCCGATTCGCAACCTCGCGGATATGAAGGGCCTCAAGGTGCGTGTCCAGGGCGCGCCGATCTGGAGCAAGACCTTCGCCGCCGCGGGCATGTCGCCGACGGTGATCGCCTACAACGAGGTCTACAACGCGATCCAGAACGGCGTGATTTCCGCCGGAGAAAACGAGGCCGCGGGTGTCGAGCAGATGAAGTTCTACGAGGTCGGACCGAACCTTTCGATGACCGAGCACGCGATCACGATCCGCCCGCTGTGCTTCTCCGGCAAGACCTTCAACAAGCTGCCCAAGGACCTGCAGGCCGCCATCGTCAAGGCGGGCAAGGAGGCTGGCGCCTACGGGCGGCAGATCGAGTCGAGCGAGGACACCGCCAAGCTCGACGCGATGGAGAAAGCCGGCAAGCTGAAGCGCATCCCGTTCACCGACCGGGCCCAAATGAAGAAGCTGGTCGACCCGGTGATGGAAGCCTACGCGAAGGAGATCGGCGCGGAAAAGATCTTCGCGCAGATCAACGCCATCAAGTAGTCGCCCCGGGAACGGCGGCCGCGGCCCGTGCCGCGTGCCGCGCCGGCCCGGGCTGTGCGCGCGCATGAAGAAAATCCTCGACGGGTATCACCGCCTGCTGACCTGGCTGATGGTGGCCACGGTGGCCACGCTGCTGATCCCGGTCACGCTGCAGATCATCGCCCGCTTCACGGCGCTGATCCCGAGCTACCTGTGGACCGAGGAAGCCTCGCGGTTCCTGTTCATCTGGATGGTGATGCTAGGCGCAATGATCGGCGTGCGCGAGGGCAGCCATTTCGAGGTCGATCTGTGGCCCGACCTCGGACCGCGCGCCGAGGCGCTGCTGAAGATCGTCTCGAACCTGTTCGTGCTCGCGTTCGCGCTGGTGTTCGTCTGGTGGGGCTTCGAGTTCACCCGGTTCGGCTGGAACCAGACTTCCGAGATCGCCGAACTGCCGATGTGGATGATTTTCCTTGCCTGGCCGGCCGCAGGCCTGACCTGGGTGGTTTTCCTTGGCGAGTCTTTCGTCGCCAATTTTCGCCTGCTTGCGCGCGGCGCGCGGGACTTGCAGGAGTGAACGCGGCATGACTTCGGTTGCGTTTACGCCGGGTATTGCCGCGCTGATTCTGTTCGGCGGGTTCTTCCTGCTGCTGGCGCTGCGCGTCCCGGTGGGTTTTTCGCTCGGCCTGGCCTGCCTGCCGATCCTGTTGTTCGAGCCGCGCCTCTCGCCGATGACGCTGTTCAACGAGACCTTCAAGGCCTACAACTCGTTCATCCTGCTCGCGGTTCCGTTCTTCCTGCTGACCGCGAACCTGATGAGCGTAGGCGGGATCACCGACCGGCTGGTGCGCCTGTCGCGCGCGCTGGTGGGTAATTTCCCCGGGGCGCTGGCGCAGATCAACGTGGTGCTCTCGGTGTTCTTTGCCGGCATCTCGGGTTCCTCGACCGCCGACGCCGCGAGTCAGAGCAAGATCTTCATCGACGCGCAGACCCGCGAGGGTTACGACGTCCCGTTCTCGGTGGCGATCACCGCCGTCTCCGCCGTGCTCGCGGTGATCATCCCGCCTTCGATCCTGATGATCGTCTGGGGCGGGGTGATCTCGGTGTCGATCGGCGCGCTGTACCTGGCCGGAATCCTGCCGGGATTGCTGATCGCGGGCGCGCAGATGGTGACGGTCCATGTCTACGCGGTGCGGCGCAAGTATCCGGTGTATCCGCGCGCGACGTTGCGTGAATTCTTTGTCGCGATCTGGGAGTCGATTCCGGCGCTGATGACCCCGTTCATCATCGTCGGCGGGATCCTGCTCGGCTGGTTCACGCCGACCGAGTCGGCGGCGATCGCGGTGATCTACGCGGCGCTGCTGTCGATATTCGTCTACCGCGAGATGGATCTTTCGCGGCTCTACGGCGCGCTGGTCGAAACCGGCAAGCTGGCTTCCGTGGCCTTGTTCTGCGTGGGCACGGCTTCGGCGTTCGGCTGGCTGCTGGCCTACTACCAGATCCCGAAGGCGCTGCTCGCCAACGTGAGCACCTGGGGCCTCGATATCACCGGTGTCGGGTTCTTCATCGCGCTGGTGTTCCTCGTGGTCGGCTGCTTCCTTGATGCCATACCGGCGATCATCATCGTCGGCACCACGCTGCAGCCGCTCGCCGACTCGGTGCACATGCACCCGATCCAGTTCGCGATCATCGGCATCGTTTCGCTCGCGTTCGGCCTGGTGACCCCGCCCTACGGTCTGTGCCTGATGATCGCGTGCGCCGTGGCCAAGATCCGGTTGCGCGATGCGCTGAAGGACACAATGATCATGCTTGCACCGATGCTCGCCGTGCTGGTGGCCCTGATCGTCTGGCCCGACGTCGTGCTCTGGCTGCCGCGCCTGATATCCCCGGAACTGCTTAAATGAGCCTGCCCGATCCCGCGCGCCTTGCGCTGAACGCAATCACCACGAAGAAGTGGACCCTTGCCGAGGCGATCGAGGGCTGCCTGCGCCACGGCATTTCCGGAATCAGCATCTGGCGCGACCGGTTGCAGGAGATGGGCGTGAAGGAGGCGGCGAAGGCGCTTTCCGCCTCTGGCCTGGCGGTCACCGGGCTGTGCCGCGGCGGCATGTTTCCCGCAGCGGATCCCGCCGGCCGCAAGGCCGCGATCGAGGACAACCTGCGCGCGATCGACGCGGCAAAGGCAATCAACGCGGTGTGCCTGATCCTGGTGGTCGGCGGGCTGCCCGCCGGCTCGAAGGACATCGTCGGCGCGCGCCAGCAGGTGCGCGACGGGCTGGCCTCAATCCTGCCGCACGCGCGCGCCGCCGGCGTGCCGCTCGCGATCGAACCCTTGCACCCGATGCAGTGCGCCGACCGCGCCTGCGTCAATACGATGCGCCAGGCGCTCGATCTGTGCGATGCGCTAGATCCCGGCCAGAGCGGCGTGATCGGCGTGGCGGTCGACGTGTACCACACCTGGTGGGATCCGGAGCTCGCGGCGCAGATTGCGCGCGCGGGTGTGAAGCGCCTGCTCGCGCACCATATCTGCGACTGGCTTGTGCCAACCACCGACACGGCGCTCGACCGCGGCATGATCGGCGACGGCGTCATCGACCTGCCGCGCATCCGCGCGCTCGTCGAGGCTGCCGGCTACACCGGGTATTCGGAGGTGGAGATCTTCTCGGAGCGCAACTGGTGGCGGCGCGACCCGGATGAAGTGCTGGCGATCATCAAAGAGCGCTATCCCGCGACCTGAGGCGGTTGGAAGGCGGAGGTAAATTGTATCGGTATCAGAACACAAACTGACAGGAAAGCCGCTCCTGAAGTTGGCTTCTGTTCCTTAAAGTTTTAAATTGTCTGCCGGCTTTAGTGTCCGAGCCGGATCGCCGAACGGATCCGGTCCAGCGAGAGCCCCTTTGCGGCCACCGAATCGGAAGACGATGTCGAATCAGGCATTTGAGCTGTTTTGCGCAGGGTAACAAAGTGAAAGCAGGCGCACTGTCGAGATCAACGCACTGATTCCAATGGAGGTTGACTCAAATGGAAAACCAGCGTGACCATGCTATCCGTCGCCCTTCACCGGGTATTACACGTTAGCTTACGGGGATTCGATGGAACTCCAAGACCTACTGATCTATGCCAAAACGAACAAGGCCGCTGAGCTGCATCTGACGGTGAATGGTCCGTTCGAATTGCTTGTCGCCGGGAAATTACGGCAACTCAACCTGACCTTTGTGCAGGTGGAGTATTTGGAGTCATTGATCTTGCAGCATCTCGGCGCACTGGCGCGCGAGCAACTGCGAACGACCGGTCGGTGCGAGGGGAATTTCGAGGTGGAGAAGGTTGGGAAAATTCGCGCAATAGTGGAAACGCAAAAAGCGCGATTCATCCTCCCCGCGGCGGCTTCTTCGACTCAAGAGGCGCCGCAGAACGCCGGTTCGGTTCGGCCCCCGGGCGCGGTTCCTGGCCTCACGGACCGTCTGCGTGATTTCTTCAGTCGCAATCGATGAACGCAAAAGCTAACTCAAGGTGGAACGGACGGGCCGCCAGCGCCAAGGGATATCAGGCGTCTCTCGCTGCCCGCCGTTCACCACGACGTTAAGTTGCCTAAGGAAGCGGTGTAATGGACTTTGAATGGGATCCCATAAAGGCTCGTGCGAACGAGCAGAAGCATGGAGTCTCATTCTTCGATGCATGCGAAGTCTTTGACGATGACCACTCTTCGTCCGTTGGCGATCCGGACCATTCCGTGGATGAAAATCGGTTCTTGATTTTTGGAGTGTCTAAGAATGGCAAATACTTGGTTGTGTCCTATACTGAGCATGGTGATCAAGTTCGATTGATTTCAGCGCGACAAATGACCCCGCGAGAGCGCAAAGCCTATGAACAGTGACAAAGATACGATCAGAGACGAGTATCCCGAGGAACTGATCAAATCAGGTACCCGCGGTAAGTACACCGCGCGCTACCGCGATGGCACAAACGTGGTTCTGATTGATCCAGACCTGCACAAGCTCTTTCCCGATTCTGAAGCCGTCAACCGTGCTCTTCGCGAATTCGTTTCGGTTAAGCGGACGGCAACTTAACCCGGCGCCTAACCCGGACGCGCGGCAAGCGACGCGCTATGTGCTGATCACGACGCGCGCGCGCCGGTCGGCTTCACGTTATGCCCCATAGGTTCGGATCCTAGACAGGTATACTCCCGGGGCGTATAGTAGACCCGTGTTCACGGTCGTCGAAACAGCTCTGTTTCAGAAGCAATGGCCGATTTACTGGACCGAGGATGAGCGTGGCGAGTTTGCCGCATACATCGCTGAGTACCCCGCCGCTGGAGACGTGGTTCCCGGTTCGGGCGGAATCCGAAAGGTCCGATGGCGACGTGCTGGTACGGGAAAGTCGGGCGGTGTTCGTGTCATCTACTTTACGCGTACGCCAGAACACGAAATCGTTCTTCTGCTTCTGTATTCGAAAGCAAAGACAGACAACATTGCTGGTTCAAAACTCAAGGAGATCCGTCGTGTCCTCGACATCTAAACTGCTTACGGGCGCAAAGCTTCGGGCCTACGAGGCCAAGCGTGATCTCGCTGCGGAATTGCTTGAATCGGTGCAGCAAATGAAAGCCGGAAAGACCCGGGTCGTTCTTTCACCCGCGATTGAGGCGCGCGAACGTACAGGGTTGTCGCAATCGCAGTTTGCCAGACTGCTCGGCGTTTCCGTTCGCACGCTCCAAGGGTGGGAGCAAGGCCGGAAGCAGCCCAGCGGGGCGGCGCGCACGTTGCTGACTATTGCGCAGACCAATCCGAAGGCATTGCTTGCGGTGGCCAGCAAGTAGCGCAATGCAAATTCTGGGCATAGCAAACCGTTGCAACGGTCGCGCCAGAGAACGGCGCGCCGTTAAACGGGGACGTTATGCCTCAACGCAGGCGATGAGCTAGAATCGGCGAACAGAGGACCAACATGCCAAACACCGCGCCGGTTGTTCACAGTGATCCGGGAATTCTGGGTGGCACGCCCGTGTTTGTCGGGACGCGCGTGCCGTTCCGCAACCTGATCGACTACCTCGAACGAAACCACAGTCTTGAAGAATTTCTCGATTCGTTTCCGAGTGTCTCCCGAGAGCAAGCGGTCGCGTCCTTGGAAGCCGCTCACGAAGCCCTGAGCGCTCGTGCGCATTCTGCTTGACGAGCAGCTTCCTCGGCAGCTAGCACGGTATTTGGTCGACCACGACGTTCGTACTGTCCAGCAGGAATCTTGGGCAGGTCTCAAAAACGGTGCGTTGCTTACTAAAGCTGAGGACGCTGAGTTCTCGGTGTTCATAACCGGCGACCAGAATCTCGAGTTCCAGCAGAACATTTCGAACCGGCGTCTTGGCGTGGTCGTACTCTGCGCTTCGAGCAATGCGCTCGAAGACCTGCTGCCTCTTGTACCTTCTAGTTTGACCGCATTCGCGAACGTCCGACCTGGGCAGGTGGTTCGTGTTGAGGCATAACACAAGGTCGAACGGACGGGTCGGATGCGCAGTGCCACGTTCAACTTCCGTAGCAGCCCGCCGTTCACCACGACGTTAGACCGCATCAACCACACCCTCCGGAGTCCAGCATGCTGAATTCGCCCGACGGTGATCGAGTCTTCTCCGGATCCATTGCGCAGTTGTATGAGCATTACATGGTGCCGTTGATCTTCGAACCTTATGCAAGAGACTTGACCAGCCGGTTAGCGCAGCTCCAACTGTCCGCCGTCCTTGAGATCGCTGCAGGAACAGGGGTCGTTACTCGCCAGATGGCGGCGCGACTTCCCGACAACGTATCTATCCTGGCTACCGACTTGAATCAGCCAATGCTGGCTCATGCGATGAGCATCAGCACGATGCGTCCGGTCAAGTGGCAGCAGGCAGACGCGATGCATCTTCCGTTTGGAGATGGGGTCTTCGATGCCGTGGTGTGCCAGTTCGGCGCCATGTTCTTTCCAGACAAGGCTGCAGCCTTTGCAGAGGCGCGGAGAGTTCTGCGCCCAGGCGGGACGTTCATTTTCAACGTCTGGGACCGAATCGAAGACAACGAATTCGCTGACTGCGTAACTCAGGCGATGGCGGGCCTGTTCCCGGCTGATCCGCCACGCTTCTTGGCAAGATTGCCTCACGGCTACTATGACAAAGAGGCTATCGCAGTGGCACTTCTTCAGGGTGGCTTCACAGGAACGAATACTTTCGAAACCGTCACTGCCCAAAGTCGGGCTGAGTCGCCTCGGACTGTCGCGACCGCATACTGCCAAGGCACACCGCTGCGCAACGAGATCGAGGCACGCGACGCATCCATCCTGGGCAAGGCCACAGACATTGCCACCGCCGCCATTGGTCAGCGCTTTGGTTCTGGTCAAGTAGCCGGCAAGATTCAGGCCCTTGTCGTTGCGGCCACCCACGCAGCCTAGAGCGAATGCGGTCTATCCATTCAAGCGGACTGGCCTACGGCGAGCCACTTAAGCCAAACGTTGGGTGTCACAAACGCGATCGGCAGTACGAAAAAGAGCAAAGATGGAAAACCACCATGAGCTGTCGCTTCATGGGCAGGAAGATCACGGTCGCGGCAGCGAAACGCGTCGCAAATTCGCGCGCCTTGCGGGCGCCTTCATGGAGCAGATATTCGAGCTCGAATCCGGCGAGGACGTGATCAGCGATGAGTCCGCCCCCCCCGATTTCACCGAAACAGGCTCGTCGGATGACCTCCCGCCCGAATCAACGCACGCACTGATCCGCTGATACGTGTACCGATACCAGAACACGAACTACCCTAAGACTCGCTACTGTAGAGGATCTGACAGATAAAATCGTCAAGAATAAGGCGCAGACCTTCAGAGTTCCAGCGTCCCGCGCACGACCTCCACCACATCGCCGCCGACCCAGACCGCATCGCCGTCCATGCGCAGGTAAACGCGTCCGGTGCGCTGCAGGGCCGTGCCCTGCGCCGCGATGTAGGCCGACCCGGCGAGCCCGGCGCCGAACAGCCATTGCGCAAGGCTGGCGTTGAGGCTGCCGGTGACCGGGTCCTCGTAGCCGCCGTCGCCGATGAAGGCGCGCACTTCATACGCCGCATCGTGGCCCGCGTCCTGCAGGCCGATCACGCCCAGTTTCACGTGACCGAGCGCGGCCCAGTCCGGATCGAGCGCGAGCACCTCGCGCGCCGAGCCGAGCATGACCGCGCACCAGCCCGGACCGTTGTCGACCCACTGGTGCCGGACGATACGTTCCGGCGCGATGCGCAGCGCCTTCGCGATCTGCGCCAGCAGCGCCGGTTCGAGCGAGCCGCTGCGCAGCACCGGTGGCGCCGCGAATTCCAGGCACGGCCCGTCGCAGCGCACGCGCACGAGGCCCGCGCCGCATTGCTGCACGACCAGCCCTGGCGCCAGCGGCTTGCCACCGGCCACAAGCCAGGCGTGACAGGAGCCGAGCGTCGGGTGCCCGGCGAACGGCAGCTCGCGGCCGGGCGTAAAGATGCGCAGGTGGTAGTCCGCGCCGGGTTCGGTCGGCGGCAGCAGGAAGGTGGTTTCCGACAGGTTGGTCCAGCGCGCCAGGGCCGCCATCTGTGCTTCGGTGAGGCGTTCGGCGGCGTGCACCACCGCCAGCGGATTGCCGCGTAGTGCTTCGTGCGAGAACACGTCGACCTGCGAGAAAGGGAATTTCATACTGCCGTCGCGAGGATCCGAAAGCCGGTCATGGTAGGAGCAAAGCGCAGGCGGATCAATGTGGCCGGATGCGGTACGCTGCCAGGACACCAGGCGAGGAGGCCGACACATGAAGCTTAAAACAATCCTTATCACCGGCGCCGCGGGCGATGTCGGTTCGCACCTGCGCCGCGAGCTCGCCGGCCGCTACCGCCTGCGCCTGTCGGACCTGCGTCCCCTGCAGGCGAAGAAAAATGGCGAGTCGTTCATGCAGGCCGACATTTCGCGGATGGCCGATTGCCTGCGCATCACCAGGGGCGTGGATGCGATCGTGCACCTGGGTGGCTATTCGGTGGAAGGGCCGTGGGAAGGGATCCTGCAGGCGAATATCGTCGGCTGCTACAACGTGTTCGAGGCCGCGCGACGCAACGGCGTGAAGCGCATCCTGTTCGCGACCAGCAACCATGCCGTGGGTTTTTATCCGCGCAAGCAGACGATCGACCACCGCGTGTATATCAAGCCCGACGGCCGCTACGGCGTGTCGAAGGTGTTCGGCGAAGCGCTCGGCAGCCTGTACGCCGACAAGTACGGCATGGAAGTATTCCTGATGCGGATCGGCAACGTGAATGAAAAGCCCATCGACAAGCGGCGCCTCGCGATCCTGCTCACGCCGCGCGACCTCGCCCAGCTGGTGACGATCGGAATCGAGCACCCGAAAATCCGTTTTGAGATCGTCTATGGTGTGTCGGGCAACACGCGCTCCTGGTACGACAATTCAAACGCGTACCGCCTGGGCTACCGGCCGCAGGACGACAGCGAGACGTTCGCGAAAGAGATCCTCGGCCGCAGGGAAGCGGAGCATCCGGTCGGCAGGCGCTACCAGGGTGGCGCGTTCACGCATGTGGAGGCCGTGCCGAATCCCGCGCCGTTGCCGACGAAGAAGGCCGCGGCCCCGGCTACAGCCCGGCGGCGAACTCCGCGATCAGCGCGTTGACGCGCTCGGGCGCTTCGAGCTGGGGAAAGTGCCCCACACCCGGAATGATCTCGACGCGCGCGCCGGGCGCGCGTGACTTCACAAGATCCAGCCACGGCGAGCTCTGGCCGGGCGAGAGCGAGACCCGGATCCTTTCCGCGCTCATGGTCGTGCTCTGCACCACCATCATCGGCACCTTCACCGCGGCGAGTGCGGTTTCCATATGCCGCGCGTCCCAGCCGACCAGGCGCGGAAACAGCGTGCCGCCGATATCGGAGGTCAGCTGCAGCGCGCGATCCATGATCGTGGACTTCAGCTTGGGGTCGCTCGAGACGACGAACATCTCATCGAACAGGCGGCGGGCGAACACGCCGTAGCCGGTGGCGCGCAACTGTTCGTTCATGACGCGCTCGGCAACCACGGGATCGCCGAACCCGAGCCGGCTGCCGTCGATCAGCACCACGCCCGCCACGCGCTCCGGCGCGCCGAGGCAGGCCTGCAGCACGACGCGGCAACCCATGCTGTGCCCCACGAGCACCGCCGGCGCCAGCTTCAGTTCGCCGAGCAGCGCGGCAACGTCCGCGCCGTAGGTCTCGATCGAACAGTCGCGCGTATCGCCCGGGGTTGCGCCGTGCCCGCGCAGGTCGCATGCGACCACGGCGTTGGTTGCGCTGAAGTGCGCGATCTGCGGCTGCCAGTCGGCATGCGTGCAGGCGAACCCGTGGATGAACGCAATCGGGGGCGATCCCTTGCCGGCCTGTATGGTGTGCATTCGACTGCTATCCGGTGGTGGGGCGATGGGCCATCTTACGCCTGCGCGCTGGCCCACACGGGTCGGTTGTCTAGTCCGTCCGCTCGGTGACTTCGAGCAGGTGGTAGCCGAACTGGGTCTTCACCGGGCCCTGCACCTTGTTGACCTCGGCGCTGAACACGACCTTGTCGAACTCCGGGACCATCTGGCCGGGGCCGAATTCGCCCAGGTCACCGCCCTGCCTGGACGAGGGGCAGGAGGAATGCTGTTTCGCCACATCGGCGAAGTCCGCGCCCGCTTCAATCTTGCCCTTGAGCTCGACGCACTGTGCTTCTGTGGCGACGAGGATATGCCTTGCCTTCGCGCTTGCCATTTCTTGATCTCCGGTTGACGTTGTGTCGTACCCAGAGTGTAACCCGTAACCCCAGGGTCGGCCCTCGCACGCCGGCCCGCACGAACGACCCGAAACTCTCGCGCGGACACGCGGCCACCCTACAATGCGCGCATGGCACTCAAAGCGACGATATTCCGGGCCGACCTGCAGATCGCGGACATGGAGCGGAACTACTATCGCGACCATGCGCTCACCATCGCGCGCCACCCTTCCGAAACGGACGAGCGCATGATGGTGCGGGTGCTGGCATTTGCGCTCAACGCGCATGAGGCGCTCGCTTTTGGTGCAGGCATCGGCAGCGACGAGGAGCCCGACCTGTGGCAGAAGGACCTCACGGGCGCCATCAAGACCTGGATCGACGTCGGCCTGCCCGACGACAAGCGCATTCGTCGCGCCTGCGGTCGCGCGGACAAGGTGATCGTCTACTGCTACGGGCGTGGCGTCGAACTGTGGTGGAAGCAGTCGGGAGACAAGCTCGCCCGTTCGGACAATCTTGTCGTGGTCGAACTGCCGCAGTCGGCCACCCAGGCGCTGGCACGGCTGGCGCAGGGCGAGGTGGCGCGCAACATGAAACTCAACTGCACGATCCAGGACGGGCAGGTCTGGCTCGGCAACCAGGCCGAGACCGTGCAGGTGGAGGCAAGCTGGCGGCTCGGCGCGCCGGACTGAGGCGCTGCGCCGACCCGGCGCCGCCTATTTCTTCGCGGGTTCGGGCTTCTTCTGTTCGAGCAGTTCGGCGCGCTTCTTCAGCGTGTCGGCAAGCTTCTTCGCAGAAACCACCAGCACGAACTCCTTGAGCGCCGCCTCGCGCGCGATGCGCGCGTCGAGCTTCTTCATCTCTTCGACAAACGCCTTCTCGCGCTTTTCCTTGTCCGCGGGCTTCTCGTCTTTTCCAGGTGTGGACTCGCGCACGGCCTTGCCTTCGAGCGCGACGCGCGCGTAGGTCCTGTCCTTCTCGGTCTTGCCCAGTTGCAGCGTATAGGTGAGTCCGTCGAACGTGGTCGCGACGATGCTGGCGGCGGGCTTGTCGAGCCCCGTGTCTGCATCCGTCGCGGCGAGGTCCTCGACCTCCACCTTGTGCAGGCCGTAGGCGGCTGCATTGGCGCGCGAGGAATCAAGCTTCTGCCCGGCGGGGAGCTGGTCGAGCTTCCAGTCGACACCGTCGGTGACGCGCTCGATGCGATAGCCGTCCTTGCCGTCCTTACCGTCCTTACCGTCCTTACCGTCCTTACTCTCCGCCGGCTTCACCTCGAGGCTCTTTACGCGCTCGATCGCGAAGCCCTCCTTCGAGATCCAGTCGGCGCTCGCGGCACTGGCCAGCTGGAGCGGATCGGCCACGACGTAGACCTGCTTCGGATCCGAGGGCAGCATCACGAAACGCCCGTCCCCGCGCATTTTCGCGCTGTCGCCTTCCGGCGCGTTCTTGAAATATTTCTTGCCGACCAGCAGTTCGGCGAGGATCTTGCCATCGGCCGCCTTGAACGTGAGCGCGATGGCCGCGCCTTCGCCAGTGCCGGCCAGCATCAGGCGCGGGCGGTCCTTCTCGCCGATCGGCTCGACCTGCCCTGCCTTGAGCTCGATCGCCTTCACGACGAGGTCGGTGATCTTGTCGAGGTCAGCCGGGAAGCTGCTCCTCTCGGCGATCGTCCAGCGGTCGTCTTTCCTGGCGAGCGTCAGCGACTGTTTCGGCTCGCGGATCGAGATGCTCGCGATCTCGGCGGCTTTCAAGCCCTTGAGCAGCGGCTGGCCGAGCAGCGCGCTGGACGCGGGTTCCGCCGACTTGTTCTGCTTGAACACGAGCAGCGCGCTGCCCCCCATCACCACGAGGATGACGCCGAGGATGGCGAGGAAGGTCTTGTTCATTGCTGCGCTCCCGTGGCGGTCGCGCGCCGCCTCCGCGCAATCGCGAACCCGATGCCGAACAGCGTCACCAGCAGTGGCATCAGGACGATGTTCACCACCTTGGTCCAGAATTGCAGCGCCTCGGCATCCTGGCGCAGGTTCTTGCGCAGGTCCTTGAGCACGTGGCGGGTCTCGACCACGCGCTTCCTGAAGCGCTCGAGTTCGGCCTGCTGCTCGGGAGACATGATCTGCGCCGACTTCGCGCCACCGGATTGCTTCTGCAGTGCCTGCATCTTGGTGGTGGTCTGCTGGAGTTCGTCTTCGAGCTCCTTGATCTTGCCGTAGTACTGGCGCTGCGCGTTGGCTTCCATCTGGCGCACGACGATCAACGGGCGGAAGCTGGTTGCGCGGCTGCGCAGGCTCGTGAGGTCGTCGCCTGAGGACAACTGCTCGAGCAGGCCCTGCGCCAACGCCAGGTTGCCGTTCGAGGGCACGACGACGCGCTGGCCAAGGACGTTCTGCACTTCGACGGCGGCGCCGTCGGCCAGCATGTCGGCATCGGCCACGAGCACCACCGAGTTCTCCGCCGCGGCTTCCTTGAGCTGCGGCGCTGCCTCGGGTTTCTTGTCCTTGTCAGCGCCTGGTGCGCTGGGCGCTGCCGCCGGCTTACCTTCGGGGAACGCGGTCTTGAACTTCCCCGTGAGGCGCAGCGCAAGCGGCCTCACCTTGCCATCGGGCACGAAGCCCTTCATCGCGGCTTCACCCGAGCTCGAGGCCACGATGCTGTCGACCAGCATCGAATTGGGCGAGGTCTTAGCCAGCTCGGTGACTTTGAGGCCGTCGGCGGGCTTGGAGGCGTCGAACGCGCCGGGAAACGCGAGCAGCAGGGTATCGATCTGGCTGGTCGCCACATCCTCCGGGTTGAGCCCCGCGCGGTTCAGCGTGAGCACGGTGGGTGTGCTGCGCTGCCCGGCGCCCGAGGCGAAAGTCACGTCGGCCACCACCTTGCCCGTGTCCATCTTGATGCCCCAGGCCTTGAACAGGCGCGGCAGGCTCGACGTGCCGGGCTGGCCAGGCGCTTGCGGCATCATCGGGTTGGGCTGCTGGTCGAAGAACATGTACGGATCGACGAACGCGACCAGCTTGCCGCCGCGCAGCACGAACTGGTCGAGCGCGTATTCGGCCGACTCGGGAATGTCGCGCGGCTGGACGACCAGCAGGACCTTGATGTCCTTGTCGATCGACTCCGCCGTAAGCGGCACGGACTTCACGTTAAAGTCGCGCTTCAGCTCGTTGGCAAGCACCCAGGGCTCGTCCGGGCGCCGGGTCATGTAGTTCATCGGCGCACCGAGCACCGGCAGCGCGCTCATCACGCCGATCGTCGGGCGCTCCGTGCTCGAGACGCCGGAGATCGCGCGGATCAGGTCGTACTCGAGCAGCGGCTCGCGCTGCTGCGAGATGTTGGAGATCGCCTGCTTGCGGTCGAGCCGGCTGACCGAAAGGCCGAGATAGAACTGCTCGCCCGTGAACAGGGTCTGCGGCTCGACACCGTCGAGCTGCGCCGCGTCTTCCTCGTCGGAATCGGGCCTGGGGTTGTAGCGCTCGACGATCAGGTTCGGGCCGGCCACGGCCTTGAACTCACGGACCATGTCCTCGACGCGCTGCGCGAAGCTGCGCAGCTGCACGGGAATCGCGTTGTCTGCCTGGGAAACGTAGAGCCGCAGCTTCACCGGGCCATCGAGCTTCTTCAGGATCTTTTTGGTTCCATCCGACAGCGTGTACAGCTTGCCCTGGGTCAGGTCGACCCGTCCCGCGCTGCCGGCCGCAAGGTAGTTGAACGCGACAAGGATGACGAACAGCGCCGCAAGCCCGGCGGCGGAGTAAATGTAGGTTTCGTATTTTTTGAACATGATTCAGCCGGCCCGGTGGTTGCGGATGATCACCGACGTCGCAAACAGCGCGAAGCCAATCACCGAGAGGAAAAAGAACAGGTCGCGCGTGTCGATCACGCCCTTCTGGAAGCCGTCGAAGTGGGTGATCACGGAGAACGAGGCGACAATTTCGACGAACGCCGGGTTCGCCCAGCGGGTCAGCAGGTCGGTCACGGGGTTGAAGCCCGCGAGGATCAGGAACAGGCACAGCACCACGGCGAGGATGAACGACACCACCTGGTTGCGCGTCAGCGCCGAGGTCATGCAGGTGATCGCGAGGTACGCCCCCGAGAGGAACAGGCTGCCGATATAGCCCGCAACGATCACGCCGTTGTCCGGGTTGCCGAGGATGTTGACCGTGACCACCAGCGGGAAGGTGAGCAGCAGCGCGATCGCGAGGAACGCCCAGGAAGCGAGGAACTTGGCGAGGATCGCCTCCCACGCATTGACCGGCATGGTGAGCAGCAGCTCCATCGTGCCCGAGCGGCGCTCCTCGGACCAGACGCGCATGCCGACGGCAGGCACCAGCACGAGGTAGATCCAGGGATGCCAGGCAAAGAACGAAGCCAGGCTCGCCTCGCCGCGCTCGAAGAAGCTGCCCACCGTGAAGGTGAAAAAGCCCGTCAGGAGGAGGAAGATCACCAGAAAGACGTAGGCCACCGGCGAAGTGAAGTAGGAGGACAGCTCGCGTTTGGCGATGGTGCGGATATTTGCGATCGAAGAGTTGCTCGGGTTGCGCGGATTGCTCATTTTTTCACCGTATCGGGAAGGGTGATGCGGCGGAAAACCTCGTCGAGATGGCCTTCCTCGGTGCGCAGGGCCTCCACCTTCCAGCCCTCGCGGCCCGCAAGGTCCATGACCGCCCGCGCCAGTTCGCCGGAGGACTGCTTGTCCTTTGGGAACACGCGCTGTCCTGAGCCGTTCACGGCCTCGACGCGTGTTGCGCCGGGCAGCGCTGCGAGTTTCGCGCGCATCTGCTCGGGCGGCGCGCCGGGTGCCGCGATCGTCACTGCACCGGCGAGGTCGGACATGTCGCGCAGTTCCTGCGGCGTGCCGTTGGCGACGATGCGGCCGCGGTCGATGATGATCGCGCGGGTGCACGCGGCGTCGACTTCCTCAAGGATGTGGGTCGAGAAGATCACCGCCTTGGTCCTGCCCATCTCGCGGATGAGGTTCCTCACCTCGTGCTTCTGGTTCGGGTCGAGGCCGTCGGTGGGTTCATCCATGACCAGGACTTCGGGGTCGTGGATCAGCGACTGGGCGAGGCAGGTGCGGTGCTTGTAGCCCTTCGAGAGGGTGTCGATCTGCTGGTGCAGCACAGAGGACAGGAAACACAATTCGACGACACGCTGCACGGCGCGCTTCTTGGCGCCGCCGCTGAGGCCGCGCAGTTCGGCCGCGAAACCGAGGAACCCCTCGACCGACATGTCGGGGTAGGACGCTGCGTTTTCGGGCAGGTAGCCGATGAGGCGCTTGGCGGCCAGAGAGTCCTCGACCACGTCATGGCCACCGATCGATATCTTCCCGCCGCTGGGCGGCAGGAACCCGGTGATCATGCGCATGGTGGTGGATTTTCCGGCGCCGTTGGGGCCGAGAAACCCGAGCACTTCGCCGCGCTCTACGGTGAATGTCAGGCCATCGACGGCTCTCTTCAAGCCAAACGACTTGGACAGGTTGTCTATAAGTATCATCGCTCTGGTCTGTTGGTTTTCTTCGGCGCCGCTGCTGCGGCGGTCTTTGCGGCAGCGGAACGCGCGCGCCCGGCCACCCTCAAGGGGGCGGATTATCGCCTAGAATGCCGCCTCGTCCAGATAAATAGGGGTGGGTCCATGCACAGCTTAGTCCGCAAAATTCTCGCAGGGTTCACTGGGCTCGCAGCGGGTCTCGTCCTCGCCGCGCCGGTCGGCGCCCAGAACCTGAAGATGATGATTCCCGCAAATCCGGGCGGCGGCTGGGACCAGACCGGCCGCAACCTTGCGGCCGCCCTGCAAGGCGCGAAGCTCGCGTCCTCGGTGCAGTTCGAGAACAAAGGCGGGGCGGCGGGCGCGATCGGCCTCGCGCAATTCGTGAATTCCGCCAAGGGCGATCCCAATGCGGTCATGATCGGCGGGATGGTGATGGTCGGCGGCCTTTATCTGCAGAAGTCGCCGATCAACCTCGCGCAAGTCACG
>JBBQVP010000012.1:0-48204 GCA_038211455.1 Burkholderiales bacterium
GGGCTGGCCGAGCGCGCGCTCAAGGCGCGCCGTCACCGGCCGATGTTCATGGTTGACCTGGCGGTGCCGCGCGACATCGAGGCCGAGGTCGGCGACCTGGACGACGTCTTTCTCTACACGATCGATGACCTGTCCGGGATCGTTACGGCAAACCTTGACACGCGCCGGTCTGCCGTCGAGCAGGCGGAAGCGATTATCGAGACACAGGTCGGTCAGTTCATGCACTGGCTGGAAGCGCGCGAAAGCGTCCCGCTCATCCGCGCCTTGCGCGAACATGCGGAGCAGGCGCGCGAATCCGAAGTCGAGCGCGCGATGCGGCTGCTAGCGCGTGGCGACGACCCGAAGCAGGTCCTCGAGGCGCTGTCCCAGGGGCTGACCAACAAGCTCATGCACGCGCCCACGCAGGCCCTGAACGACGCGCAGGGCGAGGAGCGCCGCGCGCTCACCGGCCTGGTCGCCCGCCTGTTCCACATCAAGCACTAGCTGCCAACAGGATGTCCGACCCATGGCTCGACCATGAAAGCCTCGTTACGCTCAAAACTCGACCAGTTGGCCTCCCGCCTGCTTGAACTCGACCGGCTGCTGTCCTCTGAGACGGCCGCGAAGGACATGGACAGCTTTCGCAAACTCGCGCGAGAGCACGCCGAACTTTCGTCCGTGGTCGGGCTGTATTCTGGCTATGCACAGGCGGAGAGCGATTTTTCGGCTGCGCGGGACATGGCGTCAGACCCCGGGATGAAGAGTTTTGCGGATGACGAAATGAAGTCCGCACGCGTGAGGATGGAGGGGCTCGAGGCAGAACTTCAGAAGGCGCTCTTGCCGAAGGATCCGAACGACGACAGGAACACCTTTCTCGAAATCCGCGCGGGCACCGGCGGGGACGAGTCGGGATTGTTCGCAGCCGACCTGCTGCGCATGTACACAAGGTTCGCCGAGCGGCAGGGCTGGCAGGTTGAAATCGTATCGGAGAGTTCTTCAGAACTGGGCGGATACAAGGAAGTGATCGTCAAGCTGATCGGTGACGGTGCGTACGCAAAGCTGAAGTTCGAATCAGGCGGCCACCGCGTGCAACGGGTGCCGGTGACCGAAACCCAGGGGCGCATCCATACGTCGGCCTGCACGGTGGCGGTCATGCCAGAGGCCGACGCGATCGATGACGTCGTGCTGAATCCGGCCGAACTACGGATTGACACGTTCCGCGCTTCCGGGGCGGGCGGCCAGCACATCAACAAAACCGATTCCGCGGTTCGCGTCACCCACTTGCCCACGGGCATCGTTGTGGAGTGCCAGGACGGCCGCTCTCAGCACAAGAACAAGGCGCAGGCCCTTTCAGTGCTCGCGGCGCGCATCAAGGATCAGCAGACCCGCGAGCAGGCGGCCAAGACGGCGGCAACGCGTAAATCGCTGGTCGGCTCCGGCGATCGCTCCGAGCGCATCCGGACCTACAACTTCCCGCAGGGCCGCGTGACTGACCATCGGATCAATCTCACGCTCTACAAGCTTGATCGCATCATGGACGGGGAAATCGACGATATCGTCGCTGCGCTCGCAACCGAACTGCAGGCCGAGCAGCTCGCGGAACTCGGCGAGGAGCAGGCGGGCGGGCGCGTATCGGCGTGAATAAGGCCGCCAGCGTTGCCCAGGCCCTTGCCGGCTGCGAAATCGATGCGTCCGAGGCGCGGCTGCTGCTTGCGCATACGGCCGGGATTGCGCGCACAGCGCTGATTGCACACCCGGAAGCGGTCCTGACCGGCGCACAGCAAACCGCTTTCCGCGCCGCGCTGGAGCGCCGCCGCGCTGGCGAACCCATCGCCTACCTGCTCGGTGAGCGAGGCTTCCACGCGCTGGTTCTGAAAGTCACTCCCGATGTGCTGATCCCGCGGCCGGAGACCGAACTGCTCGTGGAATTCGCCCTCGAACATCTGCCCCAAGGGGGCGCGCTTCTCGACCTCGGCACTGGCTCGGGCGCGATTGCGTTGGCGGTCAAACACCAGCGTCCGGATATCGATGTGGCGGCGGTGGATCGCAGCCGTGCCGCGTTGTCGGTCGCGCGAAGCAATGCAGCAGACCTTGGGCTGGAGGTGGAATTTCTGGAGGGGGACTGGTTCGCTCCCCTCGAGGCACGGCGGTTTGATGTCGTCGTAGCGAATCCGCCCTATATTGCCGAGCGTGACCGGCATCTGGAAGAAGGCGACCTCCGGTTTGAGCCCCGCGGTGCGTTGGTTGGTGGCGCGGACGGGCTCGCCGACATTCGCGTGATCTGCGCGCGTGCGCCGTCGCATCTTCGGGCCGGCGGATGGCTTGGTGTCGAGCATGGGCAGGGACAGGATGCGGCGGTACGAGACTGCTTTGCGCGCGCCGGGCTTGAATCGGTGGCTTCGTACCCCGACCTGGCCGGTATCGCGCGTATGGTCGTCGGCTGCTGGCCAGGTTGACTGACTGCCGGGGCCGAACGTAGAATCTTGAGTAATATGGTCGGGTAATCGCAAGACTAGCCCGTGTAACCCTACCACGCACCAATCAAACGCTGAGAGAGGCTGCACATGGACGTTCAGGAAGTCATCAAATCACAGGTCACGGGCAATCCCGTGGTGCTCTACATGAAGGGTACGCCGCAGGCCCCGCAGTGCGGTTTTTCGCAGGCGGCGGTTCAGTTTCTCGGCGCATGCGGCGTGAAGAGCCTGTTCACCGTCAACGTCCTCGAGAATCCGGACATCCGCCAGGGCATCAAGGAGTACGCAAACTGGCCGACGATCCCGCAGCTCTACGTGAACGGTGAATTCGTCGGCGGCTCCGACATCCTACGGGAGATGTACCAGGCCGGCGAACTGCAGAAACTGCTCGAGCCGGTGGTGGCGAAGCAGCCGGCGTAGTCGAACAGTCCAGCGAACGGGCGACGGCCCGTCCCGGTTTGCTCAGACGCCTGACAGGCGGACGTTCGCCATAGTCAGGCGCTCGACGAGAATCTCCATGAATGCCCGGTCGAACTTGTGTCGGCAGGCGTCGGAAGCCTGTTCCAGGTGCGAGGTGGGCACGGTAATGATCCTGGCGTCGCCCATGACGGTCACGTCGGCTCCGCGCAGTTGTGCGGTCTTCGACAGATAGGCCATTTCACCGAAAGGCTCCCCAGTGCGCAGCAGGTTGAGCAGCTTGCCGCGCTTGGTCACCTTCACTTCGCCTTCGGCGAGGATGCAGAAAAAGTCGCCCGGTTCGCCTTCCTTCATCAACTGCTCGCCCTCCGCCGCGAGGCGCCAGGTCGCCATGTGCGCCACTTCCCAGAGCTCGGCATCGGTGAAGTGCTCGAAAAAAGAAATCTTGCGCAGCATCTCGAACTTGTCGGCATCTGCAAATTCCGCCTGCATGTTGCCAAAATTCTCGGTCCGGAACACTTCCGCCAGGTCGAGTGAGAACGCCTCCCAGTCGGGGTAACGGTCGTCAAGGTCGCGCGCCATGGCGCGTCGCACGATCGCTTCCACGCTGGCCGGGATCCCGGGCCGCATGGAAGACGGTGGCGGTGGGTCAAGGTTGGTGATCTGGTAGATCAGGCTGAAATTGTTGCTGGCCTGGAAGGGAAGCTTCCCGGTCAACAGGTGATACATCACCACACCCATCGAGTAGATGTCGGTGCGATGGTCCAGCGGGTGTTCCTTCACTTGCTGGGGCGACATGTATGCGGGCGACCCGATCGCCGCGATCTGGGTCGTTTCGGCGGTCGCAATCAGTGCCGCGCCGAAATCGGTGATCTTCACGTCGGTTCCGCCTGCGAACAGGATATTCGCCGGCTTGATGTCGCGGTGCGTGATTCCCATGCTGTGCGCGAACGCAAGCGCGCGGCTGCACTTGAAAACCATCTCCACCATGCTTTCGACGGGCAGCAGGTTGTCCTGGGCACAGAATTTTTCCAGTGTGCCGCCGTCGATGTACTCCATCACGATGTAGTTCAGCTTTTCCTCGGCGACCGCATCGTAGATCTGCACGATGTAGGGATGCTGCAGCTTGCCGGCAAGGGAGGCTTCGTTGACGAAAAGCTTCTTGAACAGCCTGCCGCGCGCTGGGTCAGCGAAAGCCTCGGTCGACACGACTTTTACCGCGACGTCGCGGCTCTTGAACGGATCATTGCAAAGGTAAACAATTGAACTCGCGCCTTCGCCGAGCTTCTTGATGACGGGGTACTTGCCTACGTACTCCAGCGAAGGTGCGTCGGTCACACCCGTGCAAGCCGCTTGCGTCCCTGCGCGACGGCGCGCCGGACCTGCGCGGGCGCCGTGCCTCCGGGATGCCTCCTGCGCGAGACGGATCCTTCCAGCGTGAGCCACTCGAATACGTCCGCACGGATGCGCGAGGAAAACCGCTTCAGGGCTGCCAGGCTCAGCTCCGACAGGTCGCACCCCTTGGCCTCGGCCTCTCGCACCGCCCGGGCGACGACTTCGTGCGCATCGCGGAACGGCACCCCCTTGCCGACCAGGTAATCGGCCAGGTCGGTAGCGGTGGAGAAACCCTCCAGCGCGGCTGCGCGCATCCGCTCCGGCACCGGCCTGATCCCGGCGACCAGGTCTGCAAAAATCGTCAGACAGTCCCGGACGGTGTCGACCGTATCGAACAGCGGCTCCTTATCTTCCTGATTGTCCTTGTTGTAGGCGAGCGGTTGGCCCTTCATCAGGGTAAGCAGGCCGACCAGATGGCCGAATACCCGGCCGGTCTTTCCGCGCACAAGTTCAGGAACATCCGGGTTCTTCTTCTGCGGCATGATCGAAGAACCGGTGCAGAACCGGTCGGGAATGGTCACGAACCGGTAGCGCGGGCTCATCCAGAGGATGAGTTCTTCGGAAAAGCGCGAAAGGTGCATGAGGATGAGCGAGGCGCACGCCGCGAACTCGATGGCAAAATCGCGATCGGATACCGCGTCGAGCGAGTTCTCGCAGAGCGCATCAAAACCGAGTTCGCGTGCCACCCTTGCACGGTCGATCGGAAAGGTGGTCCCCGCGAGGGCCGCGGCGCCGAGGGGCAGGCGGTTGACGCGCCGCCTGCAGTCCGCGAGGCGTTCCCGGTCGCGTTCGAACATTTCGAAATATGCGAGCAAGTGGTGGCCGAACGTAACCGGCTGCGCGACCTGCATATGGGTAAATCCGGGCATGACCACTGCAGCATGGGCCGCCGCGCCGTCCAGGAGGTTGTTCTGAAGCCGGACAAGCGCAGCACGGATCGCATCGATCTCTTCGCGCAGGTAAAGCCGCACATCGGTGGCCACCTGGTCATTGCGCGAGCGGCCGGTATGCAGCCGTTTCCCGGCGTCGCCGACCAGTTGGGTGAGGCGCTGCTCGATGTTCAGGTGCACATCTTCGGCGTCGAGCGACCAGCTGAAGGTGCCGCCTTTGATTTCGGCCGAGATCGCCTTCATGCCGCGTTCGATAGCGGAAAGGTCCCTTTTTGCCAGGATTTTTTGCGCGTTCAGCATACGCGCATGCGCAAGCGAGCCGCGGATGTCGGCCAGCGCGAGCCGCCGATCGAATGAAACCGACGCGGTGAAGCGCTTTACGAGTTCGTCCACTGGTTCGGCAAACCGGCCCGACCATGCCTTCCCTGTTGCTTCCACGCGACCGGCAGGCCGCCTGCGCAGTTTTGATTGTCTAGTGACCATGGGGCATACTGGGTGAGTCGCGGCGAGCGATGGCGGCAATCCGCGCAGCTTCTCTGCGCGACTGAGCGTAAGTGCAATGAGTATAAAGCAAAACGCCTATTCAGACGGCCTGCCCGACTTCCGAAATCTGGGTACGACGGCGCGCATCCTCGTGGCCGTCAATGCTGTCGCGCTGTGCGCTACGGTCTTTGCCGAACCCGGCTGGCTGCAGGGACTTGAGCGCTTTGTGCAGGATGCCGCGGTGATCGAGCCGGCGTTGCTCTTGACTATCCTGGCGCTCTACGTTGTGTCGCCATTGCTCGCTTCCATGCGCTACGAGGCGGCCGTTTTCGTGGTGCTGATGATCGTTTCCGGGATCGCCGGCGGCCTCGCCTATGCAGCGCAGTCTGCCGCGTTCATGCCTGCCGGAGAAGCGCACCTGACGCGGACCATCTTCTTCAGCGCGCTGCTTGCTGCCGCGCTCCTTGGCTACCTGCGCCTGCGCGCAAAAGCGTTCTCGCCGGCGCTCGCTGCTGCGCGGCTACAGGCCCTGCAGGCCCGCATCCGGCCGCATTTCCTGTTTAATAGCCTGAATGCGGTGCTGTCTCTGATCCGACGGGACCCGAAACGGGCCGAGATCGCGCTTGAGGACCTGGCCGATCTGTTCCGCGTGCTGATGTCGGACGGGAGGAAATTCGTGCGCCTGGCCGATGAAATCGCAATGCTGGAACGCTACGCAAGGCTCGAGCAGTTGCGCCTGGGAGAACGGCTGCGGGTGGTCTGGGACATCGACAGCGCCCCGCAGGATGCGCTGTTGCCGCCACTGGTGCTCCAGCCGCTACTCGAGAATGCCGTTTACCATGGGGTTGAGCCGGGCATCGGCACGGGAGAGGTGCAGGTGCACATCGCAGGAACGGGCAAGCGTGTGGTGATCCGGCTGGTCAATCCGTTCCAGCCCGAAACAGGACATCGGCCGGGTAACCGGATGGCGCTCGAAAACCTGCGCGAGCGACTGGAACTGTTCTTCGACGCCGAGGCGAGGCTGGAGACCCGTGTTTCCGAGGGCCAGTTCGAAGTGGAGATCGAGTTCCCGTTCCTGACCGAGCGACCTGCTGGAGAAGGGGAAACACCATGAGCGCCAGGGCATTGCGCGTGTTCATCGCCGATGACGAGCCGCCAGCGCGTGCGCGGATCCGGGAATTGCTCGATGACCTGCGCCTGGAAGTTCCGATCGAAGTGGCCGGCGAGGCCGAGAACGGCCTCCAGGTACTGGACAAGTTGCCGGCCAGCGCGGCGGACGTGCTGCTGCTCGATATCCAGATGCCCGGGCTGACCGGGCTGGAAATCGCGCGGCATCTTGCGCCGCTGGAATCGGGACCTGCAATAATTTTTGTCACGGCGCACGACGAGCATGCCGTCCAGGCGTTCGAACTGAACGCACTCGATTACCTGCTGAAGCCGGTGCGGCTTGAGCGACTCGCTGCCGCGCTGAGGAAAGCGAGGCACGCCGGCCCGCCGTCCGCAGAAGCGCTGGCGCGCGCGCACCCCGAATCCCGCTCCAGCTTTTCGATCGTGGAACGCAATCGCATCCAGCTGGTGCCGCTGTCGGCCATCGTCTACTTTAAGGCGGAACTGAAGTACGTCACTCTGCGGACCAGGGAGCGGGAGTACATCATAGAGGAGGCGCTTGTATCGCTGGAGAAGGAATTCGCGGACAAATTCATCCGGATACACAGAAACTGCCTTGTCGCACGCGCCGCGATAGCGGGTTTCGAACGGGCGGAGGGCAGCAGCGAAGACGAGTCGCACTGGGATGTACTGTTGGAAGGCGTGACCGAACGACTGCCGGTCAGTCGTCGGCAATGGTCGGCGGTCCGGGACATACTCGAAGACAGGTGAAGGACTGCTAGAATTCACGCACCTCCAGTATGACTTCCATAACGCATCCGCCCGCAGCGCCCGGTTCCATTCCAGGACGGCTGATCATCGCGACGCGCAAAAGCCGCCTGGCACTCTGGCAGGCGCACCATGTCCAGGGGCGGCTCGCCGCGCTCTATCCCGGCTGCCGTGTAGAGCTATTGCCAATGAGTACGCGTGGTGATGAGATGCTGGAGGCACGGCTCTCCGAAGAAGGCGGCAAGGGCCTGTTTGTCAGGGAACTTGAACGCGCGCTGGCTGATGCGCGCGCCGACATCGCGGTGCATTCCATGAAGGATCTGCCAGTGGAATTGCCAGACGGGTTTGCGCTGGGCGCGATCACCGAGCGGGAGGACCCGCGCGACGCGTTCGTGTCAAACGCCTACGCCGACATGGCCGGGCTGCCGTCGGGGGCGGTTGTGGGCACCTCCAGCCTGCGGCGTGCGGCGCAGATTTCAGAGCGCTTTCCCGGGCTTGAGATCCGCACCCTGCGTGGCAACGTAGACACCCGCCTGGCCAAGCTCGACCGGGGGGAGTACGCCGCCATCGTTCTCGCCGCAGCCGGCCTGAAACGGCTGGGCCTGGTGTCGCGAATCCGCGGTTTCCTCAGCATTGAACAGAGCCTTCCCTCGCCCGGGCAGGGCGCGCTCGGGATCGAGTACCGGGCGGATCGGGCCGACATACTGGCGGCGCTGCAGCCGCTCGCGCATGCAGAGTCTTCAGCCTGCGTGCGCGCTGAGCGGGCTGTGAATCGCGCGCTCGGGGGTAACTGCAGTATTCCGATCGGCGCATTTGCGGATATCTCGGCCGGTGTGCTGCGATTGCGGGGCCTGGTCGCCTCGGCGGACGGGACGCGGATGGCACGCGCCGAGGAGACGGGGCCTGAGGATGCACCGGACGCGCTTGGGATGCGTCTGGCACAACGCCTGCGGGAGCGTGGGGCTGCGGAGATACTGGCCGCGCTGCAAACGTGACCCCAGCTGACCGGTTGCTCGGCGGACGAACGATCGTCGTCACGCGCCCCGGAGGGCAGGCGGCGGCGCTCGCGGCCGCTATCGAGGCGGCCGGCGGGCGCGTGTTGCGCTTCCCGCTGATTGAGATTGAGCCCGCAACGAGCAAAGTGCTTGAATCCATCGTCGACGAGCTGGATTCGTATGACCTGGCGATATTCATCAGCCGCAACGCGGTCGCGCAAGGTCTCGCCCGGGTGCGCGAGCGACGGTCGTGGCCGGCTGGTGTGGCGGTCGCTGCGATCGGCGGCGGCACGCGACGCGCGCTTGAAGAAGACGGAATTAAAAATGTGTTTTCACCGGATGGGCCGCCGGACAGCGAAGCCCTCCTGAGCTCTCCAGAACTTGCAGAAGTGGCCGGAAGGCGGGTCGTGATATTTCGCGGAGAGGGTGGTCGGGAGACGCTGGCCGCGGGACTGCGCACGCGCGGCGCGGACGTCACTTATGCGGAGTGCTATCGGCGCGCGAAGCCCGCGCTCGACCCGGGCCCGTTGCGCGATAGCCTCGCTAGCGGCGTGGTCGACGCTGTGGTCGTATCCAGCGGGGAAGGCCTTGCCAACCTCTTCAGCCTATTCGGCCAGGCTGCAGAGGGATTGCTTGCGAAGACGCGATTGTTCGTGCCGCACCGACGGCTCGTTGCGGAGACGAGGGCGCTTGGAATGACCGACCCCGTGGTTGCCGGCCCGGCAGACGAGGATATGCTTGCTGCGCTGGTTGCCTATTTTCGCCGCGCAGGCTAAAACCGCAGCGTCGACCCACCTTTCCCGAACTTCCTTCAGGGCCATGGACACAAACGAAGTCAGTGCAGCGCCTCCCGTCGCAGAGCCGGCCTCCTCGCGCTGGAAGGGGCGGGCCGCATTGGCCGCCGTTGTCGTCGCGCTGGTGCTGGCAGGGGGCTACGGCTGGTACGACACGCGCCTGAGGATAGGTGCAACGCAGGACGAACTCGCCCGCCGTCTGCGTGATATCGAGGCCGAGACCCGGGACGCAAAAATGCTTGCGGTCCAGGCGCAGGCGACGATGCGCGAAGCGCAGGCGAAGATCGCCGTGCTCGAAGGCCGCCTTGCCGAGTCACAGAGCCAGCAGCTCGCGCTCGAGACCCTGTACCAGGAATTGTCCCGAAATCGCGACGAATGGGCGCTTGCCGAGATCGAGCAGGTGCTTACCATCGCAGCCCAGCAGTTGCAGCTCTCGAGCAATGTCCGGGCTGCACTGCTTGCGCTGCAACTCGCCGAATCACGCCTCGCGCGAAGCGATCGTCCGCAGTTCATCCCTGTTCGAAAGGCGCTGGCGAGGGACATAGAGCGCCTTCGCTCGCTTCCCAGCGTTGATGTCGCGGGCCTGTCCCTCCGCCTGGACGAATTAGTCGCTGCCGTGGATGGTCTGCCGCTCGCCTTTGACGAGCGCGCCCCGCCGGTTGGGAAAGGCGACCGGACCGGATCGCCCGAGTCGGCGACCGGGGGGTTCTTTGCCCGATTCGGTTCCGAGTTATGGGTTGAGCTCAAGAGTTTGATCCAGGTCCGCACGATGGATGGGCCAGAGCCGCCGCTGCTTGCGCCCTCACAGGCCTATTTCCTGCGTGAGAACCTGAAGTTGAGGCTGTTGAATGCACGGCTGGCCTTGGCGATGCGGGATGAAGCCGGGTTTCGAGAAGACATGCGGGTCGCACAAACCTGGTTGAAGCGCTATTTTGATGCGCGCTCCAAGCCCGCTGGGAGCTTCGCCGCGCAGCTGAAGCAACTCGGCGGGACTGCCGTGACCTTTGAGTTGCCCACGCTTGCCGATAGTCTTGAGGCCGTTCGAAGCTTCAAGGCGCAGCGCGAACGCCGCGGCAGCTAGTCAGATGCGCGCGCTCTTCTGGTTGCTGGCGGTATTTGCGTCTGCGGTTGCGCTCGCGATCGTGGGGCGCGCCAACGAAGGTTATGCCCTATTTGTCTATCCTCCCTGGCGAGTCGAACTGTCGCTTGTCCTTTTCTGCCTGCTGCTGGCCGGTACGTTCACCGCGCTGTACCTGCTCGCCAGGCTGATTCACCACACGCTCCATCTTCCCCTGCATGTCAGGGCGTTCAGGGAACGCCGCCGGGCCACCAAGGCGCGCGAGGCACTGCTCGGCTCGGCACAAGCCTATTTCGAAGGGCGCTACGCGCGCGCAGAGCGCGACGCCAAGCAGGCGTATGAAGGCGGCGAGTCGCCTGGCCTGTCAGCACTGTTCGCCGCGCGAGCGGCGCACTTCCTGCATGCGGCGGACCGGCGCGACATGTGGCTGGAGAAAGCGACTGAATCCGGCGACCCGATGCGTGTCGCGCGACTCGTCACTCAGGCCGAACTCCTGCTGGACGAGCGTGATTTTTCCGGGGCGCGCAGGGTGCTCAAGGACCTTCATGACTCCGGTCCCAGGCACATCGCGACCCTGCGCATGCTGCTTCGCGCCGAACTCGGGGCGAGAAACTGGGAAGAGGTGCTGCGCCTGACGGGTGTCCTGTCCAAGAGGGATGCTATCTCCCCCGCATTGCATGACGAGTACAAGAGCAGGGCGCTTACGGAATTGCTGGGCGGCCTTGCAAGCGATCCGGCCGGAATGGAAGCCCGCTGGCGGAAATTGCCGGCGCGCGATCAGGCCATTCCGCGGGTGGCCGCAGCGGCCGCCCGCAGCGCTGCCGCCGCAGGACGGGTGGCACTTGCGAGGGAGATCATCGAAAAGGCGCTTGGGCAGGACTGGATTCCTGCTCTAGTTGACCTGTACGGGCAGACGTCATCGGAAGACGTGCGGCTGCGCATCGAAAAGGCGGAGCACTGGCTGCTTGAGCACGCCGGCGATGCCCGCCTGCTGCTTGCGCTCGGACGCCTGTGCGTCCGCGCCGAACTTTGGGGAAAGGCGCAGAACTACATTGAGGCGAGCCTTTCGTTCGAACCGAGCCGTGAGGGGTACCTTGCATTGGCGCGTCTGTTTGAGCGGCTGGCGAAGCCGGAAGATGCTGGAAGGCAGTTCCGCAAGGCTGCGGAAGCGAGCGTCTAGGCCCAGTCCCTGGGCACCAGAAAATCCGTATACAGCATTGCTTCGGGAGAGCCCGGCTCCGGTTTCCAGTCGTACTGCCAGCGCACGACCGGGGGCATCGACATCAGGATCGATTCGGTGCGCCCGCCCGACTGCAAGCCGAACAGTGTTCCACGGTCCCAAACGAGGTTGAACTCCACGTAACGTCCGCGGCGATAGGCCTGGAACCGGCGCTCGCGTTCGGTATACGGATACTCTTTGCGGCGCGCGATGATGGGCAGGTAGGCGGTGAGGAACTGGTCGCCGGTGCTTTGCATGAGCGCAAACGAGAAGTCAAACCCGAGTTCCGAAAAGTCGTCGAAAAAAATGCCACCGACGCCGCGGGGCTCGTTGCGGTGCTTGAGGAAAAAATATTCGTCACACCAACGCTTGAAACGCGGATGATATTCGGGACCGAAAGGGTCGAGCGCCTTGCGACAAGTTGCATGGAAGTGACGGGCGTCCTCTTCGAACCCGTAGTACGGGGTGAGATCCATCCCGCCGCCAAACCACCAGACGGGGTCTTCGCCCGGCTTCAGTGCGACGAAGCAACGGACGTTCATATGGACTGTCGGGCAGTAAGGGTTGCGCGGATGAAGAACCAGCGACACGCCCATCGCGTCAAAGCTGCGGCCGGCAAGTTCCGGACGGCTGGCCGACGCTGAAGCCGGGAGCCTGGGGCCCTGCACGCGGGATAAGCCCACCCCACCGCGCTCGAACAGGGCTCCTTCTTCGATGATTCGCGTCGTTCCGCCACCGCCCTCGGGGCGCGACCAGCTGTCCGACCGGAATGCTCCGCCGTCGACCGCCTCGAGTTCCGAGACTATGCGCTCCTGCAGGCTCGCGAGGTAGGTGTGAACGGCTTCGATGTCCACGGCGGCTTACTTTTTCCGGATTGCGCGGTGACCGATGTCGTGCCGAAATTGCATGCCTTCGAAGCGGATCGGCTCGGCCGTGTCGTAGGCGCGCTTCTGGGCCATTTTCACACTGTCTCCCAAGGCTGTGACGCACAGCACCCTCCCGCCGTTCGTAAGCAGGCTCTTCCCCTCCAGACGAGTCCCGGCGTGAAAAACGTGGCCATCCTGCGTCGCCTTGGGGATGCCTCTGATTGGGTCGCCATTTTTTGGGTCGGACGGGTAGCCCCGTGCGGCGAGGACAACCCCCAGAGCGCAACGCCGGTCCCAGTCCGCTTCCGCCTTGTCCAGCGTGCCGGCGATTGCGTGTTCGACAATTTCGAGCAGGTCCGACTTGAGCCGAAGGATGATGGGCTGGGTTTCGGGATCGCCCATTCGGCAGTTGAATTCCAGCGTCTTCGCGTTTCCCGCGGAATCGATCATCAGCCCGGCGTAAAGAAACCCTGTGTAGGGCAGGCCGTCCTTCGCCATTCCCGCCACCGTGGGAAGGATGATCTCGCGCATTACGCGGGCGTGAACCTGCGGCGTCACGACCGGGGCAGGCGAGTACGCTCCCATGCCGCCGGTGTTCGGCCCCAGATCGCCATCCTCGAGGCGCTTGTGGTCCTGGCTGGTGGCCATGGCGAGCACGTGTACGCCGTCGCACATCACAATAAAGCTCGCCTCTTCGCCTTGCAGGCACTCCTCGATTACGACGCGTGCACCCGCATCGCCCAAGCCTCTGTCGCCCAGTATGAAATCGACCGCGGCCTTTGCTTCCTCGACACTCGCGGCCACCACAACGCCCTTGCCTGCAGCGAGCCCGTCGGCTTTCACGACGATCGGTGCGCCCTGCTCCTCGATGTATTGCTTTGCTTTCGCGGGATCGACAAAAGTGGCGTAGCGCGATGTGGGGATCCCGTGGCGAACCATGAACTGCTTGGCGAAGTCCTTGGATGCCTCGAGTTGCGCGGCAGCCCGGGAGGGGCCGAAAATTTTCAGGTTCTGCGCGCGAAACTCGTCGACGATCCCGGCTGCGAGCGGTGCTTCGGGTCCGACGACCGTGAGGTGCACTTTTTCGCGCCGTGCGAACGCGGCAAGAGCCTTGATGTCTGTGATCGGGACGTTCTCAAGTCCGGGCTCGGTTGCTGTCCCGCCGTTTCCGGGAGCGACGTAGACCATCTGCACGCGCGGGCTCTGTGCGAGCTTCCAGGCGAGTGCGTGCTCCCTACCGCCCGAGCCGACGACAAGCAGCTTCATCAGTGCCTGAAATGCCTTACGCCAGTGAAAACCATGGCGATTCCGCGCTCGTCGGCTGCGGCGATGACTTCATCGTCTCGCATGCTGCCGCCGGGCTGAATTACGGCAACCGCACCGGCGTCGACCACCACGTCGAGCCCGTCGCGGAACGGGAAGAAGGCGTCCGAGGCCGCGCAGCTCCCTGCAAGCGTCAGGCCGGCGTTCTGGGCCTTGATCAAGGCAATTCTTGCACTGTCCACGCGGCTCATCTGCCCGGCCCCCACACCCAGTGTCATCGCATCCCGGCAGAACACGATGGCATTCGATTTGACGAATCTGGCGACACGCCAGGCGAACATCAGGTCCGCCAGCTGCGCATCTGTCGGTGCTTTGCGGGTAACGACCTTGAGATCGGAGACGGTAAGGTGGTCCACGTCGGGGCTCTGTACGAGGAGTCCTCCCCCCACACGCTTGAAATCGTAATTCATCGCAGCGTGTGCCAGCGGGACTTCAAGCACGCGCAGATTGGCCTTGGCAGACAGCAATTGCTTTGCGTCTGGATCCACGCGCGGCGCGATGATCACTTCTGCAAACTGCCGGCCGACCGCCTCCACGGCATCCCGGTCCAGCGCGCGGTTGAACGCGATGATCCCGCCGAACGCGGAAGTCGGATCGGTCGCGAAGGCCTTTTCATACGCGGACAACAGATTGTCTGCGCAGGCCGCACCACAGGGGTTGGCGTGCTTCACGATGACACAGGCGGGTTCCGGAAAACTCTTGACGCATTCCCAGGCGGCGTCGGCGTCGGCAATATTGTTGTAGGAAAGCGCCTTTCCCTGGAGCTGGCGATAACGGGCGAGGCCGCCTTCGACCGGGCGCATATCCCCGTAGAACGCCGCTGACTGGTGCGGGTTTTCTCCGTAGCGCATGTCCTGGAGTTTGCTGAACTGCAGGTTGAGAACGTCCGGGTAAGGCTGGCGCCGGTTATCTGCGCCGAGGGAAAACAGGTAGTTCGCGATCGCGCCGTCGTAGGCCGCGGTATGCGCAAACACCTTTCTGGCAAGCGAGAATCGCATCGCGTCACGGACCTCGCCAGTGGCGCGGATTTCTTCCAGCACTCCGGGATAGTCTTCCGGATCGACCACAACGGTTACGCTTCCATGGTTCTTGGCCGCTGCCCGGATCATCGCCGGACCGCCGATGTCGATATTCTCTATCGCATCTTCCAGCCTGCAGTCCGGGTCGGCGACGGTCGCCTGAAAAGGGTAGAGGTTAACTACGATCAGGTCGATCGGATCGATTTCGGCAGCACGGATTGCTGCCATGTGCTCACGTGAATCACGCCGCGCAAGGATTCCGCCATGGATCTTTGGATGCAGTGTCTTTACCCTGCCATCAAGCATTTCGGGGAATCCGGTGTGGGCAGACACCTCCGTAGCCGGAATCCCGGATCTCTCGAGCAGCTTTGCCGTCCCGCCGGTAGACAGGATGGCGATGCCAAGCTCCGACAAGGCGCGCGCAAATTCGATCAGGCCGGTCTTGTCTGAGACGCTGAGCAATGCTCTGCGGATCTTGATCATGTCATCGGCGTCGAGGTGACGGTTGCGATTGCGATTGCGAGCAATCAGCCCTTGATGCGCAATTGCTGGATCTTCTTGCGCAGCGTGTTGCGGTCGATTCCCAGCATGGTGGCGGCGAGGGTGAGATTGCCCTCCGCCTGACCGAGCACCAGTTCGATCATCGGTTTCTCGACGTTCTTCAGAACCATGTCGTAAATTGATGTCGGCCGCTCACCGTCCATGTCCTTGAAGTAGCGCTCAAGCGAACGCTTCACCGCGTCGTGAAGTTCGTTGTTGCGGCTCATGCGGCGAGTCTCTCCCTGTAGTACGGCCCGGCAGTATCCTCGTCCGGACCGACGGTGGCTGCGTATGTCAGGCGTTCATTGGTTTGCTCAAGCCATGCAAAATAGGCCGACACCGCCTCCAACTGCGCTTCAGCTGTTTCGATCCGGTTCGCATCGCGGCGGAACCGTTCTCCGCCCTGCAATTCGCCAACATACCACCCGATGTGCTTGCGCGCGACGCGAACGCCATGTTCGGCGCCGTAGAATTCGTGCAGTGCCTGAAGATGCCCGATGAGAACACCGCTGATCTCCGCGACAAGCGGCGGAGCAAGCTTTTCCCCGGTCGCCAGAAAGTGGGCAATTTCGCGAAATATCCAAGGCCTGCCCTGCGCTGCGCGACCTATCATCACGCCATCGACTCCCGTCTCGCGGATTACATCCCGGGCGTCTTCAGGGGTGGAAATGTCACCGTTCGCGATCACCGGGATGCGTACGGCAGCCTTGACTTCGCCGATCGTGACGTACTCCGCGTGGCCCGAAAATCCGCAGGCGCGCGTGCGGCCATGAATCGATAGCAGTTGTATTCCGGCGCTTTCCGCCATGCGCGCAATGCGCAGCGCGTTTTTCTTCGCAGGATTGGGGCCGGTGCGTATCTTGAGAGTGACCGGCACATCGACCGCTGCGACTACGGCCTCGAGGATGGAGGCAACCAACGGCTCGTTTTCCAGCAATGCGGATCCGGCCGCGACGTTGCAGACTTTCTTTGCCGGACAGCCCATATTGATATCGATGATTTGCGCTCCGCGCGCGACGTTGTAACGCGCTGCATCTGCCATCGTCACGGGATCTGCGCCTGCGATCTGAACGGAAATCGGCTCCACCTCGCCCTGATGGTCGGTACGCAGTCTGGATTTTCGCGTCTCGCGCAGTTCCGGCTTGCAGGACACCATCTCGGACACCGCCATTCCCGCGCCAAACCGTTTGCACAATTGCCTGAACGGACGGTCTGTGACCCCCGCCATGGGAGCGACAAACAATGTATTGCGCAACGCGTGCATGCCAAGCTGCATCAGAGGGATTGAGTCGGATGTTGGGATGCGAAGGGAAGCGCATTCTATACGTTCCCGCCGCAAAAAAAAGGCGTACCGCTGGCATATGTGTCGCTGCGGCAACATCGCAACGCACCAAAGAAGTGAATGCGCGCGAGATCATCGGGCATTGTCGAAATACGCACGGTTACTTGCGCAAACACACCCCGCGGCAGGCTGGACGAAACCGCCTATTGCGTGTAGTGCGTTAGCAACTGCCTGGGCCGTAGATCATGCTGCGTGCGAGCGCGCGGCGGGCCGGGGGGAACATGTCGAGTCCCACAAGCATTGCGCCGCGTAGCGCGGTACTGACGGGGTCGGGACGGACATACAGCGTGGCAAGCAGATCAGTCGACCGAATTGTTCCCTGAGCGTCAGTGCGTCGAGACCGGGCGAACCGGCGCGCGAATTCGCCGGATCCGTGCAGGTTGCGCGGCGTACCCACGAGCTGTTCTGCCAGGTCCCACGCGTCGCGCAGCCCGAGATTCAATCCCTGGCCCGCGACCGGGTGAAGCGTCTGCGCGGCATTGCCGATGCGTATTTCTCCGGGCGCAGCGCGGTCGTTGCGGTAGCGCAGCGCCAGCGGCGTGGCGGCACGAACACCGACCGCAACAAATTTTCCGGCGCGCTGGCCGAATGTGGACTGCAGATCCTGCAGGAAGCGCTTGTCGGGAAGGTACAAGGCTTCGGTGGCTGCGGCTGTCGCCCGGCTCCAGACGAGCGCATAGTCGTTTCCCATGGGGAGCAGTGCCAGCGGTCCTTCAGGGGTGAATCTTTCCCAGGCAACACCGTGCGCGGGGCGGTCGCTGGACACTGTCGCGATCACCGCGCTATGCAGGTAGTTCCTTTCGACCGCGCCGTCTCCCGGGGATCCTTCTGCATGCACGAGTAACCTCGCGCGCGGCGGGGATGCCGCGTTCACCCGGTGCACCGATCCAGTCGCCAGACAGCGTGCAAGCGCTGGCGCGATCCCTTCGTATGCGGTCACATAGCCAAGCGCCGGAAGCGCCAGATCGTCACGCGATATCCGGGTCACGCCGAAGCCACCAGCCTGGGAAACGTGAATCCGGTCGATCTGCGTCTTGACGAGTGAATCCCAGGCGCCAAACCGCGCCAGGATCATCCTGCTTGCATACGACAGTGCGATGGCACGCACCGCTGCGGGCTGCCGCGCGCCTCCCTGATCGAGCGCATCCGGACGCCCTACAAGTGCGACCGAAAAACCAGAACCCTGCAGTCCGAGCGCAAGCGCACAGCCAACGGGGCCTGCGCCGAGAATTGCAACATCGAACTCATCTTCAGCCATCGCGCATCAAGGCTTCTATCTCTGCGATCGATTTCGGCGTCGCATGCGTGATGACCTCGCAGTCGCCCGCGGTAACCAGCACATCGTCCTCGATGCGCACGCCGATATTGAAGAATTGCTCCGGGATGTCCTCCCCGGCGCGCACGTACAGCCCGGGTTCCACGGTCAGAACCATCCCCGGCACAAGCGCGCGCCATGCACCTTCGTGCTTGTATTCACCGGCGTCATGCACGTCGAGTCCGAGCCAGTGCCCGGTGCGGTGCATATAAAAGCGCCGATACGATTCGGTTTCGAGGGCCGCATCCAGGGAACCCTTCAGCAGGCCGAGGTCGAGCATGCCCTGGGCCAGTACCCGGACGGCGGCATCGTGTGGCTCGTTCCATCCGCGTCCGGCCCGGGTCACACGCATGGCCGCACTTTGCGCGGCGAGCACCAGTTCGTATACGTCGCGTTGCGGGCCGGAAAATCGCCCGTTTACCGGGAAGGAGCGGGTGATATCCGAGGCGTAGCCGTCGAGTTCGCATCCGGCGTCGATCAAGAGCAGGTCGCCGTCGGCCATCAGGGCGTCATTGCCAATGTAATGCAGCACGCACGCGTTGGCACCGGAAGCAACGATAGGTGTGTACGCCGGGAACTGCGCGCCATTGCGCCGAAATGCGTACAGCAGCTCAGCTTCTATTTCGTACTCGTAGCGGCCCGGTCGGGTCGCCCGCATTGCGCGGCGGTGTGCCTCGGCCGAAATTTCCGCCGCGCGTCGCATGGTGGCCAATTCGTCAGAATCCTTTACGAGGCGCATTTCGTCCAGGTGCACTCTAAGATCAGCGATTGACGCAGGTGCGGAGATACCGAGGCGCACCTTCTCCCTGACAGCATTCAGCCAGCCTATTACGCGCGCATCCCACGCAGGGTCCGCACCCGGCGCAAAGTGGATGACCGGCTGATTTTCGAGTAATTCACCCATTTTTTCGTCGAGCAATGCGATCGGACAGGCCTCGTCGAAGCCAAATTTCTCGCGCGCCCCCTGTGGGCCGTGGCGAAAGCCGTCCCAGATTTCGCGCTCCTCGTTTTTTTCGCGGCAGAACAGGATCGAGCGCGGTGGGGACCCTGGTCCGGCGCCGGCGACCAGCACCAGCACGGCGTCCGGCTCAGTGAACCCCGTAAGGTAGTGGAAGTAGCTGTCGAAGCGGTACGGGTAGTGTGCGTCGCGGTTCCGAATTCGTTCAGGTGCAGTCGGAACGACGGCGATCCCGCTTACGAGCGTCGCGGCAAGCCGGCGGCGACGATTTGCGAATCGGTCGGTTGCAGGAATTGAGTTGTTCATGAAGCCTTCAGTTGATTTAGTTCAGCGAGGCGCTCGGGTGTGCCTACATCGTTCCAGAATCCGCGATAGAGTTCTCCGCTCAGCAGATCGCCGGCGGCGGCGTCTCTGAGCAGGGGTGCCAACGGGGCCTTGGTACCCGGTCTCACGCCATCCACCATGCCCGGCGCAAGCACGCTTATGCCTGAGTAAGTGTAGCGTGGCGAGGGCAAGTTGCCGACTCGACCAGCGGTGAGCGAGAAGTCACCCTCCGGCCGGAATGGTGGGTTGGGAACCAGGATGAGGTGTCCGAGGCGCCCGCCAAGCTGGATCTGACGCAAGGCTGCAAATGGCACCTCGCAATAGACGTCCGCGTTGACGAGCAGGAACGGTTCAGCACCGAGCAGGCTCAGGGCATGGGCGATACCGCCGGCGGTTTCAAGCGGGGCTGCCTCCCGGGACCATGAAATCGTGACTTCCCAGCGCCGGCCATCACCGATCGCAGATTCGATCAGGTCGCCGAGATGCGACACATTGATGACGACGTCGCGAAACCCCGCCGCGGCAAGGCGTTCCAGATGCCAGCCGATCAGCGGCTTCCCGCGGACTTCGATCAGTGGCTTGGGGAGCGTGTCGGTGAGGGGGCGAAGTCGTTCGCCCCGACCCGCAGCGAGAATCATGGCTTTCATCAGAAGGTGTAACCGGTAACCGGGCCGCGGCCATGCAGCCGATCGATGAGGCTGGCGAGCGGCCCCAATTCACGATAGCGAGCGCAGGTCCGCTCAAGGTGACCAAGAACGAGCGGCAGGTCGGCCAGGTAGCGTGTTTTCCCGTCGCGATGGCAAAGGCGTGCAAAGATCCCCGCTACCTTGAGGTGGCGCTGCACCCCCATCCATTCGAAGTCGCGATAGAAGGTGGCAAAATCGCCCGACACCGGCAGATGCGCCTTGCGCGCCTTTTCCCAGTAGCGCACGCACCAGTCGATGACGCGCTCCTCCTCCCAGAGCACATACGCGTCCTTGAGCAGCGAAACAAGATCGTACGTCACGGGGCCGTAGACTGCATCCTGAAAATCGATTACGCCGGGAAGCGGCTGGCACACCATCAGATTGCGCGAATGGTAGTCGCGGTGCACATATACGCGGGGCTGCTGAAGGACGTTCGACAGGATCTTTTCAAATGCCACCTCAAGGATTCTCGCGTCCGCTGGCGGGAGTTCGGCACCCAGGTGCCGCTTTACGTACCAATCCGGGAACAAGCCGAGCTCGCGACGGAGCAATGCGTCGTCATATCCAGGAAGCATGTCGGGACTGGTGGCCAGCTGGATCCGGATCAGCGCGTCGATTGCAGCCTCGTAGAGGGTATTCGGGTCGTTCGGGTGTGGCCCCCCGCCATTCAGGGCGTCGAGGTAAGTCTCGACGCCCAGGTCCTCAAGCAGCAGGAAGCCCTCGGCCAGGTTTTCCGCGTGCAGTTTCGGCACATGGGCGCCGGCAGCTTCAAACAGTCGCGCGACATGCAGGAAGGGGCGGCAATCCTCCTTCCCAGGCGGCGCGTCCATCACGATGAGGGGTGCGCGCGCGTCGGCAAACGAGAGCCGGAAATAGCGGCGGAAACTCGCATCTTCGGAGGCAGGCGCGAGTGTCCAGCCACGTACGCCTGGCAACGTTTCGAGCCAGGCGTGCAGGGATGCCGTGCGATTGTCGGATTGCATCTGAAACCAGTGATTTGGCGGCGAACACTCCCGCGGGTTCTTTGCAGAACCCCGATTGCCTTATGCCGCGAATTGTGCGATTTTAGCAGCCCGGGTTTTCGCACTCCTCCACTTCCCCATGCAGCCAATTCCGGCGCGCCTGCCGGCGTTCCTTGCGGTCAGTCTCGCCTCTGTGTGCGCCGTGTTCAGCGGCGTGCTCGCGGCCCAGACTCCGACCCCGCCAAAGGAGAAGGGGCCGACCTACATCGACGCCGAACGCATCGAGGGCGTCATGGACATCGAGATTTCTGCGAGTGGCAAGGCGGAGCTTCGACAGGACGATACGACTATTTTTGGCGAGCGGATCAAGCGCAACCAGGAGTTCGGCCGTATTGAAGCCGAGGGTGGTGTTCGTCTGGAGCAGGGCTCGGACCGATTCTTCGGGGACCGGCTGGAGTATGACTTCAACAGCGATACCGGGGTGTTCGACGCCGCGACGTTTGTGATCCGCGGGGGCCCGAAGCCTGCCAGGGGCAAGGCCGAACGGATCGATTTCCTCGGCAAGGACCACTTTGGCGTCCGCAACGGTTCTTTCACCACCTGTGAGCCCGGCCGGGATGACTGGGTGATCGAGGCGAAGGAACTTGACCTCGATTACAACACCCAGGTGGCCACAGTGAGGAGCGGGAAACTGCGTTTCCTGGACACCACCGTCGCCGTACTGCCATGGATGGACTTTTCCCTTGAAAAGGGCCGCAAGTCCGGATTCCTCGCGCCCGGCTATACCCAGTCGACGCGCAGCGGGCTGGAGGTGAGCGCCCCGTACTACTGGAATATTGCGCCCGAGATGGATGCGACCCTGACGCCACGCTACTTGAGCAAGCGCGGCCTACAGCTGCAAAGCGAACTTCGCTATATTGATCCGAAGTACTCGGGTACTGCGAGTCTCGAATATCTCTCGGACGATCAGCGTGCGGGACGCAATCGATACGGGATGTCACTTTTTCATCAGCAGGTATTTTCGCCGCAGTTGTTTGGAAAGGTCGACCTGAACAGGGTCTCGGACAGCCGCTATTTCACCGACTTGTTTTCCAAGGTGCGGCAGACCTCGCAGACCCTGCTCCCGCGCGAAGGCTTTTTGCAATATAGCGGAACGGCGCTTGGCAACGCGTACTACCTGCAGGGGCGGATACAGAGATTTCAGGTATTGCAGGATCCGCTTGCCCCGATCGTCAGTCCGTATCAGCGCGTCCCTCAGCTAAATTTCGGGACCGCAAAAAACGAAATCGCCGGGTTTGCGGATCTGTCGTTGCCCGCGGAATATGTGCGCTTCACGCACTCGACCCTCGTCGAGGGCAGTCGTATTTCGCTGAATCCGACGCTTACCGCGCCGTATCTGACGCCAGGTTATTTTATTGTGCCGAAAATCGGACTGCGTTACGCCAACTACAACCTCGACCGGACCGGCCCTGGGCAAGCAGACAAGCAAACCGTGGCGATTCCCTGGCTCAGCGTGGATGCGGGGCAGGTTTACGAGCGAAACGCCAGTTTTGGCGGGAAGGACTACACGCAGACGTTCGAGCCACGCCTCGTATACCTGCGCGTCCCTTACCACAACCAGGACAATGTCCCCATTTTCGATACCGGACTTGCGGGATTCAACTTCTCGCAGCTCTTCTCCGAGAACCGCTTCGCGGGCGGGGACCGTTTCGGTGATGCAAACCAGGTGACCCTGGTGGCAACATCGAGGTTGCTTACCTCAGGTGGCCAGGAGTTTCTTCGCGCGACGATAGGGCAGCGCTACTATTTTGCGGATCAGAAGGTCGGACTTACCCCAGGAGCGCCGCTGAGCACGGCCAATACGTCCGATGTGCTCGCGTCGGTGGGGGCGCGCGTCGGCCAGCACTGGAACTTTGACACATCCGTGCAATACAACGTGCAGAATGCACAGTCACAGCGCATCGGAATGAACATGCGCTACGCACCGGAGTTCGCAAAATTCATCAACATGGGCTATCGCTATGCGCGAGACCCTGCGAACCCGATCAATCAGGTCGACATTTCCGGGCAGTGGCCGGTCAAGCCGGGCTGGTTCGTTGTGGGCCGCTACAACTATTCATTTTTCGATGGCCGGCTGCTCGAGGGCGTCGGGGGGCTGGAGTACAACGCGGGATGCTGGGTCCTGCGCCTGACTGTCCAACGACTCCAGGTCGCCACGCAGCTCGCATCAACGGCCTATTTCGTCCAGCTGGAATTGAACGATCTGGCGCAGCTCGGGTCTGATCCCTTCGACATGCTCAGGCGCGCCGTCCCCGGCTACACCCCGACGAATACGCGCACCGACCAACCCCTTCCGGCGAGCCTGCAGCGCAGGCTTCCTTTCGAGCAGGTGTACTGACCCCGATGACTAAACGCTGGCCATTGCCTGCACTTGCGCTCGTACTTGCTTGCTTTGCTGGGGGGCCGGCCGCAGCCCAGCGGATCTCGCTGGTGGACCGGATCGTAGCCGTCGTCAACAGCCAGGTGGTGACCAGTTCGGAGCTTGCGGAGCGTGTTGCCGTCGCCGAGCGCCAGATGAAACGGCAGAACACGCCTGTGCCAGAGCCGCACCTGCTCGAGCGCCAGGTTCTCGAGCGACTTATCCTGGAGAAAGCGCAGCTGCAGATGGCAAAGGAGACCGGCATCCGGGTGGACGAGGTGCAGCTGGATCGCGCGCTGTCGAAAATTGCCGAGAACAACAAGATGACCCTTGCAGCCTTTCGCACAGTCCTGGAAGGTGACGGGCTGAAGTTCGAGCGTTTTCGCGAAGAAATCCGCAACGAAATCGTGCTCACGCGATTGCGCCAGCGGGAGGTCGACGACAAGATCCAGATCAGCGACAGCGAAGTCGATCTTTATATTGCCGAGTCGCAGGGTCCGGGCGCGTCGGTCGGGGATGTCGAGTACAACATTGCGCACGTCCTCATACGCCTGCCGGAGCAGGCATCGCCCGAAAGCATCCAGACTGCGAAGGCGCGTGCCGAGAGGGTGATTTCGGAGGCGAAAGGGGGGGCGGATTTCGCCAAGCTGGCGGCAAGTTTCTCGGACGCGCCAGACGCCCTTGCCGGCGGGCAGATGGGCTGGCGCGCACACGATCGACTGCCCGAACTGTTCGCGAGCGCGCTGAAAGACCTTCGCCCGGGTGAGGTGTCGGCTGTGCTGCGCAGCCCGGCAGGTTTCCACCTCCTCAAGCTGCTTGAGCGGCGCGGCGGCTCAGGCGGTCTTGCCGGGGTACCGGTTCGCCAGACGCACGCACGGCACATCCTGATCAAGACCAGCGAGGTCGTGTCGGAAAACGACGCGCGCCGGCGATTGGCGGATCTGCGCGAAAGAATAGTCAATGGTGCGGATTTCGCCGAGCTTGCCCGACTGAATTCGGAAGACGGTTCGGCGTCCCGCGGCGGCGATCTGGATTGGGTATATCCGGGCGATACCGTGCCTGAGTTTGAGCGCGCGATGGACGAGCTGAAGCCGGGAGAGGTCAGTCAGCCGGTCAAATCGCCGTTCGGTTATCACCTTATCCAGGTGCTGGAGCGGCGCGTTGCCGAGGTCAGTGATGATCGCAAGAAGATGCAGGCGCGCGTGACGCTGCGCGATCGCCGCGCCGACGAGGCATACCAGGATTGGCTGCGACAACTTCGGGACCGCACGTATGTCGAGATCCGGCTGGAGGACAAGTAGGGTCGGGGTCCCATATCCCGGGGCTGAATTGCTGCGATCACACCAGAAAGGGCGGTGATGGGTTCCAGGTTGCCGGTCATTGCGCTGACTACGGGAGAGCCGGCCGGCATTGGCCCGGACCTTGCGCTGATGCTGTCGCGCGAGGCGCTACCAGCGCGAATCGTCCTGATTGGTGACTGGGGCCTTATGGGGCATCGAGCGGGTACGCTCGGGCTTACGGTGAATCTGCGCCGCTACAGCACCGATGGAGGTTCCCAGCCGGATTCGCTGGAGGTGGAACATGTGCCGCTGGCTCGCGAGGCATGCCCCGGTCGCCTTGATCCGACAAATGGCCGCTATGTCCTGGCGACGCTGGATCGGGCGGTTGCCGGCTGTGTCGCAGGAGAGTTCGACGCGATGGTCACCGCGCCAGTGCACAAGGGGGTGATCAATGATGCGGGTGTTCCTTTCACCGGGCACACCGAGTATCTGGCGGACCGCACAGCCACTCCCCATGTGGTGATGATGCTCGCAGGAGGCGGGTTGCGAGTGGCGCTCGCCACGACGCATCTTGCGCTCGCGGACGTGCCCAAGGCGATTACCCGTGCAAGCCTGACTGCGACACTTCGTGTGCTAAGCGCCGGCTTGACGGAACAGTTCGGCATAGCCTGCCCGAGGATCATGGTTTCCGGCCTGAATCCGCACAGCGGGGAGTCAGGGCACCTCGGACGAGAGGAAATTGACGTCATCGAGCCGGTGATTCGCGAGCTGACATCGGAAGGGATGCTTCTCGATGGGCCGATCCCGGCAGACACATTGTTCGTTCCCGAGCGGCTGCGGCGCGCGGACTGTGCACTGGCGATGTTTCACGATCAGGGACTTCCGGTGCTCAAATACGCGAGCTTCGGGCGGGGCGTGAACGTTACGCTCGGGCTTCCGCTGGTGCGCACTTCGGTTGACCACGGAACCGCCCTGGATCTCGCGGGAACCGGGCGCGCAGAGACGGGGAGCCTGCTGGAAGCGTTGCACATGGCGATCGGTATCGCCGGCACGCGCCGGCGCCAGGCGTAGCCATGGCCCATACGCCGCGCAAGCGCTTCGGGCAGCACTTTCTCCACGATCCCTATGTCCTGTCCCGGATCGTCGCGGCGATCGCGCCGCGGGACGGGGATGTCATGGTGGAAATCGGGCCCGGCGAAGGCGCCTTGACGCGGCCGTTGCTGGAGCGGGTACCGCAGCTAACGGCAATCGAGATCGACCGGGATCTCGCGGCCGGGCTGGCCGCAGAATTCCCGCCCGGACAGCTGAACGTGATCGTTGCAGATGCACTCGCGTTCGACTTCGGCGATCTGCCCGCCGGTCTGCGCATCGTAGGCAATCTGCCGTACAACGTTTCCACCCCGCTGCTGTTTCATCTTGCCGGGTTCGCGGAGCGGATACGCGACATGCATTTCATGCTTCAGCTCGAGGTGGTCGACCGGATGGCTGCGCGGCATTCGACACCGGAATATGGAAGGCTCTCGGTCATGCTGCAACGCCGGTTTGTCGTCCAACGGCTGTTCAAGGTCGCTTCCGGTGCGTTCAAGCCTCCCCCGAAGGTTGAATCGGCGATTGTGCGGCTGGTTCCCAAGGCGCCTGCCGACATCCCGGCAGTCGACGAGAAGCTCTTCAGCACCCTGGTGACACGTGCGTTCGGCGCACGCCGGAAGACGCTGCGAAACGCGCTGTCCTCGCTGATCGCGCCGGCGCAATTGCAGTCCCTGGGCATCGATCCGGGCGTGCGTCCGGAAAATGTGTCCCCGGATGATTATATTAGAATTGCTATTGAAATATCCTCCAGACTGGCTCCTGGAGACAATCTGGAGGAATGAATCTTGACAATTACGCTGCTTTTCGTTCGATGAACTCGATCTTGTAGCCATCGGGGTCTTCGACGAAGGCGATTACAGTCGTGCCGAACTTTACCGGACCGGCCTCGCGCGTGACTTTGCCGCCGGCCGTCCGGACCGCCTCGCAGGTCAGCGCGGCATCTTCTACCTGAATCGCCAGATGGCCGAACGCCGAGCCGTGATCGTATTTTTCGGTGCCGTAGTTGTACGTCAGTTCCAGGACCGTACTGTCGGACTCTTCACCGTAGCCGACAAATGCCAGCGTGTACTTTCCGTCCGGCACGTCGCGCTGGCGCAGGATACGCATGCCGAGCACCTTGGTGTAAAAATCGATCGAGCGCTGGAGGTTTCCAACGCGCAGCATGGTGTGCAGGAATTGCATGGCGATTTCCTCAGATGATGGGAAGAGCCGCTGCGGCGAGATCCAGGTTGCGTCGCGCCGCGCGGCAGTCAGGATACAACGCCTCCACCAGTTTCCAGAAGCGCGGCGAATGATTCAGTTCGACCAGATGCGCCACCTCGTGAGCGACCACATAGTCCGCGAGCGCCGGGGAAACGAGTACCAGGCGCCAGGACAGCCGGATGCGGCCGTCCTGTGTGCATACCCCCCATTGCGTGCGTGCGTTGGACAGCGTGAGCTTTGGTGACGGCCGGTCGAGCTGTGCCGCGTAGTGCGCGACCCTGGGCATCAACGTATCCATCGCATGCGCCTTCAGCCAGCGCAGCAACTCGGCCTTGACGCGCGCGCGCTCATGCGTCCGGCGCAGCCGCAGCATCAGCCGGTCTCCGACCAGTTCCACCCGACGGGCGCCTTCCACGACATCCAGCGTCAGTGTGCGGCCCGACACGATGAGCGATTCGCCATGGGCGCCGAAAATGCGTACCGGACGGCCGCCGCGTGCCCAATCGTCCAGCTTCTTCAGTATCCAGACGGTCTTCTCACGCAGGAACTTCTCTATCTCGACCCAGGGCGCATGGTGGGGTGCCGCGATAGCGAGGCCTTCGGCATCAATCGTGATGCTGATCGTGCGCCGGCGCGAGCGCGTGAAGCGGAACTGCACCAGACGACTGCCAAGCTGAATCAGGCGAAAGGCGTCACGCGGCCCGGCCGGTTCCGCGTCCGCGCCGAACAGGGTCAGTTGCTGTGCGCCGGGCACAGGTCCTCCTGCTGCCGCTCGATCCAGGCCTCGACCTCGGCAATAACCTCGGCCGGATTCCGATCCTGTGTAGGGATGACCGGGCCGATCCGCATCGTGATGGTGCCTGGATGCTTGAGGAACGCATTCTTCGGCCAGTAGAGGCCGGCGTTATGCGCCACAGGCACCACCGGGGTCCCGGTCTGGACGGCCAGCCACGCGCCGCCAGGCTGGTATTTGCGTTTGGTGCCGGGTGCCACACGCGTTCCTTCCGGAAAAATGACCACCCAGAAACCTTGCAAGATGCGTTCCTTGCCCAGGCGTGCGAGTTGGCGCAGTGCCGTGCGGCCCTTGGCGCGGTTGATGGCGATCGGGCTCATCATCGCCAGGCCCCAGCCAAAGAACGGAATCCACAGCAGCTCCTTTTTCAGGACATGCACCTGGGGTGGAAACACCGTCTGGAAGGCGAGGGTCTCCCAGGCCGACTGGTGCTTGGACAGGATCACGCACGGGTGCGCCGGCAGGTTCTCGCGTCCCTCCACCGCATAATCGAGCCCGCAGAGGTGTCTTGCGATGAACAGCATGATGCGGGACCAGCCAGAGATGACCCTGAAGCGCGCCATTCGCGACAGCGGATAGGTCAGGACCGACAACACCGCATAGGGCAGGGTCACGATCACCAACGCGGCGGCAAACAGCGCCGAGCGCAGAAAGATCATGCGGTGCGCGTCTCCAGCAACTGCGCGGCGTAGGCGGCCAGATCAGCGTGGACCTCGGTGCCCACGGGGAGTCCGCCGGCATCCCGCGTCTTGCGCCCTTTTCCGGTGAGCACGAGCACCGGGCGCGCTCCGGCGGCAGAAGCGGCCTGCATGTCCCTGAGCGAATCTCCGACAAACGGCACGCCCGCAAGGGGCACGTTCAGGCGCCGCTCGATTTCGAGCAGCATGCCAGGCTTGGGTTTGCGGCAGTCGCATTGCGAGTCCGCAGCGTGCGGGCAGAAAAAAATCGCCTCAATGCGTCCGCCGGCCTGGGCTACGGCCTTGTGCATCACGTCATGGATGGCATTGAGCGTGCTCATGTCGAACAGGCCGCGCGCAATGCCCGATTGATTGGTCGCGAGCACGATGCGCCAGCCCGCCTGCGTCAATCGGGCAATCGCCTCAATACTGCCTTTTATGGGTTTCCATTCGGCAGGCGACTTGATGTACTGGTCGCTGTCCTGGTTGATCACCCCGTCGCGATCGAGCAGCAGGAGTTTCATGTGGCGAGCCTCGAAATGTCCGCAACGCGATTCATGAGGACATCGAGCTGCGCAAGCAGCGCGTGGCGGTTGGCACGCAGGCCAGGATCTTCCGAATTGACCATGACGTCGTCGAAAAACCGGTCGACTTCAGTGCGCATCCCGGCGAGCAGGTGCAGCGCGCCGCCGAAGTCGTGTGCGTCAAGGCGCGACTGCATTTTCGGCGCGAGCGCACCCACCGATGCGAACAGCGCTTTTTCCGCGGGTTCCTGAAGAAGCGATGCGCTCGCAGGCGCCGAGGGCACATCGGCCTGCTTCCTGAGTATGTTGCGAATCCGCTTGTTCGCCGCAGCCAGGCTTGCGGCTTCGGGAAGCCGGCGAAAGCCCCTCACCGCTTCCAGCCGCGCCGGCACCAGGTCGATCCGTGTCGGCGACTGGCTCACCACCGAGTCGATCTCATCGAACGCAAAGCCTTGCTCCTTCAGGAGGTTGCGAAGGCGTTCGAGCATAAACGTATTGACCTCGGTGGCCGTCCAGGCCGGCAGGGCGCCCTCGCCAGCCGCGGAAACCGACTCTGCCAGCAAGGCATCAAGCGCAAGTGGCAGTTTCGATTCGAGAAGGATGCGAAGCACGCCGAGCGCGTGCCGACGCAACGCGAACGGATCCTTGTCGCCCGTTGGCGCGCCGCCGATCCCGAAAATGCCAACGAGGGTGTCCAGCTTGTCTGCGAGCGCCACCGAAGCCGAGATCGGGTGAATTGGAAGGCGATCGCCGGCGTGCCGTGGCAGGTAGTGTTCTTCGATCGCGTCAGCGACGAGGGCATCCTCCCCGTCGTGCAGCGCGTAGTAGCGCCCCATCGTTCCCTGCAATTCGGGGAACTCCCCGACCATGCCCGAAAGCAGGTCGGCCTTTGCCAGCCACGCCGCGCGTTCCGCCAGTGCCGCATCGGCACCGAGCAGGCGGGCGATCCGGCCGGCAAGTAGCTGCACGCGTTCGGTGCGCTCGAGCTGCGTGCCAAGCTTGCTGTGATATACGACCTTGCCGAGCAACGGCACCCGCGTTTCCAGGCGGGAATTCCTGTCCTGGTCATAGAAAAAGCGCGCGTCTTCGAGCCGGGGACGCACAACCCGCTGGTTTCCGCCGATGATGTTGGAGGGGTCGGTCACCTGCATGTTGGATACGATCAGGAATTCCGGAAGCAGCTTGCCGGCCGCATCGAACAGGGGAAAATACTTCTGGTTCTGCCGCATGGTGAGGATCAGGCATTCCTGCGGCACCTCCAGGAACTTTGGATCGAACCCGCCAGCGTAAATCGACGGATGCTCGACCAGCGCAGTGACTTCGTCGAGCAGGTCCTTGTAGTCCCCCAGCTTTGCCCCGAGTTTGCCGGCTTCGGACAGCAGAGCGGCCTCGATCAGCCCCTTGCGCTCGTCGAAAGATGCAACGACCTTGCCTTCGTCCCTGAGGCGGACTTCGTATTCGTCGGCGCTCGCCAGTGCAATCCGGCCACTGGACATGAAGCGGTGCCCGGAGGTGACGTTGCCCGAAGGCAGCCCCAGCACGGTTCCTGGTACCACGCGCGACCCGTGCAGCATGACGATACCGTGCACCGGGCGCACGAACTGTTCTTCACCGTTGCCCCAGCGCATTAGCTTGGGGATGGGGAGGCGCTTGAGCGCCGCCGACACTTTGATTTCAAGATTCGCATCGAGGCTGCTGCCTGGCACCATGCGGCGCGCCAGGAACGCTCTCCCCTTGGCGCTTTCCACCTGGACCAGAGCTTCGACCGGCACCCCGTTCTTCTTCGCGAACCCGGCGAGAGCCTGCGTTGGATTGCCGGAAGCATCGAGGCCGACCTTCACCGAGGGGCCCTGCACTTCGATCATCCGGTCCGGCGCAACGGCCAGGACATCGGTGATCGACGCTGCCAGACGCCTGGGGGTAGCGAACGCTCGAACGGTGCTCGTGGTGCCCAGGAGCCCTTCCTGGCGAAGGTCCGCCGCAAGGGCATCGGCGAACGCCCGCGAGAGGCGAAGGAGGGACTTTGGCGGGAGTTCCTCGGCCAGGATCTCCACGAGCAGGGTGGCGACCGGCATCTAACCGCCCCCGGATAGTTTCGCGAGCATCGGAAATCCCAGCGCTTCGCGAGAATTGTGGTAGGCCTGCGCCACGAGGCGGGCGAGCGTGCGGACCCTGCCGATATAGGCCGCGCGTTCAGTCACCGAGATGGCACCGCGCGCATCGAGCAGATTGAAGGTGTGCGAGCATTTCATGACCATCTCGTACCCGGGAAGGGCGAGCCCGGCCTCGATCAGTCGCCGGGCTTCACCTTCGAAGTCGGCGAACAGGCGCTGGAGCAGGTCCACGTTCGCCTGTTCGAAGTTGTACCTGGATTGCTCGACTTCGTTTTGATGATAGACATCCCCGTAGCTGACGCCGTCGGTCCATACCAGGTCGTAGACGCTTTCACGGTTCTGCAGGTACATCGCCAGGCGCTCCAGCCCGTAAGTGATTTCACCGAGCACGGGTTTGCACGCGAGGCTGCCGACCTCCTGGAAATAGGTGAACTGGGTCACTTCCATCCCGTCCAGCCAGACTTCCCAGCCCAGACCCCATGCACCGAGGGTGGGGGATTCCCAGTCATCCTCGACGAACCGGATGTCGTGCACCTTGGGGTCGACGCCGATCGCCACCAGCGACTCCAGATACAGGTCCTGGATGTTTGCGGGCGATGGTTTCAGCACGACCTGGTACTGGTAGTAGTGCTGCAGGCGGTTGGGGTTCTCACCGTATCTGCCGTCTTTCGGGCGTCGGGATGGCTGCACGTATGCCGCCTTCCAGGGTTCGGGGCCGATGGCGCGAAGGAAGGTCGCGGTATGGAACGTACCTGCGCCGACCTCCATGTCGTAGGGCTGGAGCAGCACGCATCCCTGCCGGTCCCAGAAATCATTGAGTCGCAGGATGAGTTGTTGAAATGTCAGCATGTGCGAATCGACGCGCAGTGGGGGTCGATGGCGTCGAAAACGGAGGTGCGGATTTTACCTTTTCCGCCAGGCGACGGATAGCGCGACAAGCAGAAGCGCGAACGCCAGCACCGGCCAGTTTCCGGTGCGCGCGTAAGGCGTCATTCCTTCGTAGCCGCGCACCTCGACGTCCAGTCGTCCCTGCATAAACTGTGGCAGCCGGCCCAATATCCGGCCATCGCGATCTATTGCCGCGGTAATTCCGGTATTCGTCGCCGCCAGCATGGCACGTCCCGTTTCAAGCGTTCGCATGCGCGCAATCTGGAGGTGCTGACCCGGCGCAAGCGAATCTCCGAACCAGGCCACGTTGCTGATGTTTGCGAGGAGCGTCGCTTCAGGCAGCGCCCGGATGATTTCCTCGCCGAACGCATCCTCGTAGCAGATGTTCATCGCAACGCGCTGCCCCGCGACGCTGAAGGGCTTCTGCTCTTTTTCGCCGCGCGAGAAGTCCGAGAGAGGCACCTGCAGGATGCCCGGAATCCAGCCGAAGCCCGGCGGGATGAACTCGCCAAAGGGCACGAGGTGGACCTTGCTGTATATCTGGTTCGGAGATGTCCCCAGGCTGATCACAGAATTGTAGTAGTTCGATGCGTCGCTCCTGTAGGGGACACCGAGCAGGAGGTCGCCGCCGTTGCGCTTTGCAATCGCGTCGAGCGCGTGCAGGTAGTCCGGATCGATACGATCGAGGAAGCGGGGCAGGGCCGTCTCGGGAAGCACGATCAGCCTGGCGCTGCTTGCGGAGGCGAGATCTCTGTAAATGGACAGCGTCTTTTCAAAGCGGTCAGGGTCGAACTTGATCTGCTGCGGGATGTTCCCCTGCAGCAGACTGACCGAAAGCGGTGCGCCGCTGGGCCGGGTCCATTCGATCTGCTGCAAGATCAAGCCTGCGGCGAGTATTGCGAGCAAGCCGCCAAAGGCGCTTATGCGGTGCGGACCGCAGACCCACTGGCGCACGAGCGCAGCGCAGATCATGGTGACCAGCGAGACACCGTAAACGCCGCACACTGCCGCATATCCGGCCAGCGGAGTATCGGTGGCCGAGTACCCCAGAGCGAGCCAGGGAAATCCGGTGAGGTACCAGCCTCGCAGGCTCTCGAACAGCACCCACAGGGAAGGAATCACCAGCAGGGCGCGCGTCGCTTTGGAGAATGCGATCCGGTGCTGGAGGTACCCGACGGCAGCCGGCAGCAGCGCCAGCCATGCGCAGAACGCCAGCGTCGCGAAGGCCGCCAACGGCGCCGGCATGCCGCCGAACAGTGACAGGCTTACGTAAATCCAGGAGACGCCCGCGACAAACAATCCCATGCCGAACGAAAAGCCTATCCATCCCGCGTCCCTCGGGCTCCGCGCTGTGAGCCAGAGATGGATCAGAAGAGCTGGCGAAAACAGCGCGAGGGGGAGCAGATCGAGCGGAGAAAAGGCCGCAGCAAGGGCCGCTCCGGCCATGAAGGCGAGGGATCGCGTGAAACGGGGTTGCTCCAGCAGCTTTCTTGTCGAAATGCGCGTGGTCAAGCTTTGGGCTTCTCGACTATCAGCGTATAGACGCGGCGGCTGTCGGCTCGCAGGACCTGGATGCGGAAGTTCTCGATCGCGAGCATTTCCCCGCGCTTGGGCAATCGACCCAGGTGGGAGATCACCATGCCGCCGACAGTATCGTAATCCGCATCTGAAAACGCGCAGTTGAACGCGGCATTGAAGTCCGCGATCTGCGTGAGCGCCTTGACCCTGTACCGGCCACTTGATTCAAGGATGATGTTGTCGCTGGCTTCGTCGAAATCGTATTCGTCTTCGATGTCCCCAACGATCTGCTCAAGCACATCCTCGATTGTCACCAGGCCGGAAACGCCCCCGTACTCGTCCACCACGATGGCCATGTGATTCCGGCTCGCGCGAAACTCGCGCAACAGTACGTTCAGCCGCTTGGATTCCGGGACGAACACCGCAGGACGCAGCATTTCGCGCACGTTAAACTCTTCCTCGCCCGCGTAGTGGCGCAGCAGATCCTTTGCGAGCAGGACGCCGATCACGTCATCGCGGTTCTCGCCGATCACCGGAAAGCGTGAGTGTGCAGTCGAGATCACCGAACTGATGAATTGCGCGATCGGTTCGTTGATGTCTATGACGTCCATTTGCGCGCGGGGAACCATGATGTCGCGCACCTGGGTTTCCGACACCGTCATCGCACCCTCGATGATCGACAATGCATCCGCATCGAGCAGGTTGCGTTTATAGGCCGAGCGCAGCAGCATCACCAGTTGCTCGCGGTCCACCGGCTCGCGAAGGAGCAGCGCGGACAGCCGCTCGATGAGTGCAGGTCGGTCAGGATGGCTCATGAAGCCTGCATTGTACCGGGCTGCACTCTCAGATCAGGCGACGTAAGGGTTGGGGACGCCCAGCCGCCTGAGAATCCGGATTTCCGCCCTTTCCATTCGCGCCGCGTCCTCCCGGGCCTGATGATCGAAGCCGCGCAGGTGAAGGATCGCGTGCACCGTGAGGTGCGCATAGTGCGCAAGGAGCGTCTTCGACTGCTCACGCGCTTCCCGTGCCACTACCTGCGTACAGAGAACGATATCCCCGCGCGAAGGCTCGTAGGCGAACGTAAGGACGTTGGTGGCGTAGTCCCGGCCGCGATACGCCAGGTTCAGGCGCCGTGCTTCAGCCGTGCCGACAAGCCGTATCGTGACTTCTGTACGGCCGACTGCGGCGGCCCGGACCCATGCGCGGATCCGCGCGGCGGTTGGAAGTCGACGCGAGCGGCTGGCCACCTGAACGTGTACGCGCGCGCTCGCTGGGACTTCAGCCGGCTTGGTCGCGCTTCGCGTGTTCTTCGTAGGCATGGACGATGCGCGCGACGAGTGGGTGGCGCATGACGTCCTCGGCGAGAAACTCGGTGAAGGCGATACCGCGCACCTGGGCCAGGATGGCACGCGACTCGATGAGGCCGCTTTTCTGTCCGCGTGCCAGGTCGATCTGGGTGACGTCGCCCGTGACGACGGCCTTCGCCCCGAAACCGATGCGGGTCAGGAACATCTTCATTTGCTCCGGGGTGGTGTTCTGCGCCTCGTCGAGGATGATGAACGCGTGGTTCAGCGTCCTGCCGCGCATATAGGCGAGCGGTGCGAGTTCGATGGTGCCCCGCTCAAGCAGTCGGGCCACCTTCTCGAACCCCATCAGGTCGTAGAGTGCGTCGTAGAGCGGGCGAAGATAGGGGTCCACTTTCTGCGCAAGGTCCCCGGGGAGGAATCCGAGCCGCTCGCCGGCCTCGACTGCGGGCCGCACGAGCACGATGCGCTGGACAGTGTCCCGCTCGAGGGCGTCGACGGCGCACGCCACAGCCAGGAACGTCTTGCCCGTGCCGGCAGGACCGATCCCGAATGTGATGTCGTGCGCGAGAATGTTCTTGATGTAGTCAGCCTGCCGGGGCGTGCGTCCGTGCAGGTCTGGCCGACGCGTCAGGAGCAAAGGAGGGGCGTTTGCAGCGCCGGCGTCGGCAGCTGTGGCTATCGACGGGGAATGGTTCGCAAGCTGGAACTCAGCCAGTCCCAGCTGGACGTCCTCCAGGGACAGCTCGTCCACGGCAGTCCTGGAATAAAAGTATTCGAGCGCGCGCGCAGCATTTGCCGCTCGGCCGGCATCGCCTTTGAACGAAAACCCGGCTCCGCGCCGCGAGATGGCCACATCAAGCGCCGACTCGATCTGGCGCAGGTTGGCATCCATTGCGCCGCAAAGCCGCGCGAGGCGCAGATTGTCGACCGGGTCGAAGTGAACCTCGGCAGGCCTGTTGCGCGCTGCGCGGGGAGTGCGCGCCTCAGACATCGACAAGCTCTCCGCGCAGCGAGTGTGAAAGCGCCTGCGTTATCCGCACGTCGGCGAATACGCCCGCCATTTCCGGCTTGCCGGCAAAATTCACCGTCCGGTTGTTTGTGCTGCGACCGGCCATCTCCCCCGGATCCTTGCGCGATGGGCCTTCGATCAGGACGCGCTGCACCGTGCCCACCATGGCCGCGCTGATCGCGCGCGCCTGCGCGTCAATCTTCGCCTGAAGACGCGCCAGGCGCTCGAGCTTCACGCTTTGCGGGGTAACGTCCGGCAGCATGGCTGCAGGAGTGCCCGGACGAGGGCTGTAGAGAAACGAATAGGAATCATCGAAGCCGATGTCTTCGACGAGTCGGAGCGTGGCGTCGAAATCTTCCTCAGTTTCTCCCGGGAATCCGACGATGAAGTCCGACGACAGCCCGATCTCCGGGCGCACGCGGCGAAGCTTGCGGATGATCGACCGGTATTCAAGACTGGTGTAGCCGCGTTTCATGGCGGCAAGCACACGGTCCGAACCGGACTGGACCGGCAGGTGAAGATGGTCGGCGAGTTTGGGTGTCTCGGCATAAGCGTCTACGAGCCGCTGGGTGAACTCGCGCGGATGGGAGGTCGTATAGCGAATCCGCTCTATGCCGTCAATTTCGGCGACGTGCATCAGCAGGTCCGCAAAGTCGGCAGTGGTCCGGTCGTGCATCGAGCCCCGGTAGGCGTTCACGTTCTGCCCAAGGAGAGTCACTTCCTTTACGCCGCGGTCCGCGAGGCCGGCGATTTCGGCCAAGACGTCGTCAAGCGGTCGCGATACTTCTTCACCGCGCGTGTAGGGGACGACACAGAAACTGCAGTACTTGCTGCATCCTTCCATGATGGATACAAATGCCGACGGTCCGGTCTGGCGCGCCGGCGGAAGGTGGTCGAACTTCTCGATCGCGGGAAAGCTGACGTCGATCTGCGCGTTGCCGGTCCTGCGTCGTTCTGCCAGCAGCGCGGGAAGGCGGTGCAGGGTCTGGGGCCCGAATACGACGTCGACGTAGGGAGCGCGCGCCACGATACCGGCGCCTTCCTGGCTGGCGACGCAGCCGCCTACGGCAATCAACAGGTCGGGGTTGGCGCGTTTCAGGGCTTTGGTGCGACCCAGGTCCGAAAACACCTTTTCCTGCGCCTTGTCTCTCACCGAGCAGGTGTTGAAAATAATGACGTCCGCGTCCTCGGCCCGGGTCGTAGCGCTGAGCTGATCAGAGTCTGCGAGTACGTCGGCCATCTTCTCCGAGTCGTACGCATTCATCTGGCAACCGAAAGTCTTGATGTAAAGCTTGCCTGCCACGGGCGGTTCTACGGCTTCTTGTCAGGCTTGGCGGCTTCTTCGTCGGTCAGGATCCACACCCGCTTGACCATTCCCGCAGTATCCACCTCGTACTTGATGTGCTGCGGGTCGTGCGGCAGGGCGACCGGCAGGACGATCCGGTTATTCCTGTCGCGGATCTGGGCGCCGGGTGACAAACGCGCCGGGCTGCCGTCAATTTCGACGATCATTTCATGCCCCGGTTTTATCTGGCCGCGCTTTGCATCGTCGGGAATGGCGCGCAGTTGGGCGCCAACGGCGCTGGCGAAGACGAGCGCGGCGGCGGCGAAGCCGAAAGAAAAGTTGTGAGGAAGTCGCAATCGAGAGCCCGAACAGTTGATCTGGATGTCCCTGCGTCATTTTCCCATGAATACGGATCACCGTCGCAAGACCGCCCCGGGGCGGTTGGAACGGAACCGCGATTGATGTTTGCAGAAAGTGTTGGTGGTGATAGGTGGACTTGAACCACCGACCCCAGCATTATGAGTGCTGTGCTCTAACCAGCTGAGCTATATCACCGAATTCGGGCGACTCCCTGCCAAGGGCCGCGAATTGTCTTTTTTTCGGACCACGTGGTCAAGGCCGATCATAAGCGCGAAACGATGCGGGCTTTGGGATCTGCCTATGTTGCGCGCCGTGGGCGATGTGCCGGAAAGGCTAAAAAACAATTTAAAATCATGCCATTGAGTTCCTGTGCCCGGGAAAGTTCCGCGTTCCTGCGGAAAGTTCGCCGACAGGTATCAGCGTAAAATGAAAACATGCGTTCCGATCTCATCGTAGTGGGCGGCGGTGCGGTGGGTGCGAGCCTTGTCCGTGCCGCGCGCGGGCTCTCCATTTGCCTGGTAGCGGCTGCCCTGCCAGACCCCGCAGCCCCCCCCGGCAGTACATTTGATTCCCGGGTCTATGCGCTATCCCCCGGCAACGTCGCATTTCTGCGCCAGATAAAAGTCTGGGATTCGATCCCGGCGGAGCGGCTGACTCCGGTCTACTCGATGCAAGTGCATGGAGACGAGGCGGACGCAAAGATTGCATTTGACGCCTACCGGGCAGGTGTTTCCGAACTTGCCTGGATCATCGAGGATCGCGAATTGCAGGCGGCCCTGTGGCGAGCGCTTGAAACCCAGGATGGCCTGACAATCGTCGCGCCGGCCCGCTGTTCGACACTCAGTCTGGACTCGACAGCCTGTATAACACTTGAAGACGGGCGGCGGATGGAAGCGGATCTGGTGGTAGGTGCCGACGGTGCGGATTCGTTTGTCCGCGACGCGGCCAGGATTCACGCCTCGAGCGCTGCGTATGGCCAGACGGCAGTAGTCGCGAATTTTACCTGTGAGCGGCCGCACGGTAACGCTGCCCTCCAGTGGTTCCAGGGCGGCCCGGTATTGGCACTGCTGCCGCTACCGGGCGATCGCGTTTCCATGGTCTGGTCTTTGCCGACCGAACGGGCGACCCAGCTGATGGCACGTAGCCCAGCGGAGATTGCTGCCGAAGCAACTGACGCATCGCGTGGACGGCTCGGATCCCTGGAACTGATCTCCGAACCTCAGGCCTACCCTTTGCGTCGCCTCAGCGCCGAGCGAATGGTGCTTGCGCATCTGGCGCTGGCCGGCGATGCGGCGCACGTGATACATCCACTGGCGGGTCAGGGGCTCAATCTTGGCCTGCAGGATGCGCGTTCGCTCGGTGCGCTGGTGGCAGGCCGCGAACCAGTGCGAGGCCCCGGCGACCTGCGCCTGCTGCGCCGCTACGAGCGTGAGCGCAGCGAAGATATACTCTCCATGCGCGCAGCGGTTCACGGTCTGCATTCGTTGTTCGATGCCAAGGGCGGCGCTGTGCGCCGGCTTCGCAATGCGGGCCTGAACTTAACCGACCGGCTGGGTGTCATAAAGCAGCAGTTGCTGCGCCACGCACTTCACTGAGTTTCCGGAGATTTCATGCATCGTCGAATGCTCGCATTTCTGTCCTTGTTCGCTGCCTTTGCGGCGCACGCCGACGAAAAGTTGATCCGCCAGGTGATCGAACCCAAACTGGGAGGAGCGAAAATCGAGGCCGTTCAACCGGCCCCGGTTTCGGGTCTCTTTGAAGTCCGGTTCCGGACTTCCAGCGGCGTGCAGATCCTCTACACCGACGCGAAAGCCGAGAACATCCTGGACGGCAATATCTACGAGGCCAAGTCCGGCCGCAACCTCACCGAGGAGCGGATCAGCAAGCTTTCAGCCATCAAGTTCGACGCGTTCCCGCTGGAGAAAGCGGTAAAAATCGTGCGCGGCAGCGGAAAGCGCGTCGCGGCGATGTTTTCCGACCCCTATTGCCCTGCGTGTCAGGCTTTCGAGCAGACACTGCAGCAAGTTGACGACTTGACCTTGTACGTGTTCATGTTCCCTGTGATCCGCCCGGAGAGGATAGATCACTCGAAAAGCGTCTGGTGTTCGCCTGACCGCCCGAAGGCATGGCTGGATCTGGCGCTGCGCAAAAAGGTGCCGGTTGCACCGGCCACTTGTGACAATCCGGTCGAATCCATCGTTCAACTGGGTCAGTCGTTCGGCGTGCGCGCAACACCTACGCTGTTCTTTGAGAATGGTGAGCGCGTCCAGGGCGGCATGGCACTGGCGCAGTTGCGCTCGAAGCTGGACCAGGTGTCCCGCGAAGTCCAGCAAGCGAAGGCTCGCTGAGGCTGAGCCAGGGCGGCGGTTCGGGCTCTGCGGCGCCTGATTATTGGAGTTGTGGAAGGGCTGCGCTTCTTGGCCAGAGGAGCCACATTTTTCCCCGCTGACGCATGCGCCCCGCCTGCGTTCCAGCGTCCTCGCCCGTGCCCCAGAAGAAATCAGCGCGAATTGCGCCGCGAATTGCGCCACCGGTGTCCTGTGCCATCACGAGTCGCTGTAATGGATTCGTGGAAGAGGGAAACGTGGTCGACAGGTAGACCGGCGCACCCAACGGGACAAAGCGTGGATCGACGGCGACGCTGTAACCGGGCGTGAGGGGTGCCCCGAGCGCCCCTGGCGGCCCTTCCGCATCATTCGCGTCTGCGATTTTCAGCGGCAACTCGCGAAAGAATACATAGCTGGGATTGGTGTTGAGCGCGGCTTGCAGCTTCCCGGGATTTTTAGCTGCCCAAGCCTTGATTGCCTGCATCGATGTTTGTTCCAGCTTCAGTTCGCCCCAGTCTGCAAGGGTCCGCCCGAGCGAGCGGTAGGGGTAGCCATTCTGGTCGGCAAAGCCCAGACGGACGCGCACACCGGAGGAAAATTCGATCTGCCCGGAGCCTTGAATCTGCAAAAAAAACAGGTCCACGGCACTGGCCACCCAGGCTAACGGTCGCGCAGGAAATGCACCGGCCGAGGCGTCGATCTCCGCGCGCGGGAGGTAAGGAACGAGGCGCCGACCCTGGAGACGACCACGCAGTCGCAGGTGGCGCAATTCCGGATAGAGTTCCGCGAGATCCACGACGATCAAATCGTCAGGTATGCCAAATACCGGATAACGAAACTCGCCCACCCGCTCGCGACTTCCGGCCAGAACAGGTTCGTAATACCCGGTGACGAGCCCTTCGCCGTCTGCGTCGGGAGCGATGATCCGAAACGCCGAGAAATGCGTTTCGAAATAAGCGCGCGCCGCAGTTTCGCCGCCCGCCACCGCGTTACGCGCATTCTCGCAAACGCTTCTCCACACAGTACGCGACTCCATGCGCCCACATCCCGATATGAACGCCCGGAGGCTGCTCGCATGCGAGGCTTGATCCCACCCCGGCAGTTCACTCCACGCTGCTGGTTGAAACTGGGCCTCCGTGGGTTCGGGCTTGGGCAATGGGCAGGCTGGGCAGGCAGGAGTTACTGCACAACTCGCCGAAGTGGGCGCGGGGACGGGCGCTGAGGAGGGCGGAGCCGCCGGCGGAGCGACGGCGTCGGGCCGGGTCGGCGCTGGTCCGCACGCGACGAGTGCGGCAGCAAGTAGAATCGGGAACGTCAACTGCAGCATGGAACGCACGATGTGGGTCATCTTTCTGGAAATGGGCGTTGCCTTGGCGCTGCTGCTGCTGATCGTCTGGTGGACCTGGCCGAAGAAGCGTTCAGACGAGAAAGACGAGCCCTGACGCGGGCTCAATGCAGTACCCGGGGTACCGAGAGCGTGAATTCCGGAATTTCCGCATCAAAGCGCGCGCCGTCCTCGCCGACCATCTGGTAGCTGCCGCGCATCGTGCCCACGGGTGTGGGAATTGATGTTCCGCTCGAGTACTCGAAACTCTCGCCCGGGCGCAGCAGCGGCTGCGCGCCCACGACCCCGAGGCCGCGCACCTCCTGGACCTGCCCGTTGGAGTCGGTGATGACCCAGTGACGGCTGATCAGTTGCGCGCTTGCGCTGCCGGCGTTGCGAATCGTCACCGTGTATGAAAATACATAGCGATTCGCCGGTTCGTCCGACTGGTCGGCAAGGTACCGGGTAGTGGTGCTGATCGATATATCTGGGTGTTTTTCCTGAGCCATCCATCCCATTGTACCGGCAAGCCCTCGATATAATCGTTGCCCTCTCGCTGGCCGGAGTGCGCACTCGGCTACAATTCGCGTCGCCATGAAATTCCGCATCGCACCGAGCATTCTTTCTGCCGATTTCAGCCGTCTGGGCGAAGAGGTTCGGGCTGTGGTTTCAGCGGGTGCAGACCTGATTCACTTCGACGTAATGGACAATCATTACGTGCCGAATCTGACCATCGGACCCATGATATGCGAGGCGATCCGGCCGCACGTGAGCGTACCGATCGACGTGCACCTGATGGTGAAGCCGGTGGACCGGATCATTCCGGATTTCGCCAGGGCGGGCGCAAACATCATCAGTTTCCACCCGGAAGCTTCTGAGCACGTCGACCGTACCATCGGATTGATCCACGAGCACGGCTGCAAGGCGGGGCTGGTACTTAATCCCGCCACGCCGCTTGTGTATCTGGACCACGTCCTCGACAAGCTTGATCTCGTCCTGCTGATGTCGGTCAACCCCGGGTTCGGGGGGCAAAAATTCATCGATTCAGTACTTCCTAAAATTGCCGAAGTACGGCGCCGTGTTGACGCGGCAGCGCAAGTCACCGGTCGCGAAATATGGATCGAGGTCGACGGCGGCGTGAAGACCGACAATATCGGGGCGATTGGCGCCGCGGGTGCGGACACGTTCGTTGCCGGATCGGCGATATTCGGTAGCGGCGATTACGCGGCAACGATCTCGGAGATGCGGGCGCGGCTCGCCGCGCCGTGACCTCGTTTGGGGCTGTGCGCGCCGTCCTGCTTGATCTGGACGGGACGCTCCTCGATACGGCACCTGAAATCGCCGCAGCCGCGGCGGACATGTTGGCCGAACTCGGGCTCGATCCTGTGTCGGCCGATGATGTCCGCGCGTTCATTGGCAGGGGCATTCCCAGTCTGGTTCATCGCACCCTTGAAGCGTCGCTTGGCCGGGTACCGGATGAGCGCCGTACCGGGTCGGGGCTGGAGAGCTTTTTTCATCATTACGAAAAACGCAACGGCAGCCTCGCAAAGGCCTATCCCGGTGCGCGGGAAGGCATGAAGAGTCTGCAGGAGAATGGTTTCGCCCTTGCCTGTGTGACCAACAAATCGGCGCGATTCGCTGTGCCCCTCCTCGAGGCCACGGGGTTGGCCGGATTCTTTTCCGTGGTCGTATGCGGTGATACGGTCGCGAGGAAAAAGCCGGCCGCCGATCCGATCCTGGCGGCGTGCGAAGGGCTCGGAGTCGGGCCGAGCCAGGCGCTCATGGTCGGCGATTCCGCGAACGATGCGCTGGCGGCGCGCGCTGCCGGGTGCGCGGTGCTGCTCGTGCCCTACGGTTATAGCGAGGGCGTGGAAGTGCAAAGCATCGATTGCGATGGTATAGTTCCGTCGCTCCTGCATGTCGCAGGACTTCTAAGATCCCAGTCGTGAACCACACCCGGACAATCTGGACCTTCAGCTGGCTTTGCTGGCGCCCCTGGCGCAGCTAGTCCATTTTGCGCGCCCGTGCGGCATGGGTTGCGCGAAGCAGCGAAGGCCGCAGGTCAAGGCAACACCAGTTCAATCCGGTTTTTAGTGGGAGATTCACATGACTGAGCTCGATTTCGATCGACTCGCCAAAGAGGGCTACAACCGAATCCCGGTTGTGGCGGAAATTCGCGCGGACCTCGACACCCCGGTCGCGCTTTATCTCAAACTCGCAAACAAGCCTTACACCTACCTTCTGGAGTCGGTAGTCGGAGGCGAGCGTTTCGGTCGCTACTCGTATATCGGCCTGCCGTCGGCGGAGCGCATCGAGGCGCGCGGCACCAATGTGTCGGTTCACCGCCGTGAAGCCGATGGCGAGGAACGCGTCGAACGCTTCCCGGACACCGACCCGTTCGTCTTTGTGCGCGACTACCTGAAGAAATACCGTGCGGCCCCGCTTCCGGGCCTGCCCCGCTTCGCGGGCGGCCTGGTGGGTTACTTCGGCTATGAAACCGTTCGCTTCATTGAAAAGCGCCTGTCCGGCGTCGACAAGCCGGATCCGCTGGGCACCCCGGATGTGCTGCTGATGCGCTCGGAAGAACTGGTGGTCATCGATAACGTGCAGGGCAAGCTTTACTTTGTCGTGTACGCCGATCCGGCCGTGCCGGATGCGCTGCGACGCGCCCGCGCGCGACTCGTGGAACTGCAGGGGAAACTGGGGCGCCCGCTGCAGCACGTGCAACGCAGCTACCCGGGCGATGACACGCTGCGCTCTTCGTTCTCCAAGGAGGAATTCATCGATGCGGTGAAGCGCACGAAGGAGTACATCTTTGCCGGGGACGCGATGCAGATACAGATCTCGCAACGCACCTCCAGGCGTTTTACCGCACCGCCGTTCGCGCTGTATCGGTCGCTGCGCGGCCTGAATCCTTCGCCGTACATGTTTTACCTCGACTTGGGCGATCACCACGTGGTCGGCGCATCGCCCGAGATCCTGGTCCGGCTTGAGGGCGACACGGTGACGCTGCGGCCGATTGCAGGAACGCGGCCACGCGGCAAGACCTATGCCGAGGACCAGCAGGCCGCCAGGGAGTTGCTTGCCGACCCGAAAGAGCGCGCGGAGCATGTGATGCTGATCGACCTGGGCCGCAACGACGTGGGTCGGGTAGCGAAGACCGGCAGCGTAAAAGTCACTGAATCCATGACGATCGAGCGCTATTCACACGTGATGCACATCGTCTCGAATTGCGAAGGTACGCTGGCCGACGGCCTGGATGCGTTCGATGTGCTCAAGGCGACGTTTCCGGCGGGAACGATCAGCGGCGCGCCGAAGGTGCGCGCAATGGAAATCATCGCCGAGTTCGAGCCGATCAAACGCGGGCTTTACAGCGGCGCGGTCGGCTACCTTGGATTCAACGGCGACATGGATCTTGCAATCGCCATCCGCACTGCGGTCGTGAAGGACGGCACGCTGCACGTGCAGGCTGCGGCGGGGATCGTCGCGGACTCGGATCCGGAGTCCGAGTACCAGGAGACTTTGCACAAGATGCGAGCGGTACTGCGCGCTGCGGAAACGGCGCTGGCTGAACCCTCACAGCCTTTCGCGGCATAGGGAGGACGCCATGCTGCTGATGATCGACAACTACGATTCCTTCACCTACAACCTGGTGCAGTACCTGGGGGAGCTTGGCGAAGAGGTGCGGGTATTTCGCAATGACGAGATAACTTTGCCCGAGGTGGCCAGCCTGCGCCCCGACCGCATCGTCCTTTCTCCAGGGCCTTGCACCCCCAACGAAGCAGGCATCACGCTTGGGTTGATCGATAACCTGAAAGGCAAGATACCCATCCTCGGCGTTTGCCTGGGACATCAGGCGATCGGCCAGGCGTTCGGCGGCAAGGTGGTGCGCGCAAAGCAGGTCATGCACGGCAAGACCTCGCAGATCGAGCACGCCGGCCAGGGGGTGTTCCGCAACCTGCCGGCGGGATTTGTCGCGACGCGCTACCACTCGCTGGTAATCGAACGTGAATCCCTGCCGGATTGCCTGGAAATCACTGCGACCTCGGAGGACGGGGAGATCATGGGAGTGCGCCACAGGCAGCATCGTATCGAGGGCGTGCAGTTTCATCCCGAAGCCATCCTGACCGAACACGGCCATCAACTGCTAGAAAATTTCCTGCGAGGGTGAGGAGAATGAACATTTCCATTTCCGAGGCAATCCAGAGGACGGTCGAGCACCGTGAGATCTTCCACGACGAGATGCTGCATGTGATGCGGCAGATCATGCGCGGGGAGCTGACCCAGGCGCAGATCGCCGGCTTCATGATCGGTTTGCGCGTAAAGAAGGAAACGATCGGCGAGATCGCCGCGGCCGCGCAGGTGATGCGCGAATTTGCGACCAAGGTCGAGGTGGACGACGCCAATCTGGTGGACACCTGCGGAACCGGCGGTGACTCGGCGCATACGTTCAACGTCTCGACTGCCGCCGCGATTGTTGCTGCCGCTGCAGGCGCCAGGGTTGCCAAGCACATGGGACGTTCGGTCTCGTCATCCTCGGGCAGTGCCGATGTGCTTGAAGCGATGGGCGCGAACATCGCGTTGTCACCCGCCCAGGTCAGTGCGGCGATCGGCGAGGTCGGCCTGGGATTCATGTTCGCTCCCGGACATCACGCCGCCATGAAGTACGCCGCGCCAGTCAGGAAGGAGCTCGGGGTACGCACGATCTTCAACCTGCTTGGACCCCTCACCAATCCCGCCAATGCGAAAAACCAGGTGATGGGCGTATTCCATCCCGACCTGGTCGGCATACAGGTGCGCGTTTTGCAAAGGCTGGGCAGCAGCCACGTGATGACCGTCCACGGCCGCGATGGCCTGGATGAAATCTCGATCTCGGGCGAGACCATGATCGGGGAATTGTCGAAGGGCGAGATACGGGAGTACACGGTCCATCCCGCGCAATTCGGCCTGGAGCTGTTTGATCGCCGCGCGATCCAGGTGAGCACTGTCCAGGAGTCGAGGGAAATGATCCTCGCGGTGCTCGAAAACCAGCCCGGCCCGGCACTGAATATCGTGCTGCTCAACGCCGGGGCCACCATCTACGTGTCAGGTGTTGCGGAATCGCTTGAAGCCGGCATTGAGAGCGCGCGAAAAGTGATCGCAAACGGTGCGGCGCGGGCCAAGCTGGATGCCTACGTCGCGCTGAGCATGCGCTTCAAGGACAAGGGCTGATCCGGCGGGCATGACGGACGTCCTGCAGAAAATTCTCGCCACCAAGCGCGAGGAGGTCGCGGATGCAAAAGCCGCAGTGCCGCTTCCGGAAATGAAGCAACGCGCTGCACAGGCCGGGATGCCGCGTGATTTCGTCGGCGCCGTGCGCGCGAAAATCGCGGCGGGCGATCCGGCGGTCATCGCTGAGATCAAGAAGGCCAGCCCGTCCAAGGGGCTCCTGAGGGAGCACTTCGATCCACCGGAGATAGCAAAGCGGTACGAAGCCGCCGGCGCAGCGTGCCTCTCGGTGCTTACAGACGCCGTGTATTTTCAGGGCGCGCACGCCCACCTCCAGGCCGCCCGCGCGGCCTGTGCGCTCCCGGTCCTGCGCAAGGACTTCATTATTGACCCCTACCAGGTCTATGAAGCGCGTGCATTGGGAGCCGATTGCGTCCTGCTCATTGCCGCCGCGCTCGAATCGGAAGCGATGCGTGAGCTGGAAGCCCACGTACACGCGCTCGGAATGGCTGTCCTCGTGGAGATCCACGATGGCGGGGAGCTTGATGCGGCCCTTGCGCTGAAGACACCGCTTCTGGGAATCAACAACCGCAACCTGCGGACCTTCGAAACCCGGCTCGATACCACGCTGGCCTTACTGCCGCGCCTGCCGGCCGACCGTATTGTGGTCACCGAAAGCGGAATATTGGTGGCAGAGGACGTCCGGCGAATGCGGCAGCATGGGGTACACGCATTTCTCGTCGGGGAAGCCTTCATGCGTGCAAAGGATCCCGGCCAAGCCTTATCAGATCTCTTTTACTGTTGATTTTAACTTATTGATTTTAAACATATATATATTTATATGTTGCGGAAATGCAACAGGCAGGTATGGGAAACACAAGAAATAGGGCCAAAAGGTGTCCGCAAGACTGGCTGTTTGGCACAATCCACTCGACTTCTCGGTACGGGGGGTCTGGTTGAGACCGCAAGGGACCGACCGGGAATCGAAACCTATAAACAGGAGATTTACCGAACATGAAAAAGAAACTTCTAGTCGTAGCCGTAGCTGGCGCGCTGGCAGCCCCTGGTCTCGCGATGGCGCAATCCAGCGTGACGATCAGCGGCATCTTCAAGGCCAGCCTTGAGAGCATGAAAATCGGTTCGCCCAGCGCGGCACGCAGTGCCGCCGGAACGAACACCTCGGAGTCGCGCGTGTCTGACGACTCCTCGCGCATCCTGTTCAACGTGAAGGAAGACCTGGGCGGTGGGCTGGCGGCGATCGGCCAGATCGACGTTCGCTTCAACATTTCCTCGGGCGTAGCCGGCAGCACCGCTGCCAGCGGCAACACGCACGTCGGCCTGGAGAGCAAGTCCCTCGGTAAGTTCATCGTTGGCCGTCAGGATATCCATTACTACAACCGTGAAAGCGACCTGACAAACCTGGCCGGCGATCTTCGCGCCGACAGCGTCTCGCTGCTCGCGTCGGCCGGTGGCGGCACGCAGGCGATCGCGGTCACGTCGCGTCTGGCGCAGGTCATGCAGTACACCTCGCCGAGCTTCGGTGGCTTCACGATCAGCGGTGCGTATTCGACGAACGGCCCGAACAACACGCAAGCCGATTCGACCAGCACGATCAGCAAAGGCAATTCCTGGAACCTGAACCCGAACTTCCGGGGATCGAACTTCCAGGTGGGCTGGAGCTACTTCCGTGGCAAGAACGACGGCGGCGGCGCGACGCTCGCGACGGGTGACCAGAAGTCCAACCGCCTGTACGGCTCGTTCAACATCGCCGGGTTCAAGCTGGGTCTGGCTTGGGACAAGTCGACGATCTCCGCGACGACGGGCCTTGGCGACATCAGCGAGCGTACCGCATGGTCGTTCCCGGTGTCGTACAACATGGGGCCGCACGGCTTCCATGCGCATTACACCAAGGCACGTGACGACAAGAAGACGGTTGCACAGGACG
>JBBQVP010000013.1:0-45463 GCA_038211455.1 Burkholderiales bacterium
CGGGCGGAAGCCGCGGTGCGCGCGCTGGGTGAGCGGCTGGGCCTGTCGATGCTCGATACGGCCTGGGGCATCGTCAACGTGGTCAACGAAAACATGGCCAGCGCCGCGCGCGTGCATATCGCCGAGCGCGGCCGCGACCAGCGAGCGTACGTGATGCTGGTGACCGGCGGCGGCGGACCGGTGCATGGCTACCAGGTGGCGAAGAAACTCGGCCTTGCGCGCCTGATCTGCCCGCCCGCGGCCGGTGTTGCCTCGGCGCTCGGGCTGATCTCCGCCCGGGCGAGGGTCGACCGCCTCGCCACCGTGGGCGTCAAGCTGGATCTCGTTGACCTTGCCGACCTCGAGCGGCGCTACCGGTTGCTCGAAGCCGAGGCGCTGCGTACGCTGGACCATGCGGGCGTGCAGCCGGGCGAGGCGTCGGTCGAGCGTGGCGCGGACGGGCGCTTCGTGGGCCAGGGCTTCTACCTGTCGGTGGCGCTGCCGCGGGGGCCGTACACGGACCGCGCTGCACTGCGCGCGGCTTTCGAGCAGGCCTATCGCGAGAAATTCACGCATACGCCGCCGCAGGTGAGCGTCGAGTTCGTCAACATCCGAGTCACCGTCAGCGCCCCCGCGGCCGGCCAGGCGGCGTTTTCCGGCGAACGGCGCGCGGCCAGCGTGACAGTCGGTAACAAGGGCGCGGCGCCACACAGCACGCGCGAGGTGTACTTCAGGGAAGCCGCCGGGCGCGTCGCGACACCGGTGTTCCGGCGCGAGCAGCTGGCGAGCGGCTTCGCGGCCGAAGGGCCGCTGCTCGTCGAGGAGGAGGGATCCACGCTGGCGGTCGCGCCGGGCGGGCGCGCGCATCTGGCCGCAGACGGCAACCTGATCGTGGAGATCGCATGAACGCCAAGGCGCAGGAGAAATTCGACCCGACCACGCTCGAAGTACTGTGGACGCGGTTGCGCTCGATCACCGATGAGGCCGCCAAGGTGATCGTGCGGACTTCGTTCTCGACGCTGTCGATCGAGGCCAACGATTACTCATGCGTGCTGACCGACGCCGAGGGCCATTCGCTGGCGCAGAACACCGCCAGCATCCCCTCGTTCATCGGTACGCTGCCGGCCACCGCGCGGCACATGATCCGCGTGATCGGCGCGGCCAACATGCGTCCCGGCGACGTGTTCATCACCAACAATCCGTGGCTCGGCACCGGGCACCTGAACGACATCTCGCTGGTGAAGCCGGTGTTCCTCGGGACACGACTGGTAGCGTTCGCCGCCACCACCTCGCATGTGCCGGACATCGGCGGACGCATCCGCTCGGCCGAGCCGCGCGAGATCTTCGAGGAGGGGTTCCATATCCCGCCGATGCGGCTGCTGGCCGAGGGCGAGCCGGACGCCACGTTGCTTGCCCTGCTGCGCACCAACGTGCGCACGCCCGACCAGACCGTGGGAGACGTCTTCGCGCAGGTCAGCGCGCTGCAGCTCATGCAATCGCGCGTGCTCGAACTCATGCACGACCATGGGCTGCAGGACTTCGAACGCCTGGCCGCGCAGTTGTTCGGGCTGGCCGAGAACGCGATGCGCGCCGCGATCGCAGTGCTGCCCGAAGGGCGCTACGCCTACGAGTTTCAATCCGACGGACTCGAGCAGCCGTTCCGCTTCAAGGTCGAGGTCACGGTGAAGGACCGCGGGATCGTCGCCGATTTCACCGGCACCTCGCCACAGCAGCCGCGCGCGATCAACTGCGTAATGGCGTACACCTACGCGATGACCGCCTATGCGATCAAGGCGGCGCTGCTGCCCGAGCTGCCGAACAACGAGGGCATGTTCCGCCCTATCCGCGCGGTGGCACCCGAAGGCTGCCTGCTGAACCCGCGCATGCCTGCATCGACCGGCGGGCGCGCCGCGACCGGGCACTATGTGCCGCCGCTGATTTACGGCGCGCTGGCGGGCGTGATCCCGGAGCGCATCATCGCCGCGACCGGCTCGCCGCTGTGGATCGTCACCGTCGCCGGCGTAAAGCCCGACGGAAAATCTTTCGCCAACGTGCTGTTCTTTAATGGGGGTATGGGTGCCACCGCGCAGAAGGACGGCGAGTCGGTGCTGTCCTGGCCGTCCAACATCTCGTCGACGCCCTCCGAGATCCTCGAGCGGGACACGCCCTTCGTCACCCGTTACCGGAGGCTGCGCCCCGGCTCCGGCGGCGTGGGTCGTTATCGCGGCGGCCTCGGGCAGGAGGTGCTGCTGGAGAACCGCCATCCGGGCGCGCTGCCGACGGTGTTCCTGACCGAACGGTTGAAATTCGCCGCCCCCGGGCTGGTGGGCGGTGGACCCGGCGCGCTCGGCGAGGTTCTGCTGAACGACCAGCCGCTTGCCGACACGCGGGTGCAGGTAATTCTCGCCCCAGGCGACACGCTGCTGTTGCGCACTCCCGGCGGCGGCGGTTACGGCGCTGTGGTTGAGCGCGATCCGCGGGCGATCGAGCGGGACAGGCTGCTCGGCTATTTGTGAGGGTTTGCGTGATGCTGTGCATCTGGCACCGGTTTCGGGGCAATTTCCGTTTGGCCAATACCCGCTCTGGGACGGTGGTGAGCCGGTTGAAGTCCTCACCGAATTGCCGCTGAGTCAAACGATCCGACTCTCTACTGCCTGCCCAACTCGATCAGCAATCGCGTTGTGAGGTACAGCCGCGGCACGATCGAGTCGATCTCGATGTACTCGTTCTTGGCGTGGTAACCCCAGCCGGCCAAGCCCAGGCTTTCAAGAACGACCGGCTTTCCCGAGCTGCTGGCATATCCGGCGTCGGTGCCAGCCCCGGTACCGGGATGGAGCATCAGTGGGCGGTCATCGAGTTCCGCGTAGATGGCCTGCGCCTTCTTCGCCAGCGCCAGCGTGCGCGCGTCGCCCGCGAAAGGCGGTCGCCCAATCTGCATGCCATAGCTGACTTCGGTATCGGGTACTTTGCGCTCGGTCGCCTTGGCGTCGAGTGCCGTCTGCAGTTTGGCCGCCGCATCGGCAGTCGTCAGGCGCATGTCGGCCGAAGCCGAAGCGTGATCGGGTATCTGGTTGCGCACCGATCCGGTCTCGGCTTGGGTCCAGTTCAGTTGCGCTCCGGGGATGCCCTTGGCCAGGTCGGCAGTTTGCAGCAACTGGTGTGCCAATTCGACGAGGGCATTGCGGCCCTGCTCAGGCGCGGCACCGGCGTGCGAGGAACGGCCTTTGACCTTGAGCGTGACTGTGCCCGTACCCGCGGCTGCCAGCAGCACCCCCTCGGCCTTGGCGATCGCCTTGGCGGGATTCGGCTCGTACGAAAGGACCACGTCATGCTCTGCGGCCAGTGTGGCAATCGTCTCACCCGATCCGGCCGACTGCGATTCTTCATCGCCGTTGAAAAGCACCGTCAACTGTGCAAAGTCATTCCAGCCGGCAGCGCGCAGAATGCGCATGCCGTGCAGGATTACCGCCACGCCACCCTTGTCATCGGCGATGCCCGGGCCGTAGAGACGATTGCCTTCGAGCCTGATCGGCTCGCTGGCCAGAGTGCCCGGCCGGTAGATGGTGTCCATGTGTGCGATCAGCATCAACCGGCGCTTGCCTGATCCGCTGAAACGGCCGATCAACATGTCGCCATTTCCACGGCTGGCCTTGCGCCGCTCCACATCGGCGCCGAGCCCCTTGAGGCGCTCTTGCAGATAATCGGCGATCCGCGCCAGGCCCGTGGCATCCATGGTGCCGGACTCCATGGCGACCATCGTCCGGAGTGACTCGATCACCTGCGGTTGCTCCGACTGCGCCGCGGCAAGCAGGGAGCGATCAGGCTCGGCCGCGCCGGCTGCGCAATTCAATATGAACAGGATGCTGGCGAGGGCATAGCGAGCAGGGTGAATTTTCATCGAAGTTTTCCTTTCTGAGATACCGGAACGAAAAGACAAGGTGGAATTCCCCGTCTCCCCGGACACTACGCCAATCCCGCATGAGTTTGTTCGAACTCCATCAAATAGCCTCGTCAGAGTCGGCTTTCTGTGGGATCAGACGGGCTCCCTGTCGGAAACCAATTTCGTAAAATGTTTTTAGGTAGACCAAGTGCCAGAGCGGCTTACATGGAAATGTTTCACTCCGTCTTGATCGAACCGAGGACCTGCAGTTCTCCGCTTTTCGATTTACGCATGACCACGATTTCGCCTGACCCCGGGTAGATGCCGCTCAGCGCGGTGATGTTCACCTGGTGCGTGACCAGGATGGTTGGCTTCCCGAGCTTGCGGTTCGCCAGCCATTGCCTGAGCGCGCGGTCCTGTGGGTCGCCGGCTTCGACGCGCGCAAAGAACGAATTGAGGAAGGCCAGTTCCTCCACGTGACCGAGCCCCAGCAGACGGGCGGTCTCGAGGCAGCGGCACCACTGGCTGGAAAAAACGGTCGCAGCCCGGATGCCGTTCTCGCGCAGGCGCGCGCCGATGTTGCTCGCCTGGGTGCGGCCCGCATCGGAGAGATTGCGCTGTGTGCCGCAGTCGCCGATCTTGAACCCGTCGGGGTCGCCAGTCCCGGGCGCAAGGGCATGCCGGATCATTGCGAAGTGGCCGGGGGAGCGGAGGGCTTTCCAGAGCGCCGCTTCGTCCGCGATCGCATGGGTCGGAAAGAGCGCTGCGAAAAAAACCGCAACCCCCAGTGCACCCAGCGCACCCAGCGCACCCAGCGCACCCCGGACACAGTGGCGCACGACAAAATCAGCCAATGAAGCGCCAGGGTGTGTGATTATCCGAGCATGCGTCATCGTCTTGCTGCCTGTGCGTTCGTTTTTTCGACCATCCTGACACCCATGCACTCTGCACACGCCGGTCCGCCCGTGCTCGATTTCTCTCACGCGGAGGTCGTTGGGACGTTTCGTGTCATCAACGACGGCGTGATGGGCGGCGTATCTACGTCGCGGCTCGGCGCGGTGGCCGGGGCCATGCGTTTCGAAGGGGAGGTGTCGCTCGAGAACAACGGCGGATTTGCTTCTTTTCGCGGGCCGGTCGCGATCCCCGTCGGGACAGCCGCGCTGCTGCTGACCGTGCGAGGCGATGGTCGGCGCTACAAGCTGACCCTCAAACTCGACGACGACACGGGCACGGGACAATATCAAGCCACTTTCGTCGCCCCCGTGGAGTGGCAGACGTTGCGATTCCAGTCGGACGATTTTCGCGCGAGCTTCCGCGGGCGCGCCATTGCGGCGCCGAGCGTACGGTTCGCAGATGTGCACCACCTGGGCCTGCTGATTTCCGACCAGCAAGCGGGTTCGTTCAGGATCGAGCTGAAGGGCTTGACGGCCGGGGATTAGGCGGGCAATCCGCCAAGCGAACGAATGGCTCATGCGGTCGGCGCCGCTTCGGCGGAAGAGGCAAGGCCTTCTGCCGCGATCACGCGCGCGAGCGCCTCTTCGATTATCGCGCGCGCATGTCCGGCGGTGCGCTCCAGGTCGCGATGCAGTGCCGCATCTTCGGGTCCGCGATTTGCGCAGGCGGCGCTGTAACGCTCGAAGCTGCCCAGGCTCAACACAAGATCCACGAGGTGCCTTGGACACTCGCAATACACGGTACTCGACGCGTTCGCCAGATCCGCCAGAACGCGTTGATCGAATCTTGGCATCGGCGCGGGTAATTCGGCGCAGTAGCCGGCAACTCTGTCGAGCTGCGGCACCGGCACCGGCACGTTCAGCAGACTCAGGCAGATCGACTCGATCTCGGCCGCATCCGAGGACGCGCGCGCGACGGCGTGCCCGGCGATGCGCAATCTTCGGATCAAGGCACTGGGCGCGTAGCGGTAAAGGATGATCGCCTTCGCGGCACCGCACGCCGCCTTGATCGCGGCCACGAGCGCGATGCAATCCTCATCGGGCGTCGGAAGTTCGATCACCACGACCTCGGCGTGCACGGCCTGCAGCGCGGCTGCCGCCAGCATCGGGTCTGGAAAGCTTCCGACCACCTTCAGCGGCGAGCCGGCGAGCGATTCGGCGATGCGTGCGGCGATCAGCAAAGGCCCCACCAGCACGGCGCGCACTTCGCGGGCCGCGGCCCCGTCGCGGGCCTGGGCGGGCGATCCTTGCGTCACCGTCGAGGCCGCGCACATGCCGCCCATCACATCGGTCGGCAACCCGGCAACCGCGCTGATCGGATGTCCCATGTCGACCAGGCGTTTGACCAGCGTCAGGCGGCGAATGTCAGCCGGCGTATAGAGCCGCTGCCGCCCCCCGCTCTTGCGCGGTCGCGCCACGCCATGGCGGCGCTCCCAGACTCTGAGGGTCTCGACAGGGATACCGGCGAGTCGTGCGGCGACGCCGCTGCGGTAGATCCCTGCCTCCGGGTCGCTGGTCTCGGTCTTTACGTTCATTGGTTGACCTTTCAAGCGAGGTAGTGTTATGAACCGTTAATGACTCGATTATATTATTATTTTTCGGTTCACAAGGCATCAATTTCCATTAATCTCATCAAATATTGTTTCAATAGTAGTTCGTTAGTGGTTCATTAGCTGACAAATGGAGCGGGTCGTGCCAGCGTGCGCTTCGGCCAAGCTTGCAGTTTTCAAAAATAGTTACTTTTAATCATGGAGATACAATGACAACTCGCAGACAGTTCATATTCCGCACGATCCCGGCCACTGCCGCCCTGATGGGTACCGCACGCTTCGCTTCCGCCCAGGCTGCCCGGCTTGAGGAAAGTGATCCCATGGCGACCGCGCTCAGCTACAAGCACGACGCGGCAAAGGTCGATCTTAAGAAAGCGCCCACCTATGCGGCAGGCAGAAACTGCGCCAATTGCCAGTTGTTCCAGGGCAAGGCCGGCGAGGCATGGGGTCCGTGCGGCGCCGTTGGCGGGAAACTTGTCAACGCCAAAGGTTGGTGCGTCGCCTGGGTCAAGAAGGCGTGACACCAGGTACTGCCGGCCTGCCGATGCAGCCGCTGACGGTCTACTACGACGGGCAATGCCCGCTTTGCCAGGCGGAAATCCTGTTCTTGCGCTCCAGGAATCGCGCGAACCTGCTCGACTTCGTGGACCTGCAGGACGAAAGCTTCAAAGCTGCAGGCCATGGCGTTTCCTGCGAGGCGGCGCTTGCCGTCATCCATGGTCGTCTTGCCGACGGCGAGATCCTGACCGGTGTGCGGGTTTTTGCCGAGGCTTATCGCAGGGCCGGACTGAACGTGGCCGCGCGCGTGCTGTCGATCGCGTGCCTGCAGCCTTTGCTGGGCGTTGTGTACGGCAAGTTCGCGAAGTACCGGCACGGACTGTCGCGAACCCTCGGACCACCGCTGCTGGCGGCAGCGAAGCGCTTCTGCGCGGTTCCCGGACCGGCGCTTTGACTCGGCCCGCTGCGTCTTCGGCGACGCCTGTTCAACCGGGAAAACTTCTGCTCTCGAAGTGGACGGCAGTCAAGCCCGTCAAAAAGCAGAAACACTTCCTGGTAACCAAGGTGGTGCCGCCCGAAATCCCGGGAGGCAGGATCGAATGGATCGTGATTGAGGCCGTCTACACCGGAACGGCGCGAAGGATCCAGTGGCGCGAATTGCAGGACGCTTCGCGCTGGCGGCAGGGGTGGATGCGGCATTGAAATCTTTTCCGCGGGGCTTTCGCGCCTTGGTCATCGGTGCATCCGGCGCGATCGGCGCGGCGTTCGTACGCGCGCTGCAGGCGGACCCCGCCTGTGCCGGCGTCACCGGTTTGCATCGTGGCTCAGAGCTACCCATCGACTTCGACAGGGAAGAAACCGTTGCAGCCGCTGCGGAGGCGTTGTCGCGGCAGCCGCCGTTCAATTTGATCATCAACGCGGCCGGCGTGCTGCACACGCCGGACTTCATGCCCGAGAAGCGATTCGCCGACCTGAACACTGCCCAGATGCTCGAGACGTTCCGGGTTAACACGTTCGGGCCGGCCCTGGTCCTCGGCCACTTTACGAAATTGCTGGCCAGCGAGCGCGCGGTGCTTGCGGTGCTGTCCGCGAAGGTGGGAAGCATCGGGGACAACCGTCTGGGCGGCTGGTACAGCTATCGCGCTTCCAAGGCGGCGCTGAATATGTTCCTCAAGACGGCTTCCGTCGAGGCGGCCAGAACACGGCCTGACGCGGTGCTGGTGGCCTTGCATCCGGGCACGGTTGACTCGCGGCTGTCGGCCCCTTTTCGCGGCGCCGAGATCGGCCGCTCGCCGGACGATGCTGCCGCCGACCTGCTCGGCGTCATTGACAGCCTGAAACCCGCGGACACCGGGCAGTTCATCTCCTACAGCGGCGAGCGGCTGCCCTGGTGAACGCCCCCGCCGCGGGGGGAACGTTACGGCAAGTCAGCCCTCGGCCCGCTCAGGGGAATATCGGAATATCGGGGTCAGATCCGTAATTTTTCTGGAACTGAGGAAGTGCTGTATTCCAGCCATAGAGCCGGAAAGTTCTACGCTCGACCGATCCTGAAACGGGAATAGGGTAATGTCGTATCCGCGGATCGAATCGATTGGGACGTAAACCGGGGGCGTGCTTGGCGATGGACAAAGCTGAAGCAACAATCATGGACGCAAAGCGCAGCGAACGCGCGGCGACGGGTCGAAAGCTGGAAAAGATCGGCAGCCAGGCAGTGGGCCTGGATGTCCAGTATCCGCTGGCGTCCGGCGGCGTCTCCCGCCGCATTTACCTGGACAGCACGGCAAGCACATTGCGCCTGAAGATCGTTCAGGATGTGCTGGACGCATTTCAGCCGCACTATGCAAACACTCACAGTACGTTGCACTTTGCGGCGAGGCTCTCCACTGCGGAGTATTCCTGGGCGCACGATGTGGTTCTGGATTTCGTGGGTGCGAACCCCGACCAATGGATGTGCTTCTTTGTAGGCAGCGGCGCGACGGCGGCGCTGAATCGCGTTGCCCAGACGTTGCGTGCTGCGCGGCCCGGCCGGGACGTGGTCCTGACCTCTGTCATGGAGCATCATTCGAATGATCTTCCGCACAGAAAGCATTTCACGGAAGTCGTGCATGTGCCTGCCGAGGTGACATCATCCGGTTCCCTGGGCGGAATCGATCTGCTGCAACTCGAGAATGAACTGAGGGCGCGGCCAGACCGGGTAAATTATGTCGCGGTCACCGGAGTATCGAACGTCACGGGGATCGTGAACCCGGTTCACAAGATCGCCCAGCTTGCGCATCGCTACGGCGCATTGGTCGTTGTTGACGCGGCGCAGATGGCAGCGCACGTGCCGATGCGCATGAGCGACAACACGGAACCGTCAATGGACCTGGATGTGGTCGTGTTTTCAGGCCACAAGGTCTATGCGCCCGGGTCCCCGGGCGTGGTGGTCGCGCGCCGCGCGCTCTTCGCCGGTGTCGAGCCTGCGGAAGTCGGCGGCGGGATGGTCAAGGAGGTGTCGCTTGACCGGTATACCGTGGCTGACGATTTTCCCGCTCGCGAAGAGGCCGGGACACCAAACGTGTCCGGCGCGATTGGACTGGCCGCGGCACTCTATGCGCTGAAGGAAATCGGCATGGAGAACGTCTGGGCCGAAGAAGACCGGGTGCTTCGCTACGCGCTGCGCCGCTTGAAGGAGGTTCCGGGCCTCATGATTTACGGCGAGACCGATCCGGATATCTGCCAGCGGGCCGGGGCAATTTCCTTCAATCTTGAAGGGTTCGACCATGCCCTGTCGGCGGCTGTGCTGAACGACTATTTCAATATCGCGGTACGCAACGAATGCTTCTGTGCTCATCCCTATGTGCGGGAGATGATCATGGCCGCGCTTTCGGGCATCGCGGACACACTGTCCAACGCGGAGCTCGAGCGGATGGCGGACGCTCAGCGAGGAATGGTTCGAGCCAGCTTTGGCATCTACAACACCGAAAAGGATGTCGATTCGCTGATCGCCGCCCTGACGTCGATCGTCGCGCGTCGCGCCGAGTTCGAAGCCTTGTATGTTCTGCAGCCCAACGGGGACTACAAGCACATGCAATTCAGCGTTGACATGTCGAGTGCATTCTCCGCAAGGGCGATCGTGGATGCGGCTTTGCGCGACTAGCCGATGCGCCGTCGGAAGCTGGAACTCAAGATCCCTCCGCCCGTCGTCGCCGGCCTGATTGCAGCCGCGATGTGGGGCGCGTCAGACTTCGAGCCCTTGTTCGCGCTGCCCTCCGCGTTGCGCTCGTTCGGCGCGATCGGAATCGCGCTTTGCGGAATTTCGTTTGACCTCCTCGGCCTGATCGCATTCCTGAGGAAGAAGACAACGGTCAACCCGCTCAATCCCCGGAAGACATCCACGCTGGTCACGCACGGGGTTTACCGGATCACGCGCAATCCCATGTACGTCGGCCTCGGGTTGCTGCTCGTTGCGTGGGCCGTGCACCTGTCCGGCCTGTGGGCACTGGCCGGGCCGCTGGTTTTCGTGCTGTACATCAGTCGCTTCCAGATCCGGCCCGAGGAGCGGGTGCTCGCCGAGATGTTCGGCGATGCGTATGCCGCGTACTGCTCGCAGGTACGCCGCTGGTTGTGAAGCCCCACCAGCCGGGAATGCGAATTGCGCGTTGCCGGTCAAAGGAGATGCATATGCGTCGCCCGTTGTTTGTCGCCAGCCTGGTATGTAGTGCACTGGCCGCCTCATGCTCGGCGCCCCCGCGCGACCCGGTGGCGCCGCCATCGTCGTCCGCAAACGCGTCGATTCGAAGTGCGCAGCCTGGTACCGCCGAGATGCCCGCTACCCTTGAGGCCTACAAGGTATCGTTCGCAAAGCGCATCGTGCGCCTGAGCCCGGACACGTTCGACGAAGCGCCGCCCGCCATGTTGAAGTCCATCGTGGTCCTCGATGTGACGATCAGCCGGGAGGGCGAGGTGTCAGGCGTGTCGGTCTACCGTTCGAACGGCTACGCTGCCCTGGAACGCATGGCGCTGGACAGCGTGCGCCGCGCCGCGCCTTTTGCGGTGCCCGGGCGGGTTGCGCAGGTTCGCAATGGTTCGCTCAATTTTTTTGAAACATTCCTGTTCCGGGACGATGGGCGCTTTCGCATCCGCAGCCTGGTGGACGCCGAGCGCTAACCGCGCGGCGGCAAGGTCGTCGAACTCGTAGACCGCAAGGTGCTGCGAAGCGTCCAGATCCCGTCCTCCCGTTGATTGTCACAAGCCAGCCTGCTCAGCGGTACACCCCGTCCCAATCCCCCGGCACCAGGGTGGCGGTACGCCCGTCCTCCGAGGCCAGCGGCCGGTTCAGGCTGAACACGGTTTTCGGTTCAAGCACCGAGTAGTCCATGTAGCCCAGCCGCGCGAGCGGTCGCATCGACGGCGTGTCGACGATGCCGTCCTTGATGTAGGCGTCATCGACATAGATGCCGACCACCGTGCCGAACACCACGCTGTAAGTGGGACCTTTGCCGCCCTCGGGTGCCGGCAGTTCGATCGTCTTCCAGTGCCGGCATTCGAACGCGGCCGGGCTCTCGCCGACACGCGGTGGCTTCACGTAGACCGAGGGCACCGCGGTCAGCCCGGCGAGCGCGAACTCGTCCACGCCGTGCGCGACCGGTGCCGAACTCATGTTCATCTGCTCGCGCAGGTCGTAGGTCGCAAGCGAGCAGGTGAACTCTCTGTTGGCTTCGATGTTGCGCAGGCTGTCCTTGCGTCCGCCGGTGGAGAACATCACCATCTTGGGTCGGTCGGCGACGGCGTTGAAAAAACTGTAGGGCGCGAGGTTTGGCACGCCGTTCGCATCGACGGTTGAGATCCAGCCGATCGGGCGCGGCACGGCGAGTGCCTTGAACGGGTCGAACTTCAGGCCGTGGTTGCGGCCGGTGGCGTCGTAGTGCATTTCGGTATTCCAGAGAATTGTCGGGGATTGCGGCGACACGCATCGTACAACGTGCGCAAAACAAAAGAGCGGGCCGCACCACGACGCGATACCCGCTCAAGGCCGGCGGACAGGAGGAGATGAGCCAGGCCGGCGACCCGACAATGCGCGTCAGGACGGCGCTTTGCAATAGACCAAAAGTAAGAAGTCCTCAGGCATTGCCCCGGGGTTGTGTTGCGGCGATCAGCGGCTGCCGGGCTTGAGGTGTCCGCCGACGGCCAGGATCCGGTCGAGGTTGTTCTGTATTTCGCCCTCCATCATCCGCAGGCGCAGCAGCGCGAAGGTCTTCGCGGTTTCGAGGAAACGGAAGCTGTAGGTGCCGTGAAAGTCCGCGGCGTCGGCTTTCAGCTGCTGGTAACGCTCGATCGCGTCGCGCTGGCGCAGGATCACGTTCTTCGCAGCCTTGCGGTAGCCCGGGCGCCCAGGTTCGACCTGTTTCAGGGCGACACCGCTGGCATCGATGATCACGTTGTAGAGGAGGGGAGATTCGGTCACGGCGGCTGGCTCCTGACGGATGGGTTGCTCGAACGGGACGGGTAGCAGATGCTCAATAGATCTCGGGGACGAAGTTCTGGATTTCCAGTGGCGGCCGGGCGTAGCCCTCGCGCAGTTCGGGCTTTCTCTTTGGCAGCTTCATCTTCCCCGGCGTGACGTCCTTGTACGGCAGCAGCGTGAGCAGGTGGGAAATGCAGTTCAGGTGAGCCCGCTTCTTGTCGTCTGAATTGACCACATACCAGCGTGCTTGCTCGATGTCGGTGTGGACCAGCATGTCGTCCTTGGCGCGCGAGTAGTCCTGCCAGCGGTTGCGCGCCTCCATGTCCATGGGGGAGAGCTTCCAGCGCTTGGTGCGATCTTCCATCCGGGAACGAAAGCGCAGTTCCTGTTCCTTGTCGCTGACCGAGAACCAATATTTGATGAGCGTGATGCCCGAGCGCACCAGCATGCGCTCGAACGACGGGCAGGAGCGCACGAATTCCCAGTATTCTGCCTCGGTGCAGAAGCCCATGACCCGCTCGACGCCGGCGCGGTTGTACCAGGAGCGGTCGAACAGGGTCATCTCGCCCGCGGCCGGCAGCTCTGCGACGTAGCGCTGAAAGTACCATTGGGATTTCTGCCTCTCGGTCGGCGTGCCGAGCGCCACCACGCGGCAGGCGCGCGGATTGAGCGGTTCGACGATTCGCTTGATCACGCCGCCCTTGCCGGCGGCGTCGCGACCTTCGAACAGCAGCACGACCTTGCGCTGCTCGTGGCGCACCCACTCCTGCAGCTTGACGAGTTCAATATGCAGTCGGCTCAACTCGCGCGCATAAAACTTGTTGCGATCCTTTTTCTTTACAGCGGGATCGCTGAGCGGGCTGGGCGTGAATGCCTCCGGCACCGTTGACCCTAGCGGCTTGCGGGGCGTGGATCGTTTCGCGTCGGACTTCGCGCTTGATCCGGTTTTGTTTTTCCTGTTACCCATAGCGGCTTATCCCTTTTGCGTGTGTGGCCCGGCGGCAACTTCCTCATCCAGGCTCAAGCCTCCGAAATTCAACCTCTGTCAGAAATGGCGCAGTCCACGGAGTAAGGAACGAAACGGTGGCGTGCGAGCGCCGAAACGTCTTCTGTTTTCATGGCTAAGCCTCCTCGCAATACTTTGTGCACCACTCATTTCTATCACGCGCGCGATGGGTGGCTTTGATTCAAATCAAAAGTGAAGCCACTGCGCGGAAGTGTCGATGCCGCGGTCAGTCCAGCCGGCGCGACGATCGGCCGCGGCACTGCGAGGGCCTTGAACGGGTCGAACTTCAGGCCGTGGTTGCGGTCGGTGGCGTCATAGTGCATTTCGGTATTCCAGTGAGTTGGCGGGTGCGGTGGGGACACGCAGCGTACAAAGTGCGGAAAATAAAAGAGCGGGGCGCACCGTGGTGCGTTGCCCGCTCAAGGCCGGCACACAGGAGAAGGAGACGAACCGTACCGGCTTGATTACGGTGCGCGTCCCGGTGGCGCATTGCAATAGACCAAAAGTACGAAGCTGGTCGCAGCCGCCGATGTGAGGGTGAACCGTCTGGACAGAAGAATATATGTGCGAAACCGCACAGAGCGGGACGGCCGATGGGAGTAGCGTGTCTTGATCTCTGCCTGCCCTCGGTATGGACATCAGCGTACTCCTTCTCGCCCCGGACCCCGACGACGCTCACAGAATCCGGCAGGCGCTTTCGCTTGAGCGCGGCACGTGCTTCCACGTGCAATGGGTGAGCCGGATCCCGGAATATCCCGGCAAGCTGGTCAACGGCGCAACGGATGTGGTGCTGCTCGATCTGTTGCTGCCCGACATGGGCGGAGTCGCGCCGCTGGACCACCTGCTCGCGGTCGCGCCTGGCATCCCGGTCCTCGTGCTCAGCGGCGCAGGAGACGAAAGCCGGGCGCGGGAGGCCATGCAGCGTGGCGCGCAAGACTATCTCCCCTGGATCCACCTCGACAGCTACTCTCTGCCGCGCGCGCTGCGCAATGTGATGGAGCGCAAGGCGGCCGCGGACGCGTTATTCCTGGAAAGGGAGCGCGCCCAGGTCACGCTCGACTCCATTGCCGACGGTGTGATGAGCACCGATCTCGCAGGCAACGTGACCTATCTAAATTCAGTCGCGGAAAGCCTGACTGGATGGTCGCGCGAGGAGGCAAGCGGCCGGGCGTTGGGCGAGGTGTTCCGGATCGTGGACGGCGTGACGCACGAGCTGCGGACCGGTAGTCCGATGGCATTCGCTATCGAGAAAAACAGGCCCGTGGGCCTGGAGGCAAACAGCGTCCTGGTGCGGCGCGACGGTTCCGAAACTGCGATTGAGGACTCCGCCGCTCCGATCCACGGCCGCGATGGGAGCGTCATCGGCGCAGTGATGGTCTTCCATGATGTGCACGAATCGCGCGCAGTCACAGCCAGGATGTCCCACCTGGCACAACACGATTTCCTCACCGATCTGCCGAACACCGTTCTGCTCAATGACCGCATTGCCCAGGCGATCGCGCTGACGCGCCGTCACAAACGGCAGTTCGCCGTGCTGTTCCTGGACCTGGACCGCTTCAAGCGAGTCAATGACACGCTGGGCCATGCCGCCGGCGACAAGGTGCTGCAAACGACGGCGCTGCACCTGCAGGCCAGTGTGCGCAGTTCGGATACAGTCAGCCGCATAAGCGGTGACGAATTCGTGGTGCTGCTTTCCGAAATTGCGCACCCGGACGATGCAGCCCGCAGCGCCGACAAGATCATTGGCTCCCTGATGGCGGCGCACCAGTTTCCCGGAGCCAAGCTGGCTGTCACGGTCAGCATCGGCATCAGCATCTACCCGCTGGACGGCGAGGATGCGAAAACGCTGCTCAAGTGCGCGGATGCGGCGATGTACCAGGCAAAGGAAAGCGGGCGCAATCAGTACCGGTTTTTCAGTCATGCGCCGAACCCGGTCGGATTGAAAGCCGTTCGCCAGAAAAACAGGGGCGAAACTCGACGCTGATCCAGCGAGCGTCCTTCAGATCGCTAGTGTACCGATATCGATACACAAACGTCCTTGCAAGCCGCTACAGTGCTAGACAAATAGAAATAAATATTTCAGATTATCTTCAAACCGTCCAATCCCCTCCGGTTGCCGCCATCAGCCTGTCGGCCGCCGCCGGGCCCCAACTGCCGGCTGCATACGGGTGTGGCTTCGCGCGTCGCCGCAGCAGCGGCCCGTACAGCCGCCACGAGGCCTCGGTCTCGTCGGCGTGCACGAAGAGCGTCTGGTCGCCGCGCAGGACTTCCAGCAGCAGCGTCTCGTAGCCGTCCCACATCGAGTCGGACTCAGGCGGATAGCGGTACTGCATGCGCTCGGTCTGCAGCGTGAACCGGTCGCCGGCGGCTTTCACTTCGAACGACAGGTCGAAGCCCTGTTCGGGCTGGAGGTTGATCGCGAGCCTGTTCCTGCGCGGCCCGCGCCCGTCCATGGTCCGAAACAGCGCGACTGGCGGCTTGCGGAAGTCGATCACGATGCGCGTCGAGCGCCGCGGCATGCTTTTCCCCGTGCGCAGGTAGAAAGGCACCCCCTGCCAGCGCCAGTTCTGCAGTTCCAGACGCATGGCCACGTAGGTTTCGGTGCGCGATCCTGGCGCGACGCCGGGCTCGTCCTGGTAGCCCGGGAGTTTCTTCCTGCCCTCCAAGCCCCGCGCATACTGTCCGAAGACCACGGCACCGGGGGCGATCGGCGCGACCGAGCGCAGCACCTTCACCTTCTCGAAGCGGATGCTGTCCGCGGCGAATTCGGCCGGGACTTCCATGGCGGTAAGCGCAAGCAGCTGGGTAAGGTGGTTCTGCACCATGTCGCGCAGCGCGCCGGTGTGTTCGTAGTAGCCTGCGCGCGTGCCGATGCTCGTCTGCTCGGAGACGCTGATCTGGACGGCCTTGATGTGGTCACGGTTCCACGCCGACTCGAACAGCGCGTTGCCGAAACGGAACGCGAGCAGGTTCTGCACCGTCTCCTTGCCGAGGTAGTGGTCGATGCGATAGACCTGCGATTCGGCGAAGTAGCGGTGCACCAGCGCGTTGAGGGATAGTGCGGAGGGCAGGTCGCGCCCGAAGGGCTTCTCGATGACCAGCCGCGTCCAGCCGCGGCTCTCGTTAAGCCCGGCCTTGCCCAGTGATTCGATCGTGCCTTCAAAGGCCACTGGCGGCAGCGCAAGATAAAGGATCCGGTTTGCGGCGGGCTTGTCGCGCTGGCCCCTGGCGCTGCGGCCGGCTTCAATGGCTTCGATGCGCGCGCCCAGTTTGCGGAAGTCCTCGTCGCTGCCCGGGTCAACGCTCTGGTAGTGCAGGCAGCTGTCGCACCAGCGGGCGCTGCGTTCGGAGAGGCCCGCATCCGCGATGGCCTTGCGCGCCCATGCACGGAACTGCGCGTCGGTCAGCGTGCGGTCGCGCGCCACGCCGAGCACCTGGCAGTCCTGCGGCAGGGAGCCGTTGGAAGCCAGGCGAAACAGCGAGGGCAGGAGCTTCTTGCGCATCAGGTCTCCGGTGCCGCCGAAGATGACGAATATGCAGGGTTCGTTCTGCTCTGCCCGGGAGTTGCGCACAGTGTCCGCCTCGCAAGGGTTGGTAACGCGGGTTGATAACGCGGGTTGAAAACGCGCCAATCTTAACCGGCGCGCCGCTCCGGGAGTGTGCCCGGCGATTGCGGGATAGGGGGGGTTCTGGTGAAATGTCGCTCCTTGCCGGATCCTTCCTTCCAGTCTTATTGAGACCTTCCATGCGTATTGCCGCACTGATCCTTTCCGCTACTTTCAGCCTGCTGCCGATTGCTGCGCAGGCCGGCTGCAACGATGAACCGAAGGCGCGCGTCGACTGGACCGAATGCGAGAAACAGCGCCTGAGACTGGCCAAGGCCGATCTTCAGGGCGCGCGCCTGAGTGGTGCGAACCTTGGTGGCACTGACCTCGCAAACGCCAACCTGGCAGGGGCCGACCTGTCGCGTGCGAGCCTGGAGCGCGTGCGCATGAGTGACGCAAACCTGAGCGGTGCGAACCTGGTGCGTGCAACTGCCTACCGCGCAAACTTAAGCGGCGCGAAACTCGTCGGCGCGGACCTCACCAAGGCAGAGTTCATCCGCTCCAGCCTCAAGTCAGCTGACCTCGGGAACGCAAAAATGGAGAAGGCCGAGTTTCCGCGCTCGACGCTGGAGTCGGCAAATCTATCCGGCGCGAATCTGTCCAGCGCCGACCTGTCGCGCACCGTTCTCGCGCATGCAAGGCTGAACGGCGCGAAGCTGACGTATGCACGCACCTTCCGCACGCGCTTCGAAGACGCCGACCTGTCGGGGGTGCAGGGGCTGACGCAGGCGCAACTCGATTCCGCCTGCGGCAACCAGAAGACGAAGCTGCCTGCGGACCTCAAGCCGCCGAAGTCCTGGCCCTGCGCGCAAGAAGAGTAACCCGCGCGGGGTGACCCGCGGCGGGTGAGCTACACGAAACGAGGCGCCGGAATGTTATTCAGGCCGCCTTGCGCGACCAGGATTCGAGTTCTTCCCAGCCGCCGATGTGCTGGCCGTTGATGAAGACCTGCGGCACCGTTCCCTGGCCAGTGATCGCACCGACAATACGGCTGCGGTTGGTGTTGGGCAGCGTGACTTCCGAGTACTCGTATCCAAGTTCTTTCAGGCGCGTCTTGGCCTTGGCGCAGAACGAGCAGCCTTCACGCGTCAGGATCGCGACCTGGTCGGGCTTTTTCGCCTTCGGGTTTACGTAGGCGAGCATGGTGTCGGCATCCGACACTTCGAACGGGTCGCCGGGCTTGTTCGGTTCGATAAACATCTTGTCCACTACGCCGTCTTTCACGAGCATCGAATAGCGCCACGAGCGCTTGCCGAAACCGAGGTCGGCCTTGTCGACCAGCATGCCCATGCCGTCGGTGAACTCGCCGTTGCCGTCGGGGATCGTCACGAGGTTGGCGGACTCCTGGTTGGCGGCCCACTCGTTCATTACGAACGCGTCGTTGACCGAAACGCACAGGATCGCGTCCACGCCGCTGGCGAAGAACGCCGGCGCGAGTTCGTTGTAGCGCGGCAGGTGGGTGGTCGAGCAGGTCGGGGTGAACGCGCCCGGCAGCGAAAACACCACCACGGTCTTGCCCTTGAACAGTTCGTCGGAGGTCACGTTTTTCCAGTCCCCGTTGCTGCGGGTGCGGAACGTGACCTGGGGGACCTTCTTGCCTTCCATGCTCTGCGACATTGCGTGCTCCTGGGTGGGGTGGATTTGATGCACGCAGGTTAAGGGAGGCGGTCGATAGCGTCCAATTATATGGTTATATAAGTTTGATAGTAATTGGCTATATCAATGCCAGCCCCCGTCTCCCGGCTTGGCGTCGACTTCGCGCTCGTTGTTCAACAGCTTCTCGAGGTCGGCGCGGCCCTGCTGTCCGAGCGTGACCAACTGCTTCACGTCTCCGCGGTGGGGCGCCGAGCGCGCGAGCAGGTCTTCGTCGTGGCGCCGGAACTGGGTCGCGATGCGCTTGGCGGCGTGTGCCGTGTGGCCCAGCACGCGCAATGCCGCCTCGCCCGCATCGATTGCCGAGCCAAAGGTCTCGCGCACGGCGGGGATGCCCAGCTCCGCGTATTCAAAGGCGTCGGTGCGGCTATACGCGCGCACGAGGATGCGCAGCGCCGGGAAATGCTTGCGCGCCAGCAGCGCGGTCGCCATCGCCGCGTCCTGGTCGTCGATGGCGACAATCAGCAGCTTCGCCTCGCCTGCGCCTGCGGCCTGGAGCAGGTCGAGGCGCGTGACGTCGCCGTAGTACGCCTTCTGGCCGAAGCGGCGCACGAGTTCGATCTGGTTGGGGTCGTGGTCGATCACGGTGGTGGCGATGCCGCGCGCGTTCAGCATGCGCGCGGCGACCTGGCCAAAGCGCCCGTAGCCGGCGACGATCACCGGATTGTGCTCGTCGATCACGTCGGCCGCGCGCGTGTCGGCGCGCTCCAAACGCGGCAGGATCAGCTTCTCGTAGGCGATCATCAGGAGCGGCGTGGTCAGCATCGAGGCGGCCACTGCGGCGTTGAGGATGTTGGCCGTCTCCCGGCTGAGGAGGCGTTCCGAGGAGGCGATGCCGAACAGCACGAAGGCGAACTCACCGACCTGGGACAGCGTCAGCGCAAACAGGATGCCGTCGGCGCCACAGAGCCGGAAGCCGCGCGCGACCACATAGAGCAGCAACACCTTGGCGGCGACCACGGCCAGTGCGATCCCGAAAACGAGCAGCGGCACGCTGACGAACAGCCCCAGGTCGACCGACATGCCCACCGAAATGAAGAACAGGCCAAGCAGCAGGCCCTTGAACGGTTCGATGTCGAGTTCGAGTTCGTGGCGGTACTCCGAGTCGGCGAGCAGGACGCCGGCGAGGAAGGTGCCAAGCGCTGCCGACAGCCCCACCGACTGCATCAGCAGCGCGATTCCGATCACGAGCAGGAGCGAGAATGCGATGAAGATCTCGCGCAGCCCGGTATTGGCGATGTAGCGCAACACGGGACGCAGCAGAAAGCGGCCGGCGACGACCAGCAGCGCGATCAGCCCGATGGCGCGGCCCGCCGCCAGCATGTCGAAGCCCGCACCGCTCCCACGATCCGGCGCCATCAGGGAGAGCACCAGCATCAGCGGGATCACCGCCAGGTCCTGGAACAGCAGCACCGCGAACGACGCCTGGCCGCCGGGCGTGGGCAGGAGGTTCTTTTCCTCCAGCGTGGCGAGCGCGATCGCGGTCGAAGACATGGCGAAACCCATTCCCGCGACCAGCGCGACACCGGTCCCGGTGCCGAGCGCGATTCCGATCCCGGCGACCAGCCCGATGGTTGCGACGACCTGCACGGTCCCCATGCCGAAGATCGATCGGCGCAGGCTCCAGAGGCGCTGCGGGTTGAGTTCCAGGCCGACGAGAAACAGGAGCAGCACGACCCCGAACTCGGAGAAATGCAGCATCGATTCGACATCGCCGATCAGCGCGAGCCCCCATGGGCCGATCGCCACGCCGGCCAGCAGGAAGCCAAGCACCGAGCCCAGGCCCAGCCGCTTGGACAGCGGCACTGCGATGACCGCAGCCGCGAGGTAGATCAGCGCCTGGGCGAGGAAGTCGTGGCCGCCCATTCAATCCTCTGCGGGGATGGTGTGGAAGCGTTCGGGCATTTCACCTCGCACGAGGCCCTCCACCAGTGCGCGATAGCGCGCGGCCTGGGTATCGAAATCGCCCGTCTCGACCTGGCGCGCCGCGTGGGTGACGAACGGCGCGAGGTAGACCATGTTGCACAGGTGCGCGGTCTGCTCGAACGGGCGCAGGAACTCGTGGAGGGTGAAATTGTGCCTGCCGCCGCGTCCGTAGTACGCCGCGTCGCTGCCTGTGGTCAGTGCCTGCATGAAATATTTGCCTGCGAGCCGGTTACCGCCCGGCCCGTAGGCCCAGCCGTATTCGAGCACCACGTCCTGCCATTCCTTCACGATCGCGGGCGCGCTGTACCAGTACACCGGGTGCTGGATAAGGAGTACGTCGTGCTCCAGGAGCAGCTTCTGCTCGCGGCGAACATCGATGAAGAAGTCGGGATAGGTTTCGTACAGGTCCTGCAGGGTCACGCCGGGCAGGTCCTCAATGGCGGCGCGCAGCCTGCGGTTGGACTGGGAGGCTTCGTGGCCGGGATGGGCGTAGAGGACGAGCACGCGGTTGGTCATGGCAGCCGAATCTAGCATGCCCGGTGCTTGGTACACTTCGTGCTACGGAACTTCGTGCTATTGAATCCGGGTTGACCTGAAACGTAACGCAGAGGGAGATGACGATGAAACGAATTGCGATGGTGGCTATCGCGCTGTGCCTTGCGGCCGGCGCCCAGGCGCAGGACAAACCCCTGGTGGCGGGCTTCGACGGCACGTTCGCGCCGCACGCGATGCCGAAGATGGGCGGCGGAATCGAGGGGTTCAACGTCGACCTCGTGCTCGAGGCGGGCAAGCGCATGGGCCGCAGGATCGAGGTGTTCGCGGGCGAGTTCTCCGGGCTGATTCCGGCGATGAACGCGGGCAAGCTCGATTTCGTCGGCGCACCGACCACGGTGACGCCCGAGCGCGCCGCGAACCTGCTCTTCTCGGAGGGCTACCTCAACACCTTCTACGCGTTCGTCGTGCCAAGCGGCAAACCGGACATCAAGACGCTGGAGGACCTGAAGGGCAAGACGATTTCGACCAACAAGGGTTCGGCCTACGACAAGTGGCTGCAGGACAACGCCGCCAGGTACGGCTACAAATCGGAATCGTATGGGACCAATGCCGACGCAATGCAGGCAATCATCGCCGGGCGCGCCGATGCCGGCCTGTCGGGTAACACCACCGCCGCCTACGCGGTGCTGCGCTCGAGCGCCCAGCTGAAACTCGCCGGCCTCAAGGTCGACCAGGGCTTGGTATGGGCCGCAGTGTTCCGCAAGGACGACCCCAAGCTCAGGAATGCCTTCGACGAGGCGATCGAGTGCATGAAGGCCGACGGCACGATCGCCAGGCTGCACGAGAAGTGGTTCGGCATCAAGCCTGAAGCGGGCGCCGCTGCCGTGACCGCGTATCCGGGCTACGGCGTGCCGGGCATGGCGGGGTACGACGCGACGGCGCATACGCCGAAATGCAAGTAAGTGGGTGACCCGGCGCTGCTCCTTGAGGTTACGGGGCTGCACAAGTCGTTCGGCGCACTGGAGGTCCTGAAAGGCATCGACCTCCAGGTGCGCGAGAAAGAGCTGGTGTTCGTCATCGGCCCCTCGGGTTCGGGCAAGTCGACCCTGCTGCGCTGCTGCAACCGCCTGGAGGAGCCGACCTCCGGCGCGATCCGAGTCGCGGGCGTCGACATCCTCGCGCCCGCAACCGACATCAACGCCGTGCGTCGCCGCATCGGCATGGTGTTCCAGTCGTTCAACCTGTACCCGCACCTGAACACCCTTGCCAACGTCACGCTCGCGCTGCGCAAGGTGCTCGGCAAGTCGCGCGAGGAGGCCGAGAGCATCGGCGCGAACGCGCTTGCCCAGGTCGGCCTGGCCGAGAAGGCGGCGGCGTTTCCCAACGAGCTCTCCGGCGGCCAGCAGCAGCGCGTGGCGATCGCGCGCGCCCTTGCGCTCGACCCGGCGATCATGTTGTTCGACGAGCCGACCAGCGCGCTCGACCCGGAACTCGTCGGGGGCGTGCTCGCGGTGATGCGCGAAATGCGCGAGTCCGGCATGACCATGGTGGTGGTGTCGCACGAGATGGGCTTCGCCAGGAGCGCCGCCGACCGGGTGGTGTTCATGGACCAGGGCCGCATCCTGGAGGAGGGCGCCCCGCAGAAGCTGTTCAACGATCCCGATCATGCACGCGTGCGGGAATTCATCGCCAGTATCGCGCACTGAGAAACGGCCAGGTCCATGGGCAGACTCGCCGAGACGTTCTTCAACTGGCCGATCATGCTGCAGTACCTGCCGAAGATCGTCGACGGTGTCTTCGTCACGATCCAGCTGGCGCTGGCCGTGGTGGCAACGGGCATCGCATGCGGCCTCGTGCTGGCCGTGGTGCGCGCGTTCCGCGCAAGGATCGTCAATTTTTTCATCGTGGTGTTCGTCGACGCGCTGCGCGCGCTGCCGCCGCTCGTGGTCATCATCGTGTTTTACTTCGCACTGCCCACGATCGGCATCCGCATGTCGGGGTTCGTGGCCACCTGGCTGGCGCTGTCGCTGGTGCTGACCGCCTACGCCGAAGAGATCTTCTGGGCCGGGTTGCTCGCCGTGCCGAAGGGCCAATGGGAGGCGGCGCGCTCGACCGGGCTCGATTTCCTCCAGACGCTGCGCCACGTGGTCCTGCCCCAGGCGGTGCGGATCACCATCCCGCCGCTCACCAACCGCACCATCGCGATCACCAAGAACACCGCGCTCGGGGCGGTCGTGGCGGTGGGCGAGATCCTCTACCAGGCGCAGAGCGCGTACTCGTTTTCCTACAACCCCTCGCCGCTGACGGCCGGCGCGCTCGCCTACCTGCTCCTGTTCCTGCCGGTGGTCTGGTTCGGCCGCTGGGTGGAAACCCGCTTCGCATGGAAGAGATGAGATGGACAGCCTGGTCCTCAATTTCTTCAACCTCGAGATCCTGCGCCAGGCCTGGCCCATCCTGCTCGAGGGCCTCGGGATGACGGCGCTGCTGTGCGTCGTGGTGATTCCGCTCGGCGTGGCGGGCGGGCTGGCGGTGGCGCTGGCCTCGCGCGCGCGCAGGCGCTGGATGCGCTGGGCGGTGATCGCCTATGTGGACCTGTTTCGCGCGTTCCCGCCGCTCGTCTTGCTGATGTTCGTGGCCTTCGGGCTGCCGTTCCTTGGCGTCGACCTGCCGGCCTTCGTGGCGGTGGCGCTCGCGTTCCTGCTCAACACCTCAAGCTACTACGGCGAGATCTTCCGCGCGGGCATCGAGTCGATCCCGCGGGGCCAGTTCGAGGCCGCGCGCTCGACCGGCCTGTCCGGCCTGCAGACCATGCGGCACGTGATCCTCCCGCAGGCGGTCAGGAACGTCCTGCCGGACCTGCTGGGCAACACGCTGGAAGTGGTCAAGCTCACGTCGATCGCAAGCGTAGTGGCGCTGCCCGAGCTGCTCTACGCCGCGCGCCAGGCACAGTCGGTGACCTACAACGCCACGCCGGTCGTCGCGGCGGGTATCATTTACCTCGTCTGCCTGTGGCCGCTGGTGCGGCTGCTCTCTCGCTTCGAGCACAAACAACTGGCCATGCACTGATGGACCGAATCCTCGTCATCAACCCGAATTCGACCGAGGCGGTCACGCGCGGCATCGACGCGGCCATGGCGCCGCTGCGCATGGTGGGCGGGCCCGCGATTGACTGCGTGACGCTTGCCCAGGGCCCGCCCGGCATCGAGACCCAGCAGCACGTCGACGGCGTGGTCGCGCCGCTGCTCGCCCTGGTGCGCGAGCGCGACGCCGACTACGGCGCGTTCGTGATCGCGTGCTACAGCGATCCGGGCCTGTACGCGCTGCGCGAGGCGACCGCGAAGCCCGTGCTGGGCATTTCCGAATGCGGCATCCTGACCGCGCTCACCCTGGGCCAGCGCTTCGGCGTGATCGCCATCCTGCGGAAATCCATCCCCCGTCACCTGCGCTACCTTGGCGCGCTCGGCGTGTCCGACCGCTTTGCAGGCGAACTGCCGGTCGGCCTCGGGGTCACCGAACTCTCAGACGAAAACAAGACCTTCGGCCGGATGGTGGAGGTCGGCCGCGCGCTGCGTGCCGACCACGGTGCCGATGTGGTGGTGATGGGGTGCGCCGGGATGGCGCGCTACAGGAAGCCGCTGCAGGACGAAATCGGCATCCCGGTGGTCGAACCTACCCAGGCCGCCGCGGGCATGGCGATCGCACGCGTCAGGCTGGACTGGGAGGGCCGGCAAGAAACGCCTGCACGATCCGGTTGAACTCACCGGCTTCGGCGACGGGACAGAAATGCCCGCCGCGCTCAATCAGCGCGAGTTTGGCATGCGGCAGGCGCGCTGCGAGCTGCTCGGAAAAATACGCGGGCGTGATCATGTCGTCCTTCGCGCAGATCACCAGCGCCGGCTGGGTGATCGATGGCAGGGCGTCCCAGCCATCGAAGGCGAGGATCGCGTCGATGCGCGAGACGAGGATGGGCACCGCGGCGAGGCCGGGCAGGGACTGCTCGGCGCGCTCGTTGAGCGCGGCGGCGTTCGCCGTGTAGTAGTACGGCGGATAGAGCACAAGGTTGGCGAGCTGGGTGTAGAGCCGCACTCCCTGGGTTTCGAGCAGCGTCCGGCGCAGCGCGAACAGGCGGTTGAAATAGGCATCGGCGCGCGGCCAGGTGGCCGAAAGCACAAGCTTCCCGATGCGGCCCGCCGAATGCGCGGCAAGGTGCTGGCCGATTGCGCCGCCGGTCGAATGGCCGACGTAGTCCGTGCGCTCGATTCCAAGGTGGTCAAGCAGCACCCGCACGTCATCGGCCATCTGCGCGATCGAGTAGGCGATCGGCGAGTGCGTGGACTGGCCCGTGCCGCGATGGTCGAACGTGATCACCCGGCGCGTCGCCGAAAACGCCTCCAGCTGCGCCGCCCAGAAACTGCCGATGCCGCCGAGACCGGCCACGAACAGCAGCGGTTCGCCGCTGCCGCGTTCGGTATAGAAGAGGCGACCGCCGCCGTGCGGCGACTCAGGCAGGGGGCAATAAGGCATGGATCCGTTCCTTCATCAGAGGAAGTCTTCGAGCCTGACCTTGTCGAGGTTCTTTGGTGTCGCGCGTGCGAATTCGTCGGCGCCCGTGCTGCCCGGAACGCCCAGCGGGATCGTGGCATCGCAGATCCAGCGCGTGGACAGCGCGGCGCCTGATCCGACCGGGCGGGCAAGCGGGTCTGAGGGCAGCCCGCCGGCGTTTTCGGTATACGCAATGTCGGACTGCGCATGTACGCGGCTTGCCATGGCCCAGATCAGTTCGGCCGGGTCGGTGGCGCTGACATCCGGGTCGATTGCAATCGCCAGGCGCGCGAGCGTCGAGGGGCCCGAGAGCGCCGCAAGGAGCGCGGTCTTCGCCTGGCCCGCGACACGTGGCGCAAGCTGCAGCACCGTGACGAGGCCGCGTGCCTGCACCGGGCAGTGCACGTCGCGAAGATCCAGGCCGCCTTCGATGCTGCGCAGGTGGCCTGCAGTAAGAACCTCGTTGGCGATCGCCATCGCGCTGACCAGGTCGAGCGGGGATTCGTTCTGCGGGCGCCGGCCGTGACAGCCGTCAAGGGTGAAACGCACGGTGTCGAGTGTCACCCCGCCATCTCCCGTGATGCCGACGACGTTCTCGATACGGCCCGCGCCTTGCGCATCAATCTCGCCTTCGATGATTGCGGGGGCATCGACCGGGAAGGGCAGCCCGCCCACGCCCGCAAGCGTGAGCGGCGTGCCCGCCAGGCTGCCGGCGAGCGCGTAATCGGCGTTCATTCCCAGCGTGCCGATCGCCGCGGCGAGCAACACGCCGGGTGCGGTGCCGAGTACGAGGCGCGCGCGCTGCCGCCCGGAGAGCAGGCTGGCCAGGCGCGGCGTGTCGATCGCTATCGCCAGCGCCTCACCGGAGCGGAAGGCGCGCACCAGGAGAAGCGACTTGCGCAGCACCAGCACGCCGTGCAACGGCTGCCCTGGTGCGCCGGACAATTCCTCGAGGCGCGTGGGGTGCAGCGTTGGCGCCGGCGCTTCCAACGGTTCGATGCGCGCGTCGGCGCGGTCGCGCAGCGTGAAGACGAATTTTTCGGCCGGCACATTGAGCGCAGCGCACCAGGCTTCGCGGCCTGCCGGCGCGTGCTGTCCGGCAGGCCAGGCGTAGCCGGCGCGCTCGGCCGCGCCCATGCGCGGATCGAGCGTGGCGTCGAACAGCGCTTTGGTGCCGGTCCGGTGCATCGGATTGACGCCCGGTGGCAGGGGGGATGCGTTGTCGAGCGTGAACACGCGCGTGGCATCGATGCGCGTCAGGTCCGTGGCCGGGTCGAAGCGTGCGGCGAGTGCGCGCAGTACCTGCCAGGGATCGCTGATGTCGACGTCCGCGTCGGTGGCCACCAGCAGTTTCGGATGGAGGTAGGGGCTCGCGGCGGCCGCCATCAGCGCGATCTTCGACTGTCCGGCGTAGCGCGGGTGCATGCGCAGCGCGAGGATCAGCGGTGACATGCCACCGGGGCAGCGGATGTCGCGGATGTCCAGCAGCCCGCCGTCCACGCCCTTGAGGTGGTCCGAGAGCTTGGCCTCGACCACGACGCAGGTGATCGAATGGGCATCCGAGGGTGGCATGCCGCAACTCATCGCATAGAACACCGGCTTCGCGCGGCGGGTGACCGCCTTGACGCGGAACACCGGCGCGGTCCCGACCTTCGAATACGTTCCGGTCACCTCGCCGAACGGGCCCTCGGGTGCGATCTCAGCGGGCAGGATCTCCCCCTCGAGCACCATCTCCGCATCGGCGGGCACCTCGACGTCGATCGTCTTGCATTTCAACAGGCGCACCGGGTGGCGCAGCAGGCCGCCCGCGATCGCCAGCTCGTCCATGCCATACGGCGCGACAAATCCCGCGGCAAACATGATCAGCGGATGGCCGCCGATCACCATCGCGGCCTCCATCGGGCGGCCGAGTTCCTGGTGCATCTGGTGGATGCGCATCGCCTGGCGAGGCACCATGTAGTAGCCCGTGGTGTTGCGGCTGAGGATCTGCGCGCGGTGCACCGACATGTTGCGGATGCCGGTCTTGGGATCCTTGATGATGCACATGCCCGAGGCGATATAGCGACCCGGGTCGCGCTCGGAAGTCCACATTGCGGGGATCTTCATGAGGTCCACCTCATCCCCCGTCTCGACGACTTCCTGCACCGGCCCACTCGTGTCGAGCAGCGGGGCGATCGGGGTCGCGAGCCGCTCGGCGAATGTCGCGACAACTTCGGACTCCGGCACGCCGAGCGCGAGCGCCCACATGTCGCGGTCCATGACGAGCTGGCTGGCGACTTCCCAGCCGGGAAACCCCTTCACGTCGGAGAACAGGCACCCCTGCGCGCGCTGCAGGTAGCTGAGGTAGGACAGCGCGGAGATGTTCTCGTCGACGTCGACGCTTTTGCCGATACGCAAGAGCCGGCCTTCGCCCTCGAGCACCTCCAGGTAGCGGCGCAGCGACTGGCCGCTGTCCCCGGTGCGGGGCGTGTGGGAGGCGTTCATGCGTTTTGCGTCATGATATGTATTAATACCGATACACTAACTGACACACAGGCCGCATAGGATATAGAGTTTATAAAAATAATCTTCAAGATTACGGCAATTCACCGGGCAGCTCGAAGCGCTCCCGGGTGGTGCAGTAGCGGTTGGCGTAAAGGCGGCCGATCGGCTGGAAGAACGCTTCGTCGATGCGCTTGGTGACCGGGTCGATCAGGCCTTCTCGCCCATGCACCAGCAGGATCTCGCCGAACACGATCGTGCGTCCCGGGCCGAGCTCCATCGTTTTCCACAGCCGGCACTCGAAGCTGGCAGCGGCCTCGGCGATTCGCGGGTGTTGCACCAGGCTGCAGGCCGCCTCGGTGAGGCCGGTCCTCTCGAACTCGCTTTCCTCTTCCGGAAGTTCGTAGCTCGAGATGTGCATCGCGTTGGCGGTTGCCTCGTCGACGAAGTTGACCACGAACTCCTTGGTGCGCAGGACGTTCTTCAGCGTGTGCTTCATCTTGCCGTCGCTGCGCGCGTTCATGCTCGCGAAGCACAACGGCGGGTCTTCGCACATTGCGTTGAAGAACGAGAACGGCGCGCAGTTCGCCACCCCGTTTTCGCTCCTAGTCGAGATCCACGCGATCGGCCGCGGGATCACCAGCCCGGTGAGGATCTTGTAGCGCTCGGCCGGGGTGATGTCCGCGAAGGCGAGCTGCATCAGGTCGAGACGCGGGTCATGAACTGGCGCCCACGGTCAGCGAGCAGCGGCACCGCGTCTTCCATATACGTCTTGAAGGCTTGCTGCTGCTGGTGGACCTGGAACGCCGCCTCGCTCTTGTAGACCTCGTACAGCATGACCTGGGTCTTGTCGGCGGGGTCGACCAGGACGTCGAAGGTCAGGCATTCGGCTTCCTTGCGCGCGGAGGCTGCGTTGGCCGCGAGCTTTTCCATGAAGGCTTCCACGTTCTCGGGCTTGATCTTGATGCGTACGACGAGTGCATAACTCATGGGTCAGTTTGCAGGTGTCACTTCGACACCCGTCCTTTCAGTGATGAGTTTGTAATGCTCGGGACGGCGGTGGGCCGCCAGGTTGAACATGGTCCGGCGCAGGTTTTCACCCAGCGCCAAGTCCACATTGTGCACGATGACCTCGTCGTCTTCCGACGAAGTCTTGGCGACGATCTCACCCGAGGGCGAGACGATCACCGAATGGCCGAACATGCGGAACCCGTCCTCAAACCCGGCCTTGGCGACCTCAACGAGCCAGACCGCGTTCTGGAAGGCCATCGACTGCGCCATGATCAGGTGGTGGTGCACGCGCAGCGCGGGCGGCTCGGGGTAGTGCAGGTTCTCGGTGGGGGTGTTGAAACCCAGCGTGATGATTTCCGCGCCCTGCAGGCCGAGCACGCGGAAGGCCTCGGGCCAGCGCCGGTCGTTGCAGATCAGCATCCCGGTGATCGTGTCCATGAAGCGGAAGGTACGAAAGCCCAGGTTGCCGACTTCGAAGTACTTCTTCTCCAGGTGCTGGAAGGCCGCGCCTTTTTTGTGGTCGGCGTGGCCGGGCAGGTGGATCTTGCGGTACTTGCCGGTGATCGTGCCGTCGGGCGAAACGAGGATCGATGAATTAAAGCGCCGCGTGCGGCCGTCCTCCTCGATGAGCTCGCCGTAGCCGATCGAAAAGCCGATGCCGAGCTTTTTCGCGGTATCAAACAGCGGCTGGGTTTCGGGCGAGGGCATGGCGGCCTCGAAGAACTTGCGGTCGACCTCGGCCTGGTCATCGTACCAATAGCGCGGAAAGAAGGTCGTAAATGCGAGCTCCGGGAACACCACAAATTTCGCACCCATGGCAGCGGACTGGCGCAAGAGTTCCACGAGCCGCTTCACCGCCACGGGCCGCGTGTCGGCGAGGTTGACCGCGCCGAGCTGGGCGGCGGCGATGCACAGTTTTCTGCTCATTGTTTGATTCTCATGGTTGCAAGGGGGTGTTCCAGGCCTGCAGCTGCGCCATTTCGGGGACCGACCGGCCCAGCGGCTTGAGCGCGTCGTTCGCCTTGCGCGCGAGGAAACGCCCGCGGCCGCGCGCGGCGGACAGTTTGCCGTGGTCCACGATGACCTCGCCACGCGAGAGCACCGTGACGGGCCAGCCCTTGAGTTCGCGGCCTTCGTAGGGCGTGTAGCCGGTATTGTCGTGGACGAGGTCTTTCGTGACCGTGACGCGCTTTTCGGGGTCCCAGATCGCGATGTCGGCGTCCGACCCGACCGCGAGCGTGCCCTTTTGCGGGTACAGGCCGTAGGTTTGCGCGTGGCGGGTCGCGGTCAGCGCGACGAATTCGTTCGGCGTGATGCGCCCCGCGCCGACCCCGAAGGTATAAAGCAGCGGCAGGCGAAGCTCCAGCCCGGGCACGCCGTTGGCCATTTCCTTGAAGGTTGTCTTCTCGCCCTTGGGCAGCTTGCCGGTCGCGTCCATGCGATACGGTGCATGGTCGGAGGAATACACCGTCAGCGTGCCGTCTTTCAGGCCCTGCCAGCAGGCTTCCTGCGCCGCTGCGTCGCGCGGCGGTGGCGAGCAGCAGAAGGCCGCGCCCAGCACCCCGGGCCGGTCAATGTCCGCGGCGGTCAGGAACAGATACTGCGGGCAGGTTTCGGCAAACACCTTGAGGCCGCGTTTTTGCGCTTGGCGGATGGTATCGATGCCCTCCGGCGTGGACACGTGCACCACCAGGATCGGGCAGTCGACGAGTTCTGCGAGCGCGATGACCCGGTTGATTGCCTCGGCCTCCGAGCCGCGCGTGTGGCAGATCGCGTGGTAGCGCGGCGCCACGTTGCCCTGTTTCACCATCTTCCCGGCCAGCCAGGAAATCATGCCGTGGTTCTCGGCGTGCACCATGAGGAGCGCGCCATCGCGCCGCGCGACCGACATCACGTCGAGGATCTGCTCGTCCGTCAGGCGCATGCGGTCGTAGGTCATGAAGATCTTGAACGAGCGAATGCCAGTTGCGATTGCGGCCGGCAGGTCGGTGGCGAGCGTGCGTTCGTCCGGGTTGGCGATGATCAGGTGGAAGGCATAGTCGATCACCGCCTTGGTTTTTGCCTTCGCGGCATAGTCCTCGAGCACTTCGGGCAACACGTCGTCGCGATGCTGCGCGCAGAACGGGATCACCGTCGTCGTCCCGCCGTAGGCCGCCGAAACCGTGGCCGAATAAAAATCATCCGCCGCCGGAATGCCGAAGGAGGACAACTGCTCGATATGGCAGTGGCTGTCCACGCCGCCGGGCAGGACCAGCCTGCCGCGCGCGTCGATCTCGCGGGTACCGGAAAGGTTCCGGCCGAGTGCGGCGATCTTGCCCTCCTTGATGCCGATGTCGGCTGCGCGGGTTTCGGTCGCCGTGATGAGCGTGCCGCCGCGGATGACCATGTCGTGGGTGTCCATGGCCCGATTATCGGGCCTTAAACTGCGTGGTCAACAAGTGGGTCGAAGTTTGATAGAATCCGCCCCCTTGCGCCCATAGCTCAGCTGGATAGAGTACTTGGCTACGAACCAAGGGGTCGGGAGTTCGAATCTCTCTGGGCGCGCCAGCTTCATCAAGGGCTTACCTTCGGGTAGGCCCTTTTCGTTTGCCCTTCTTAGCTGACTCTGAGTCGACGGAAATAAGTACCGGCTCGTCGTGGAAATGCAGTACCGCGCCGAGATCGTATGGGTGAAATTCGTCGGTACCCATGCGCAGTATGACCGCATCAATGTGGAGACCGTCAATGACTATTAAGCCCATTCGCACCGAGCGGGACCTGAAAATGGCGCTGCGTCGTCTCGAGTCAGTGTTTCAGGCGAAGAAAGGGACGCCGGAGGCCGACGAGATGGAAGTCCTCGTCACGTTGATCGAGGCGTACGAGAACAAGCATTACCCGATCGGACCGGCGGACCCGATCGAGGCGATCAGGTTTCGCATGGATCAACAAGGGCTGACGATGCGCGACCTTGAACCCTATATCGGCCCGAGCGGCCGCGTTTCTGAGGTTCTCAATGGTAAGCGGCCATTGAGCTTGCGGATGATCAAGCGTCTGCACGACGGTTTGCGCATTCCGTATGAAAGCCTGCTCGCAGACGCTGCGTGATGGTGGCTGGGCTGCATGCTTCCTACGGAGACCTGAATCGGTTCTTGTAGCACCGCTGTGCTACATTAGAACTGTTGCATCTGTAAGGAAGCCGTCATGTCCACAACCACGATCCGCCTGCCAGATGAACTGAAAGCACGTATTGCCGCTGCGGCAAAACGCGCCGGGACGACGGCGCATGGCTTCATTCTGGAAGCAATTGCCGAGAAAGCCGATCAAGCAGAACGGGTCGCCGATTTCGACGCGGTGGCGGAATCACGCTATGCCGGCATCGTTGCCTCCGGAAAAACCATTCCGTGGAGCGAAATGCGCGAATATCTCGAAGCGCGCGTGGCCGACAAGGTCGTGAAGCGCCCCGTCGCGCGCAAGCTTGCGCGCTGAAGGTGTCACGCGTAGAACTCGCACCGCAGATCGCAGCGGATTTTGACCGGATCCTCGATCACCTGTTGAGTCGCGCGGTGGAGAGTCCTGGGCAGCGAATGACCGAAATTGTCGCCGCACTGAATATTCTCGAGCACAATCCGTCGATTGGTCGCCCGGCCACGAACGGCAAACGGGAACTGGTGATTGGCCGTCGTTCCCGCGGTTATGTGGCCTTGTACCGCTATGTGCCTGAGATAGACACGGTGTTCGTGCTGGCAATCCGCAGCCAACGCGAGGCCGGCTATTCCGAGCGGGATTTTCCGGGCTGACGTTCTTGTCGCCGTTGCAACATCAGCCGCAGCGGTCGCGTCTCGGCGTAAACAAGCACCGGCGGGTTGTGGAAATGACTTCCCTGCTTTCTACCCCGGCATCGGTTTGCCGTCGTTAAGGTTCAACCAGCCTTTGATGATGCGGTAGATGAACCAGATCGCATCGGCCGCGAGAATCACGAACCCAACCACCACCAGCGCCAACAGCGCGCCGAGGACCGCCCACAGCAGCGACCACCAGAAGGTCCGGATCTGCCAGCGAAAATGCGATTCATAAAGGGTGCCGGCCACGTCGTCACGTTTCACATAGTTCACTATTACCGCGGCAATGCCAGAGAATCCGACCAGAAACGAGGCCGCCTGCAGCGCGTAGACCATCTGCGTGAGTTGCTTTCTCGAATTGTCGGTTTCGGTCCCGCCTTCACTGGTTTGCGTTTTCATGTTCACCCCTCCCGCCGATTCGCGTGCGACAACCGCCTCGCGCCTGAAATAGACCCACGTCGCCAGCGCGACTCCCGAGATACCGCCGAGCATGAGTGCGGCGAAAGCGCCAAACATCTGTGCAATCGAAGACAGCAGGTTGTCCGGACCGACAGAAAGTATACGGCGCGGGAAATCGCCCTGCACTTCGATCTCGTAGCGTCCGGCGACTGGCGCGTCGAACACGTTGATCTGGATCCGCTCAGCAGTTCCAACCTTGGAGGTGGATCGGCCCCGCGGGGCGTGCAACGCGACCGGGCCCTGCGGTCCGACAACCCGGATCCTTACGCCTGAAGGCAGGCGCGGGTCGAAAGAATAGACTTCGCCGCCGTAGTGCGTTGCGTGGTCGTGCCATAGCGCGTAGCGGCCGGGCGCGCGTACTTCGATTACGTGACTGCCGGGTACCGCAAATGCCCGCACCGCCGCCAGGCCGGTGACCGCGTGCCACAATATCAGGGCTCCGGAGACGCAGCCGGCAATCGCCAGCGCCACCGAGACCAGGTACCAGGCGCTGGAAGGCGCCTTACCTTGCGCCATGGCGCTGAAGCAACGACACCATCGCGGCATCGTTGTTAGCGCGCGCAATGTCGAGCGCAGTCACGCCGTTGGGTCCGGAGGTGCTCACGTTTGCTCCGCGCGACACCAGCAACTCGACCATGGCCGGATTGCGGCTACGCACGGCGGCCTGCAGGGGTGTGGTTCCGTTCGAATCGGGTTTATCGACCCAACGGCCAAGATCCAGCAGTTCGACCACACCTTGTGTGTCCGGGCGCAGTACCGCGGTCATCAGGTCGTTGTAGCGTGGTGTGTATACCTTGGGTTCGGGGTGCACCGGTTCGGGCGAGGGGGCTGCGAGCGGCCGCCTCGGCGCGGTCCGGGCGCGTGCCGGCCGTTCGCGCACGGCGGAGACTTCCGCTTTTGGCGCGACCATGAGCGGCGCATCGGAAGGTTTTCCGGCTTTCGCGTCAGTCGGCGCGGACCCCGAAACGACCGGCATCGGTGAAGCAGGCGCCGATACCGTGGTGGATTCCGCTGCAGATTTGGCCGGGATTGCTGCCGGCGCCTGAACGACGGGCTTGGCTGGCAGCGCAACCGCAGGTCTTGGCGCAGTGGGCATGGTCACCGCAGGGGTCGGCGGCTGCACATTGCCTACGAGAAACATCGGCAACAGGATCGCCGCCACGATGGCAAGCACCGCAAGGCCGACCACCACCAGTCCGGCGATCGTCCAGCGGCGCTGAATCTTGTTGAAGTGTTCTACGCTTTCCCACGTCCTGTTCTGCCACGCCCACTCGCGGCCTTTGAATAGCAGAACGAAAATGAAGAAGAAGCCGACGACCGGTACGAATACAAGGAACGACAGCCAGACACGGTTGAAAATTCCCCACAGCCAGTTCCAGAAGAACCCTCCCCAGCAAAGCCCCTTGATCTCCTGCGGAACCGCCGTGCCCTTGCCCTGCCCAGAATTATTGTCCATCAACGATGCCTCCCCAAGCATGTCTGCACAATCGAGCGATAGGTGACTCTATCCTGAAAACATTCTTCGTGCCCTCCTATCCCTGCACTCACGCGCCCGGCGCCGCGCTTTCCGCATGTACGCAGGGGATGGTGCGTTCCCGCCAGTGTGCTCTCAGTAGTGCGCATTTCGCAAATACTAACTACCGGCGTCATCCTGCAGCTTCTGCTGGGGCGATAGGCGAGGGAGCGCTTGGGCGTCTTCCCCTTGCAGGGCTAAAAAAAACGGCCCGCGAGGGCCGTTTTTCATTACGTTGAGCACAAGCTCTATTTCTTGCCGACCTCGTGGCCGATCACGCCGCCCACGACCGCGCCGGCCGCGGTACCAAGCACACCGCCGCCGATCACGTTGCCGGCCACGCCGCCGACACCTGCCCCGATAGCCGTGGACTTGTCCTGCGCCGACATTCCGGCGCAACCGCCAAGACCGAGGAGCATTGCAAGGGTCACTGCACCAACGGTAGTTCTGCCAATCGATTTCATTTAAATCTCCATGTCCGGCTGGATTTCTTCCGGGGTGTGGCAGCAGTTCGGCTGCCTCGAATTCTCACTGTGCGCTGTCATACCCTGGCGGTCTGTGCGCCGGGGCACGCAGCGCATCAGCAGTTACATCTTCTTCTTGACGTCCTGCGCCGTATCCCGGGTGGCTTCGCCCGCGCGCTCCATATCCTTGCCCATCCCTTCGACGGTGTTGCAGCCCGAAATCGATCCGAGCACACCGGCCAGCAGCAGCGCCGCCATCAGTTTGTTGATCATGGTGTTTCCCTGGTGTTTGAAACAGAGGACCCGATCAGCGGACGATCCGTGTGCCGATCACTTCGATGTCGACGCGGCGGTCCGGCTGCAGGCAGGCGATGACCTTCGCACTCTTCGCGCCGAGGCATTCCCCGGACTTGGTGACTGGCTGTTTTTCGCCCTTGGCTTCGGTATGGAGGCGGTTGCTGTTGACGCCTTTATCCAGCATGTAGGCCTTCACCGCCGCAACGCGGCGCTCGGAGAGGCGCTGGTTGTAGTCGTCCGAGCCGATGCGGTCGGTATGGCCGATCGCGATGATCGTCTCCGGCGTGATGTCCTTCAGCTTGCCGACGAACGCGTCCAGGGTGTCGCGGCCCGCAGGACGCAGCACGGCCTTGTCGAAATCGAACAAGGTGTCTGCATCGAGCTTGATCTTCTCGCTGACCGGCACGGCCATCGGGGGCGGGGGCGCCGCGGCGACGATTACGGGCGCGGGGCGGGGCGGCGGCGGCGGCGCGGCTGCGGCGACGGGCTCCTTGAAGTTCGGGTCGCACTCGCGCGTTGACACGGGCGGCGGGCCGAAACCCGAGTGCCAGCACAGACCGAAGCCGCTCTTGATCACCTGCTGGACGGGGCCGGCGGTCCATAGTTCGTTGTCGTTGGGGTCGCCCGCAGCTTGCGCAGCGCTGGATACGAGGCCGAGCGCAAACGCGCAAGCAATGGCGGCCCCGATGGTGTTCCTTGCGGTAGGTTTGTTCATGGTGTTCCCTGGTGATTTTGGTGGGTAAGCGTCGGGCGGAAATTCACTGCTCGTCCCGCGGCAATTTTCTTTTCCGCAGAATGGAACCATTTTGCGGAAAGCGGCTCGTGCGGTCTGTGCGGGCGCGCACATACCGCAGGAGGGGCGGTGTCAGACGATCTTGCGGCCGCTGATGATCCGCAGCAGCACGACGACGATGGCGATCACAATGAGAACATGGATGAAACCGCCCATCGTGGTGGAGGTCACCAACCCGAGGAGCCAGAGAATGACGAGGATGACTGCGATGGTGTAGAGCATGGCGGAGCCTTTTTCAATGGGGTAGGGGACTGATCAGCGCATCACTGGAGATGGGAAGCGAAAATCCCCAGGGTTTGTAGCAGGCGTCGGTACCGGGATGCCCTGGTCGCGCGCCAATTCGTACCATTTGAGAGAGGTTTCGTAGTCCCTCTCTACGGCGGCGTTGCCGCTGCCGTAGAAGTCCCCGAGCTTTTTCTGCGCGTATCCGTCGCCGGCCTCGGCAGCAGCAGCGTACGCGCCCATTGCGGCATGCAGGTCGTGACTGCGCTCATAGCGCTCTCCCTGCGCGAATAGCTCTGCGGCCTGCTCGCGGGTCAAGGCGGAAACCTGCGGAATCGGCGCTTCGTTCCCGGCCGCTGCACTATTGGCAGCCACGAGCGGAATACTGCAGGCGATGGCGAGGAGCAACGCCCGCACGCCTGATGTTGGGCTTTTCATGGGTTAGTCCAGGAAGTTGTTTTCCAACCGCCAGCGTATGTGTTCGCCCGGGTGCTCACCGTGCGCTGGCGCGCATAGTCGGCGGAGTCGCCACGCGTTCCTCGCCACGGTCGGATACGTCCTGGTCGGCCTCTATGCGGCCGCCGCGCGTCAGCGGCGGTTCGCAGCCGGAGCGGGTGAATCCGGACGGTCGAGCAGGCGCTGCACGACCTGTGTATCACGCGAGGGCTTTTCGTCGGTATCGGAGCTGGCGCTCATCGTGGTGTAGATGTAGACGTCGAGCTTGTACCAGATCTTGCAGGTGTCCTTGAACCTGAGATTCAGGTCCGGAACGCTCGCGGTGACACACATGCGGTCCTTGTCGTCGACACGCCAGCTGCCGTCGACAACCTTTGCGCTTCCGTACGACCCGGTCAGCGAGCCGTCCGCGTGATGGCGCAGATCGACCGGCGCGCCACGGGGAGTCTTGCCGCGCGACACGCTGTTCGTCAGCATGTACTTGATCTCGTCGCCCGCGAGGCGCTCCGCGCCCTTGTCGATGATCTCGCCAAGCGTCGTGTCGGCAGCCGCGAGGCCGCTGGCTGCCACGCATGCGATTGCGAAGATCGTTGCAAACCGGTGTTTCACTAATGCCACTTTCGGACTCCATGATGATCGGGAGGGCGGAACCTAACATTCAGGCCCCACGCGGGCAAACCGTATTTCACTGCGGCCCCGGGATCGGCGCAGAAGCCACCGTCCGTTCCGCGATCACGCGGCGGCGCGCAAGCGCGTCGATCTCGCCCTCGTCCATCCCGATTTCCGTAAGGATCGGTCGCGTCTGCTCGCCCAGCCGTGGCGCGGGTCCCGGCACGACCTTGGGATAGCCCTCCAGATGCATCGGCGTATTGACGCTCTTCACGCGACCGAGTTCGGGGTCATCAATCTCCACGAACACGCCGTTGGCCTGCATCTGCCGGTCGGCGACCACATCATCGAGTGACGCGACGAGCGAATACGGCACATCGGCCGCTTCGAGCGCGCGCTGCCAGTACTCCATCGGCTGGCTCGCGAAGATGCCGTCGCACAGCGCGATGAGTTCGCGCATCCGACCGTCCTTGACGCGCTCGGCCAGCGTCGCGTAGCGCGGGTCGACGGCGAGTTCCGGCCGGCCGATCGCGCGGCAGACCCTGGGCCAGTCGCGCTGTGTGTCGACGACGGCCATCTTGAACAGGCGACTGTCTGCGGCGCGGTAATAGATGGCGGTGAAACTGCGCGCGTCCTCGCGCGGCCTGCGCTCAAGGAACTCCGCCCCAAGCAGCCTGGCCTGGATCATGACAGCGTTCGACCACGCCCCGCTCGCGAGCAGCGACACCGAGACCCGCGTGCCGCGGCCGCTCCTCTCGCGCGCGAACAGGGCCATCATCACGGCCGACAACAACGCCATGCCGGAAGGATGGTCGCCGGCGCCGTAGCCGGCCGACCCCAGCCAGCCGTCGGTGGGGAACAGGTTCGCCTCGATGCCGGAGCGTGACCAGTAGCACACCGTGTCGAATCCCGGCTTGTCGATCTCCTCTCCCGAGTCGCCAAATCCGGTGCCATGCGCGTAGACGAGGCGCGGATTGACCGCCTGCAGTTCAGGCCAGCCCAGGCCGAGGCCCGCGAGCGACTTCGGGCGATGGTTGGTGAGGAACACGTCGGCGCGCCCGACCAGCCGGTGCAGGATGTCGCGTGCCTCGGGCGCCTTGAGGTCGATCGCAAGGCTGCGCTTGCCGCGATTGTCGGGCAGGAAGCAGTACTCGTAGTCGTGCAGAGGCATGCCTGGGATCTGGTGGCCGCGCCGGTTCAGGTCGCCCTCGATGGGCTCGAGCTTGATGACCTCGGCGCCGTAGTCGGCGAGCGCTGCGCCCACCGAAGGAACCATGATCATCGAGGCGGCCTCGACCACCCGGATACCCGACAGCAAACCGGTTTGCTGCGACGCTGGTGGCATGGTCCACTCCTTCGATCGGTTTTTGGCTGAGACCCGCAAGGTAACGCATTCACCGCCGGGCTTTCGGGCGAGGTTTTCGGGCCACGACAGATTGACGTTCCGAAGGACTGGAAGTAACGTCAGCGACCGTCCACACCTGCCGCTTCCTGCAAAGACCCACCGACCCTTGAAGGAGCACCATGAACCATCCCAAACGACTGCTTTTGCTGGCTTGTGTCTGTGCTGCACTGTCCGCGCCCATGGTCAACGCACAGACCACGCCTCTGCCTATGGCGCCGGCCCGGGAGGCGGGTTTCTCCGAGGACGCGCTTTCCCGCATCGACCGGTTCTTCGCGCGTGAAATCGCGCAGAACCGGGTGCCTGGCGCCGTGGTGGCCATCGCACGCGACGGCAAGCTCGTCTACTACAAGTCGTTTGGCTACCTCGACAAGGACCAGGGCAAGCCCATGCCGCTGGACGCCATCTTCGGGCTGGCTTCGATGACGAAGATCATGACCGCGGTGGGCGCGCTGTCGCTTACCCAGCAGGGCAGGTTGCCTCTCCAGAGCCGACTGTCGGAATACTTCCCGGGCTTCGGCACGATGAAGGTCGCGGTGAAGAATGCCGACGGCACGGAAGGCTACGAGGCGCAGAAGCGCCCGATCTTCATCCACGACCTGTTCCGCCATACCGCGGGGCTCACCTATGGCGGGCGGCCCGACTCGAGTTCACCGGCGGCCAGGCTCTACATGCCTGGCAGTTCGCTGCCGAAGATGGCCACGGCCGACGAGTTCATCCAGAAGGTCACCCAGCTCCCGCTCGTATACCAGCCAGGTACGATCTTCGAGTACAGCGTGGCGATGGACGTGCTCGGGGCGACGATCGAGAAGGTCAGCGGCAAGACGCTTGGGGGGCATCTGTCGGAGGTGATCTGGCAGCCTCTCGGCATGAAGGACACCGGTTTCCACATCCCTGCGGACAAGCGCGACCGCGTCGCGCAACCGCTCAAGCTCAATCCGCTGACCGGCAAGCCGCAGCAGATCACGACCACCGCTGAAGACGTGCACTTCGAATGCGGCGGCGGTTGCTCGGTGGGCACGATCGGGGACTACATCCGCTTCGGCCAGATGCTGATGAACGGCGGCAGCCTTGAGGGCCACCAGATCCTGAGCCCGTCGGTTGTGAGGCTCATGACCAGCAACCACCTGGGCAAGGAGATCGTGAACCGCGTTGCCAACGTCGAACCGCACCGCGCGGGCTACGGTTTCGGCCTGGGCGTGGCGGTGCGCATGGAGCCAGGCCTGGCCTCGGTGCCCGGTAATGTGGGCGATTACAGCTGGAACGGGGCCTACGGCACGGGCTTCTTTGCCGACCCGCAGGAAAAGCTGGTCGTTGCCTATGGCACCGTGGCGCCGGGCGACCTGCGCAAGTACTACCGCGAGCAGGTGCAGGACCTCGTGTACGGAGCGATGACGCGCTGACCCGCGCCACTGGGGCGAAAGCGGGGGAGGGGGCCCGCTCAGCTCGCCCTGAAGATTCCCCGCACGAGCCGGACCTGACCTTCCTCAAGACTGCTTCGCGCGTTCCCGGCTTTCTGGCCGAGATTGTCGACGAACACCGACAGGTTCAGCTGGCTCGGCGTTGAAGACGGTGTGGCCGCGGCGGCGACCGAGGTCTTTTTCAGGTGCGCGTCGCTCGTGTCTTCGAACAGTTCGGCGACAAAGCCGCTCGCCTCCAGCTGCGCGCGCATCGCCTCAACCCGGACTAAGCAGCTGTCCGCGGGATCGGTGGCCCAGGGCAGTGGGAAATAGGTGGTCGGCTTGTCACCTGCGGCCATTTCCTGGAACGCGTAGCGCCCACCCGGCTTCAGCACCCGGTGAATCTCTGCGTAGAGTTTTTTCTTATCCGCGATGTTCATGCCCACGTTCTGCATCCAGACGGCGTCGAACGTTTCGTCAGGGAAGGGAATCCCGAGGGCGTTTCCCTGATGCACATCGATCTGCCCGTCCAGGCCGGTCAGCCGGTTGAGCAATTTCGCGCCGGCGCAGTAGTCAGACGACATGTCCAGGCAGTCGACGCGGCAGCCGAGCGAAGAGGCGAGTTGCCGCGCGGGGCCGCCCAGGCCGGCGCCGATATCGAGGACGCGGTCCTCCGAGCAGATCTTCGCCATTTCCAGCAGTTCCCGCGACGCGCTGAATCCGCCGGTGTGGAACTGGTCGAGTCCCGCAAGGTCCGTCGGAGACAACTGCTTGTCGGGGTCGAGGCCGGCCGCGCGCAAAGCGGCCAGGAGCCGCGTTTCGATGTCCCGGGCCGAATAGTGCGTTTCCAGGCCAGCCATGATCGCTTCCTTTTGCTGTTTTGATCCAGCCGCGGCTTGCGGGCCGTCTGGCTTTTCTTGCTGGTCAGCCGCCCGCGCGTGCTGTCAATTCGGCAACCCGCCGCTTGAACTCCTTCGCGGCGAGGAACAGACCACCATCGGCGCCGTCGATGAAATGCATGTGGCGTCCGGCATAGTTGAAAACCAGGCAGGTCATCTGCGCGCGGTTCGTGGTGTGGATGCCGTAGGCGAGCTCACCGCGCACGAAGCGCCCCTCCAGCCATGCGACGAGCGCCTTCCTCTGCGCTGCGTTTCCAGCGAGGATCTGGCGGTAGCAGTCGTTGAACTTGCGCACGTCCGAATTTCGCACCAGGGTTTCCTTGTAGCCGCTCCAGTCAGTCTCCTCGGTGTGCAGGCCAAAGCGCATCAGCACCCAGCCCAGCACCACGAACCAGCGCATGCGCATCAGCCACAGCCAGCGGCCGAGCGCGCCGCGGCTGGCGGCGCGGACCCCGACCTCGTTCGCGAAGGACCGACTGTCGAACGCAAACTCGAGGTCGGGCACGGCCAACGGATGGCAGGCATCCGCATTGCCGTACGTTTCCTCGACCTTGTCGATCAGTTCGCGGTAGATCTCGCCGGCCCGCACGGAATCAGCGTCGAGCGCACGCACAATCAGGCTCACGGTCTCACCATGGCGGCTGGGCACGTCCTGCCAGCGGCACTCGAATCCTTCGAGGCTGCCGCGTGGCACGACACTGCCCGGAACGATCAGGTATTCGTTGTCGGGGCGTGGATCCTTGATCGCGCGGTCGGCCCAGGCCATGCCGCCACCGGAAAACAGGGCCTGGTCGTAATGTTCCGTTACTCGGTAGCGCGCGACGAGGATTTCCTGCCCGGCCTGGCGGACGCGCGACATCGGCACGGTGCCGATGCGCAGGTCCAGGCCGAACGACAGTTTCGCAATCTCCTGCGTCTTGGAGAGCGCAGCGCGCGATTCCTCGAGCAGTTCCGGCGGCACGCAAAGGACGCAGCCATCGCCCTCGAACGCAAACGGGATGTCCGTTTCCCCCGCAGCGTTGAGGACCGCGGTGATAGCCGCGGCGCCGAGCGAGTTGACGTTCTTGTAGAGTCCCGACGCCACCGCGCCGGTGGAGTCGCGCACATCGCACAGGGCCACGTGCCAGTCCTCGGGCAGCGGCGCGCAGTTTTCACGCCGCATGGTTTCGGAAAAATCGGTGATGACCGGGAGTTCGGCGTAGAACCGCGCGCCGCGATTCGATGCCTCACCGGCGGCAGATGAGGTTGTCATGCTGCCAGAATACCGCACTCGAACCGGGCTTTTCCACCCAGTACGGAAGGTGGGCAGGAACTTCGCACCGGAGCTATGCTTCGTAGTCTGGAACGTGCATTCGGCAAAAAAATCGGAGAAGCGCAATGGATCTGGGTCTCAAGGGAAAGGTCGCAATCGTCACCGGCGGAACGCAGGGCATCGGCAGGGCAACCGCAGTGTTGTTGGCGAAGGAGGGCGCGAGCGTGGTGATTGCCGCTCGTGGCCGCGAGTTGCTCGACAACGTGGCTGCCGAGATACGCGACGCAGGCGGCAAGGTGGCGGCGGTCAGCGTGGATGTGGGCAATGCCGCCGATTGCGAGCGGCTGGTGGCCGAAGCGCTCAAGGCCTTCGGCCGCGTCGATATCCTGGTGAACAACGCGGGCACCTCGGCCACCGGGGAGTTCCAATCAGTCACCGACGAGGCCTGGCAGGCGGATTTCGACCTCAAGCTGTTCGGTGCGATCCGGCTTGCGCGCCTGGCAATCCCGGAGATGAAGAAGCAGGGTGGAGGGCGCATCGTCAACATCACCAACATCGGCGCCAAGCAGCCGCGCGCCAAGTCCATGCCCACCACCGTGACGCGCGCCGCCGGCCTCGCGTTCACCAAGGCGCTTTCCAAGGAGTTCGCGCCGGACAACATCCTCGTGAACACCGTCTGCATCGGGCTGGTGCGAGCGGGCCAGCACGAGCGCAAGGCCGAAAAAGCCGGCGTGCCGGTTGAGAGCCTGTATGCCGGGATGGCAAAGGACATCCCGCTCGGACGGGTGGGGCAGGCCGAGGAGGTAGCCAACGTGATCACTTTCCTCGTGTCTGCGGCCGCGAGCTACGTAACCGGCACCAGCGTCAACCTTGACGGCGGGACGTCGGCCGTACTGTGAGGCAATCATGCCGATGAACTGGCTGCGCGGCCTGCGCGGTGGCGAGGCCGACGCAAATCCGGAAGCGGATCGCATTGCGGCGCCTGCCGAACCCGAGCGCGCTGCGCCCGGCCCGGAGGATCCGCCCGAAGCTTGGATGGAGGCCGTCTGCCAGACGGGCGACAAGTCCCTCGCCGCACAATGGCTCGCGCGCGTCGAGGGCGAGGCGCTGCTCGCTGAGGTCGCGGTGCGCTCGCGCTTCGCCGAAGTGCGGCTCGCCGCGGCGCGCCGCATCGCCGACCCCGCCGTGCTCAAGCGTGTCGCCGAGGCGAGCCAGGACAAGCACGTCCATCGCTATTGCGCCGGCAGCCTGAAGGCGCATCGCCAGGAGAACGAGCGAGTGCGGCGCGCCGTCGATTTCGAGGCCGCGCTGCACGCGCTGCTCGATGCCGCGCCGATCGCCATCTCGCACCTGTTGCAGATCGAGAAAGACCTCGCCGCGCTCGGCCCGGGCGGAGAGGAAACCGCCGAATGCGAGGCGTTGCTGGCCGAGGCGCGCGCGCGGGTGCTCGAGGAAACGCAGGCGCAGATCGAGCTTCGCGCGCGGCTGACGGAAAGTGAGACCCTGCGCGCGGTCATCGCCTCGGCCGGACAGGCGGAGGGCGCGCCTGCGATCGACGAGGCGCGCATCGCCGCTTGGCGGGAGCAAGCAGAGGACATCGCACGGCTTGCGGCCACTGGCCCCGCGTGGCTTGCGAGCCTGCCGGCGGCGCGCTCGCTTGCCAGCGTGCTCGAAGGGATAGACGCCGTGCTCGCGGTCGCATCTGAGGCAATCGCGCGCGAGGCGGCCGAAGCGGCACAGCGCGCGGCCGAGGCCGAGGCCACGGAAACTGCGCGCAAGGCGCGCGAAGCGGAGCCGGTGGCGCCCGCCCCCGCCAGGCGGGCGGCGAAGTCCGCCACGCCCATTGATCGGGAGGCGGTACTGCAAGCGCTGGAGGGGATGGAGCAGCATCTCGAGGAAGGGCGGACCGCCGAAGCGGAGGCGGCGATGAAATCGATCGACCACGCGCTGGGAGGCACCACGCCCTCGGGACAAATCGCGCGACGACTGCAGCGTGGCCGCGCGCAGCTTGCGCGCCTTGCGGGCTGGGCGCGCTGGGGCACCGACCGGGCGCGCGAACAGTTGATTGGTGTAGCCGAGGCGCTGTTGCGCGGCGAGCCGGATATTGACGAGCGCGCCCGCGCGGTGCCGCTGTTGCGCCGCGAATGGAAGAACCTCGACGCGCATGGCAATGCCTCGCAGCCCGCCTGGAAGCGTTTCGACCGCGCGCTGGAAAAAGCCTACAAGCCGGTGGCCGAACTGCACGCCGCAGAGGCGGCGGCGCACGCGGCTGCGTGTGCCGCGCGGGAGGCGCTGTGCGAATCCTGGGAAGCCTGGCTCGCCGCGCAGGCTGCGGATGCGCCTGATCTGAAAGCGCTCGAAGCCAAGCGCGAGGAGGCCATCGCCGCCTGGCGCAAAGCTCCGAGGGCGGGGTATCGCGACGAGCGCAAGCTGCGCAAGCGTTTCGATGCGCTGGTGGAAAAGCTCGACGCGCCTCTGGAGTCAGCGCGCGCGCAGGAACTTGCACGCCGCGAAGCGCTTGTCGCTGCCGCCCAGGCGCTGGCGGAAGAAACCGACCTTGGCCGGGCGCTAAGCGCGGCCAAGTCGCTGCAGCGTCGCTGGAAGGAAGAAGCGAGCGCGGTGCACCTCAAGCACGGCGCCGACCAGAAGCTCTGGCAGAAATTCCGCAAGGCCTGCGACGCGGCCTTTGCGCGCCGCGACCTCGAACAGGCGGCCGAAGTTGCGCAGCGAACCGAGCGCGAACAGGCGCGCCAGGCGGAGCTCGAGGCCGCCCGTGCGGTTGAAGTCCAGAAGAAGGAAAAGCATGCAGCGCGGTTCGCGCGCATGGCCGAGGCGGCCGTTGCCCCCGGGGATG
>JBBQVP010000014.1:0-44381 GCA_038211455.1 Burkholderiales bacterium
CAAGAACACCTGGGACGTGGCGATCCTCGCGATCGCACAGGCGCGCGCGAAGACCATCGCCTTCTCCCCGCCGATCAGCGCGATCGACGCAACCTACGTGGTGGCCAGGGACTCCACTCTGCGCTCGGCCGCCGACGCCGATGCAAAGGGCGTGCGCATCGCCGCGCCCGCCAAGGCGGGCTACGAGTTGTATATCACGCAGGTGCTGCGCCACGCGACGCGGGTGCGCACGAAAAACTTCCAAGAATCGATCGACGAGTTCAACGCGAAGCGCGTCGACGCGGTGGCCGCGTTAAAGCCGAACCTGATCGAATCGATGGGCAAAATGCCAGGCGGGCGCATGCTCGAGGGCACCTTCATGACGGTCGGGCACGGCCTATCCACGCCGCGCTCGCGCAGCGCGGCGGCGGCCTACCTGAAGACGTTTGCCGAGGAGATGAACGCCTCCGGGTTCGTCGCGCGCTCGATCGAGCGGCACGCCATACAGGGCCTCTCGGCGGTGAAATAGGCGTCCCGCCCTGGCTTGTCGCGCCCCGATTGCTCAGGCCGGTGCGGCCTTCGCGAGCCGCTGGAGGATGTCCGGCGGTATGAAGTTGACCAGCTCTGTCTTTTCGGCTTCGACCAGTTCGACGTAGCGCTTGACCACATCGGCCGGGTCGAGCTGCCCGATGGTGATGCGCTTCACCAGCGCATCCATGACCTTCACGTCCTCGGAATCCGCAGTCTTGCGGTCGAACCATGCGCCAGGATCGTTGGCCATGCGGTCGTTGAAGCCGGTGGCATAGGGGCCGGGGTTGATCAGCGCCACGTCGACGCCGAATGCGGCGAGTTCGGCGCGCAGCGTGGTTCCCATCGCCTGCAGCGCGTGCTTGCTCATCGCGTACGGGCCCGACCCGATCCCCGCGCGCACGCCCGCGATCGAGGACACGATCAGGATCCGCCCGGCGCGCTTGCGCCGCATGGCCTGTGCGACGCGCTGCGTGATCGCAAAGGTGCCGAACACGTTGACTTCGAACACCGCGCGCAGCCGCTCCATCGGCAGCACGCTGAGCGGGCCGGTCTGGCCCATGCCGGCGTTGGCGATGAATACGTCGAGGTCCCAGCGATCGACCATGGCGACATCTTCGGCGCGGGTGATATCGAGCTTGACCACCGTCAGCTCGGGATGCGCGGCCGCGAGTTCGGCCGCCTGAGGGTCGTTTTGCACGGCGGCGATCACGCGGTGGCCGCGCGCGGCGAGCTGGATGGCGGTGTCGCGCCCGAAGCCGCTGCCGGCGCCCGTGATCAGTACGGTCTTTGCCATGGCTGTTCTCCTTGATTACTCTGGGTTGCGCGCACGCCGTTCCATCGGCAGCAGCGCGTGGTAGGTGAAGGTGTGCACCGGCGTGGCAACGCTGGTCTGGAGGCCGAAGCGCACTACGGCGCCGTTCCATGCGTCCAGTTCCGAGGGCTTGCCGGCCATGATGTCGCGCAGCATCGACGCAGTGGCCTCGGGCGCAAGCGAATCGTAGAACGACCACAGCCCCTGCTTGAACCCGTCCTCGAGCGTGTAACCGAGCTTGCGCCCGACAGCAATCCCTTCGTCCATCGCGCGGTCCACCAGCGCGCGCGTTTCCGGCTGAGCGCGGATCACGCCGATCGGGCTGCGCGCGAGCGCGCCCAGCCCGGCCCAGGAACTCACGGTGAGCAGCTTCTTCCACAGCGCGCTGCGAATGTCGGCGCTCGCCACGCTGTCCACACCGGCGCTCGCGAAGGCGTCGCGCAGCGACGCGACGCGCGCCGAGAGGCCGCCACCGAGTTCACCGACTTCGACATAGGCGCCCGGGTTGAACTGGCGGATTACGCCGGGTGCCTCGATCAGGCTGAACACCTTCGACAGCCCGCCGATGACCCGCGCGGCGCCCAGCACCGCGGCGAGGTCGTCCGGCGCATCGACGCCGTTGAGGAACGGCACCACCATCGTGTCCTTGCCCAAGAGCGGCCCCATGGCACGCGCCACTTCCGGGACCTGCCAGGTCTTGACCGCAACGATCACCACGTCGACCGGGCCGATCTCGGCCGGGTCGCTGCTCGCTTTCGGCGAGGGAACGTGGAAGTTGCCCAGCGGGCTCAACACCTTCAGGCCGCTGCTTCGCATCGCTTCCAGGTGCGCGCCGCGCGCAATGAAGCCCACGTCGTGGCCCGCCTGCGCAAGCCGCGCCCCGTAAAAGCCTCCCAGTCCGCCTGACCCGTAAATCGCAAATCGCATCGCTATTTCCTTCCCTTCGTTTAGACATCGGCTGCGTCCAGACATCGACAGCAACACCCGCAGTTTGCCATGCGACCGTGCCTTTCTTGACAGCATTCCACACCCTGTCTACCGTGGCCGGTCCGCCGTTCCGCTGCAACCCGCACTCCAACCCGCGCTGCAACCTGAGCTGCAACCCGCAACCCCGCAGGAGACCCGCCATGCCGTACTACGAGAAAGGCCCCGTCCGCATCTACTACGAGGAAGCGGGTTCCGGGTTTCCGCTGCTGCTGATCCCGGGTGGCGGGCTGAATTCCTCCTTTGCCTCCTGGCAGAACTTCTCGTCCTTCAACGCGATCGACGCCTACAAGTCCGATTTCCGCGTGATCTGCGCCGACCTGCGCAACGCGCCCCCCGGAAAATCCTCCGGCCCGCTGGAGATCGACCGCCCCTGGGATGCGTACGCCGACGACCAGCTCGGGCTGATGGACCACCTGGGCATCAAGGAATTCCTGGTGATGGGCTTCTGCATCGGCGGGCCGATGATCCACAACCTGATCAAGCGCGCGCGCGAGCGGATCGTCGCTGCGGCGCTGATGCATCCGAGCGGCTATCGGCCCGAGGCACCGGACCTCTTCTACCAGAACAACATCAAGGGCTGGGGGCCGCAGTTGTGCGAAAAGCGCCCCGAGCTCACGATGGCGATGGTCCACGACTTCCTCGAGAGCATGTACACACGGCGCGCCGACTTCGTGTTCACCGTGTCGCGCGATTTCGTGCGCACGATCGAGACCCCGTTGCTGGTTGCGCCGGACGACGTTTCGGCCCATCCCCTCAAGGTGGCGCTGGAGGTTGCGGGCCTGGCGCAGAACGTCGAACTGACCCGCTACCCGTGGAAGGACTCCCCGGAACACATCGCCGAAGTCGTGGAACAGGCGCGGATCTTCCTCAAGACGCACCAGCCGCGCGCAGCCTAGTCGCATGGCCACGAAAGGTTTTCCTGATTCGCGCTTCCTGATTACGGCCGGTGAACTGGCCGCGCGACTGGATACGGTCACGCTCATTGACCTGCGTCCCGCCGAAGACTTCGCGCTGGGCCGCATCGCGGGCGCGCGCCACCTCGACATCTACGGCGTGAGCCTGAACGACTCCTCGCCGGCGCCGCTGGATGCTTTCCTTGCGATCTTCACCAACCTGTTTGGCGCGCGCGGCGTCAGCGCGGACCGGCCAGTGGTGATCTACGACCACGAGACCGGCGAGCGCGCCGCGCGCGCGGTCTGGCTGCTGGCGGTGCTTGGCCATCCGGAGGTGCGGATTCTCGATGGCGGCTGCCAGGCCTGGGTCGAATCGGGCCGCAGCCTGGCACGGCTCGACGCAGCCCCACCACCGGTAGACCCTGCGAAGGCACCGCCGACCTCCCCGCCGTTCAGGGCCACGCGCGATGCGACGCTGCTGGCGACACGCTTCGAGGTCCACGCGGCGATCGGCGATGCGCAAAGCGTGATCCTCGACGTGCGGCGCGAATCGGAGAACCTCGGCACCGAGAAGCGCGCGAAACGTGCCGGCGCGATCCCGGGCTCGGTACATGTGTTCTGGCGTGACCACCTGGACGCGCGCGGCGCGCTGCGTCCCGCGGAAGAGATCCGCCGCCTCTATGTTTCGAAAGGCGTCACCCCCGACAAGCGCGTGATCGCCTTCTGCCAGGGCGGCTATCGCTCGGCCAACACCTTCATCGCGCTCAAGTCGCTCGGCTACCCCGAGGTGCGCAACTACGTCGGCTCGTGGGGCGAATGGGGCAATCGCGACGATTCGCAGATCGTCGCTCCCGCGCCCGCCGCGCAGGCCCGCGGCACCTGAGCTGCCGCACGCCACCGTACAATCCTGCAATGAGCACATTCTGGAGCGAGGGCATCGACCGCCTCGCACCCTACGTCCCCGGCGAGCAACCCGCCGGAGGGCAGTTCATCAAGCTCAACACCAACGAGAACCCCTATCCGCCCTCCCCCGCGGTGATTGCGGCGCTCCAATCGGCGGCCAATGCCGACCTGCGCCTGTACCCGGATCCCGAGGGCGCATCGCTCAAGCGCGCAATCGCGAAGATGCACGGCCTCGCGCCACAGAACGTGTTCCTTGGCAACGGCTCCGACGAAGTCCTCGCGCATGCCTTTCGCGCGCTGCTCAAGCATTCTGAGCCGATCCTCTTCCCGGACATCAGCTACAGTTTCTATCCGGTGTACTGCGCCCTCTTCGGCATCGCGCATGAAGCGATCCCGCTGGATGAAGCGTTCCGGGTCATGATCGGCGACTACGCCCGCCCCAACGGTGGCATCGTGCTGCCCAACCCGAATGCGCCCACCGGCTGCGCGCTGGGCATCGATGACCTGCGACAACTGCTGCAGGCGAACCCGCGCTCCGTGGTGCTGGTCGACGAAGCCTACGTCGACTTCGGCGCGGTGAGCTGCGTTTCGCTGGTGGCCGAATTCCCCAACCTGCTGGTCGTGCAGACGCTGTCGAAATCGCGCGCGCTGGCCGGGTTGCGCGTCGGCTTCGCGCTGGGTCACGCGGGCCTCGTCGAAGCCCTCGAGCGGGTCAAGGGCAGCTTCAACTCTTATCCGCTGGATCGGCTCGCGCTCGCCGGGGCCGAAGCTGCGCTGGCCGACTTCGCCTATTTCGACGCGATGCGCCGCAGGATCATGGAAAGCCGCGAGTGGCTGGGCGCGGCGCTCGCCGGGCTGGGCTTCGAGGTCCTTCCTTCGAGCGCGAACTTCGTCTTCGCACGCCATCCGGCCCGCAGGGGCGCCGAACTGCAGCAGAGGCTGCGGCAGCGGAACATCCTCGTTCGCCATTTCGCGCGGCCGCGCATCGCGGACTTCCTGCGCATCACCATCGGCACACACGAGGAATGCGAAGCGCTCGTCAGCGCGCTGCGCGAGACCCTGGCCGTGCCGGCCGCCTAGACCCCAGCGCAGCGGCTGCGCCACGCGCGCCCGCTACTGTTGCTGCTGCGATTGCGCTTGAGATTGTGGTTGCGACTCGGTTGGCGGGGGAATTTTTTCTCCCGCCGCTGAACCGACCACCACCCGGTGCACGAAATGAAGCTTCCTCACCACTACGGCACTCAGCACGAACGGGTAGAAAAAACGCTGTCCCATACTGCGCGCCATCTCATTGAACAGCGCTGAGAGCTCGATCCAGGAATTCAGGAAGTAGAGGAAGTCCGGGTCGGGCCGCTCCAGCACCTCCATCGCGAAGGGCTCGGTGTCGACCTCCACGTCTTCGGCGTGCAGGCCGAAGCTCAGCGCGGTATCCATCGCGTCCACCATGTGCAGGTAATGCGCCCAGGTTTCGGCCCAGTCCTCCCAGGGATGGCTGCTCGCGTAGGCGCTGACGAAGTGCTGCAGCCAATCCTGCTGAGGGCCCTCCTCGTAGTTGCGCTTGAGGGCCGCTGCATAGTCGGCCCGCTCGTCGCCGAACAGTTCCCGGAACGGCGCATGCCAGGGACTGTCCTCCACCAGGCGATCCCAGTAGTAGTGCCCGACTTCGTGGCGCAGGTGGCCGAGCATGGTCCGATAGGGCTCGTGCATTGCCTTGCGGATCTGCTCGCGCCTGACGTGGTCCGCTTCTTCGATATTGATCGTCACCACGCCATCTACATGCCCGGTGAAGACCTTCTCCCCGGGCGCCGCGCGCAGGAAGTCGAATGCGAGGCCGCGTTCGGTGTCCTCCTCGCCCGCGCCTTCCACGCGCGTGCGCACGGGGACGCCGAGGGCGAGCAGCTGTGACACAAGTCGGCGCTTGGCACGCTCGATGTGACGCCAGTCCGCCCGGTTTTCCTCCACCGAGAGGTCGGGAATCGTGCGATTGAGCCGGCAGGCAATGCACAGCGGCGCCGCATCGTCGGCCGCGAGCATCCAGTTGCACGCGGCCCGCACGTGGTTGGCGCAGCGCTTGTAGCGGGGCCCTTCGCTGTCTCCATGAACCTGCCAGGCGCCCTCCGCTGGCTCGAGCGGCTGCACCTTCAGTGACTCCGGCAGGTAGCCCAGCGGAGTGTCGCAAGCGAGGCAATGGCTGTTGCGGAAGAACACCGGGCGGCCGCACTTGCAGCGAAACGCGCGCGGCGTGCGCGGGGAACGCGACGTCCTCCACCGCTCGTGCAGCTCGCCCGTGAGGCGGGCGAACATGCCTTCATTCATCCCTTGTCCCGGAGGAGCATGTCCGCGCCCTTTTCCGCCACCATCAGCACCGCTGCGTTGATGTTTCCGGAGGGCATCGTCGGCATGACCGACGCATCGATTACCCGTAACCCTTCCATCCCGCGCACCGCGAGCCGCTCGTCAACCACTGCGAGCGGATCGTCGGCCGTGCCCATCTTGCAGGTGCCCATCGGATGGTAAGTCGTCGCGCCGCTATCGCGCGCGTAGTCGAGCAGTTCCTGCGCACTGACGAGCTTTGGGCCGGGGCGCAGTTCGTGGTCGCGGTAGGGCGCGAATGCGTCGGCCTCGCCGATCGCGCGCGCAACGCGCATGCCGGCCACCAGCGTCTCGCGGTCGATCGCCTCCGCAAGGAAGTTCGGGCGCAGGCGCGGATGCGCGAACGGGTCGTTGGTCCCCACATGGATGCTGCCGCGACTTTCGGGCCGGCACTGGTAGACGCCGATGGTCATGCCGGGCTCGCGGTCGAAGGTGCGGGTCTTCGGGTTGGTGAAGCTGCCGTGCGCGAAGAACATCTGGCAATCGGGGGAGTCCAGCCCCTCGCGGCTGCGGATGAAGCCGTGGCCGATGCCGGCTGGATAGGTCAGCACGCCGCGGCGCGAAATGAAATAACGCAGCACCTCGCGCACGAGGCGCAGGCCGCGCGTGGTTTCGTTCAGCGTGATCGGCTGCTTGACGCGCCACGCGATCCGCGCCGCGTAGTGGTCGCGGTAGTTCTCCCCCACACCGGGCAGCGCGTGGCTGACCCCGATGCCGTGCTTTGCGAGCAGGTCCGGATTGCCCACCCCGGACAACTCGAGAACCTGCGGGGACTGCACCGCGCCCGCCGAGACGATCACCGAGCGCAGGGCGCGGGCTTCCAGGGCTGCACCTTCCCGGTCGTAGGCCACGCCCACCGCGCGTTTGCCTTCGAACAGGATGCGCTTTACGCGCGCGCCGGTTTGCACCTCGAGATTCGGGCGCGAGCGAACCGGCTCGAGATAGGCCTTCGCCGCGCTCATCCGCCGGCCGTCCTTCTGCGTGACCTGGTAGTAGCCAAAGCCGTCCTGGCGCGCGCCGTTGTAGTCCGGGTTGCGCTCACCGCCCGTTTGCACGCCCGCCTCGATGAAGGCGTCGATCAATGGATTGTGCTCGGTCACGTCGGCGATGTTGAGCGGCCCGTCGCCACCACGCAACGCGTCTCCGCCGCGCTCAAAATGCTCGGTGCGCTTGAAATACGGCAGTACCTCGTCGAACGACCAGCCTTTGTTGCCGAGTTTTGCCCAGGTGTTGTAGTCGAGCGGCTGGCCGCGCACCTGCAGCATGCCGTTGATGAGGGTCGAGCCGCCCAGGCCCCTGCCGCGCGGGATCGGGATACTGCGGCCGTGCACGTTCTCCTCGGGCTCGGTCTGGAACTGCCAGTTGAGCGTGGGGTGGGTGAGCAGTTTCTGGAACCCGGCGGGGATATGCACCCAGAAATTGTCCCCGTCGCCGCCCGCCTCGAGCAGCAGCACGCGGTTGGACGGGTCGGCGCTCAGGCGGTTGGCCAGCACGCAACCGGCCGAGCCGGCCCCGACGATGACGTAGTCGTATTCCGTTTGCGCGTTCAGCTTCGCTGCTCCCGGGTGATCCTGCATATGAAGTTCACCTAATCTAGCACGGGAGCGACAGTGGACGCCGGGCGGGCTACTCGCTATCGAGGGCGATCTTCTCGCGCCTGGCCCTCAGCGCCGGAATCATCGGGACGATCAGCGCGGCGGCGGCGAGCGCAAGACACACCGCCGAGATCGGTCGCTCGACGAAGGTCGCGAATTCCCCCTGCGAGAGAATCAATGCCTTGCGCAGGTTGTTCTCAAGCATCGGCCCGAGCACGAACGCCAGCACCAGCGGCGCGGGCTCGTAGCCGAATTTGCGCATCAGGTAGCCCAGCACCCCGAAGAAGACCATCACGAAGACATCGAACACCGCGGCGTTGGAGGCAAACACGCCGACGATGCAGAACATCAGGATCAGCGGGAACAACAGCCGGTAGGGCACCTTGAGGACCTGCACCCACATGCCGATCAGCGGCATGTTGAGGATCAGCAGCATCACGTTGCCGATGTACATGCTGGCGACCACTCCCCAGAACACGTCGGGCTTTTGCACCATCAGCAGCGGCCCGGGCTGGATGCCGTGGATGACGAAGGCGCCAAGCAGCAGCGCCATGATCACGTTGGGCGGGATGCCCAGGGTCAGCAGCGGAATGAACGCGCCGCCGGCGGCGGAATTGTTCGCAGCCTCGGGGCCGGCCACGCCCTCGATGGCGCCGTTACCGAAGCGCTCCGGCGTGGCCGAAAGCTTCTTCTCAAGGGCATAGGAGGCGAACGAGGAGATCACCGCCCCGCCCCCCGGCAGCGTTCCGACAAAAAATCCGAGCAGGGTGCCGCGCACGATCGGCCAGCGGCTCGCGCGCCAATCCGAGCGGCTCGGCCACAGGCTGCCGATGCGCGCCTTGACGACCTCGCGTGTGAGGCTGCGCTCAAGGTTGGAGAGGATTTCGGCGACGCCGAACAGGCCCATCACCACCGGCACGATGCCGATGCCATCGAGCAGTTCAAGCCGGCCGAAGGTCAGGCGCTGGTTGCCGTTGATGGTGTCGATTCCGACCAGGCCGAGGACTAGCCCGAGGCAGGCCATCAGCAGCGCCTTGGCGATCGAGCCCTGGGTCAGGAAGGCCAGCAGCGTGAGGCCGAGAACCATCAGGCTGAAGTACTCGGCGGGCCCGAATGCGATTGCCCAGCGAGCGAGGGTCGGCGCCACCAGCATCAGGGCAACGATCGCGAAGGTGCCGGCCAGGAACGAACCGATCGCGGCAATCCCCAGTGCCGGGCCGGCGCGGCCCTGCTTGGCCATCTCGTGGCCGTCGAGGCAGGTGACCACCGATGCCGCTTCGCCCGGAATGTTCACCAGTATCGAAGTCGTCGATCCCCCGTACATCGAGCCGTAATAGATTCCGGCCATCATGATGATGCCGGTTTCCGGGCGCATCGCGAGCGTCACCGGCAGCAGCAGCGACATCGCCGTGACGGGTCCGATACCGGGCAGCACGCCGATCAGGGTGCCAACGAACACGCCCAGAAAGCAGGCCATCAGGTTAATCGGCTTGAGCGCTACGCTGAAACCGAGCAGCAGGCTGTCGAGGATCTCCATCGCGTTTCAGCCCAGCAGGCTTTCAAGGATCCCGGAGGGCAGCTTGATCTTCAGCCACTTCCCGAGCACCGCCCAGACCCCGAACGTTGCGCCGAACGCAACCGGCAGCGCGATGCGCCAGGCGACCGTGTCGACCAGGCGCATCAGCACCAGCAGCAGCAGGATCGAGCACAGCACGAAGCCGATCGATTCGAAGAACGCGCCAAACACCAGCAGCACGCTGGTGACGAGCACGATCTTGGGCCAGCGGGTGCCTGCCCACAGCGAAGCCAGGCTCGGCCCGCCGTGCATGACCGCCTGGACGATGACGACGAGCGCGAGCCCGCTTGCGATCAGGCCGATCCAGAAGACTGCGAATCCCGAACCCGGATCCGTGGCCTGCCCCAGACCGAGTCGCCACCCGAAAACGCTGGTCGCGACCGCGAACGCCAGCCACACCAGACCGCCCCACAGCTCGGAATTGCGAAACACAGGCGTGCCGCTCGGCTTTGCTGGCGTCGCGAAGGGTTCGCGGCCTACTTCGCCAGGCCGACCTTGGCCAGGCCCGCCTTCTCCATCGCCACCTGCTCGTGTACCAGCTTCAGGTATCCGGCGCTGTCGAGGTAGCGGGGAGACATGACGAACTTGTCCATCAAGTCGAGCACCTCCTTGTCGGCCAGCGCCTTCTGGTAGGCGTCATGCAGGCGCTTCATCACTTTGGGATCCATTCCTTTGGGTCCGGCGATACCAAAGGGGCTGTCGAACACCAGCGGATAGCCGATCTCCTTGAGCGTGGGCACGTCGGGCCAGAATTTACTGCGCTTGTCGGTCCACAAAGCCAGCAGGCGCAACTGTCCCGCGTCGACCAGCGGGCGCCATCCGGTGGAGTCCGCCTGCAGCGTCGTGTGCCCACCCAGCACGGCGGCGTTGGTTTCGGCGCCTCCCTTGAAGGGCACCTGGGTCAGCTTGATGCCCGCGGCGTCGGCGATCATCTCCATGCCGATGTGCAGCGACGTCCCCGCGCCCGGTGTGGCATAGGTCACCTTGCCCGGGTTGGCCTTCGCGAATGTAACGATGTCCTGCCAGGTCTTGTAGGGCCCGTCGGCCTTGGTGGTGATGCCGAAGGTGTAGCCGGTGAGATGAATGATGTAGCTGAAATCCTTGACCGGATCCCAGGTCACATCGCGCCCCTTCATCGATGGAAAGCGAAACACGGTGATCGGCATCTGCGCGATCGTGTACCCGTCAGGTTTGCCGGTCGCCGCCATCGTGGCCGGGCCGAGCGTGCCGCCGGCGCCGCCCTTGTTGTCGATCACGATCGACTGGCCGAGATCCTTTTCGGCGACACGCGAGAGCGCGCGCATCACCAGGTCGGTGGACCCGCCCGGAGGCCAGGGCACGATCAGCGTAATCGGCTTGGACGGATACTTCTCCTCCGCCTGCGCGGGTAATGCAAGCAGGACCGCCGCAGAGACCGCGGCGACGCCGGCGAGAAATCCTGCGACTCTTGATGCGGGAATAGTGTGTTCGGCAAACCTGGGCTTCGTCGATCGATCCATGAGTGTCTCCCCTTTTTTGTCACACCTGTAACGACTGTCCGGATGCAGTCCCTCCGACCGGCACCCTGCTGGCGCGCAGAATGATCGACTCCAAGGCCGCTGTCCAGCACCGTTACGGGGCGTGCCGGCATTGTGCACTGCCAGATGGTTCACTCCTGCGAGTGCGGTGCCGACCCTGATGCGTTACCTTCCCCGCCATGCGCCGCAGAACCTTTCAACTATCCAGCTTTGTCCGCGTGCAATCGTGAATCCCCCACGAAAATCGCTCGCTTCGGCCGTAGCATGGATGGGTATGGCGCTGGCCTCGTTCCTCCTGATGGCGATCGCCGGCCGCGAACTATCGAAAGAGATGGGGCCGGCGCAGATCGTCGCGTTCCGCAACATCATCTGCCTTGCCGTCGTGCTGATAGTCCTTGCGCGCATCGGCTGGGACAAGGGGCGCACCACCACGCTCGGCCGCCACGTGATCCGCAACACAATCCACTTCGCCGCGCAGTTCGGCTGGTTCTACGCGATCGCGCGGATCCCGATCGCGGAGGTGTTCGCGATCGAATTCACCGCGCCGATCATGACCGCGCTGCTGGCGGCGATCTTCCTCGGCGAGCGACTGACGCCGGTGCGCATCACCGCGGTCGCGCTCGGCTTCGCGGGGGTGCTGGTGATCCTGCGCCCGGGCGCGGCGATCATCAATCCGGCGGCGCTGGCCGCGCTCGCCGCCGCGTTCGGCTATGCCTGCACCTATATCTACACCAAGGACCTCGTCGGGCGCGACGGGCCGTTGGTGATCCTGTTGTGGATGAACGCCGTGCAGCTGCCGCTTGCGATGGCGTTTTCCGCGCCGGTCTGGGTATGGCCCACCGAGCCGATGTGGCCGTGGATCGCGACCGTCGGCATCACGGGGCTGTTCTCCCATTACGCGCTGTCCAGCGCGCTCGCCGCCGCCGACGCCACCGTCGTCGTGCCGCTCGATTTCCTGCGCCTGCCGCTGGCCGCCGGCGTGGCATGGGTGATGTACGGCGAGACCGTGGGCGCGAACGTGTTCATCGGGGCGGGCATCATCTTTGCCGGGATCTGGCTTAACCTGCGGCGGGGATAGCGCGAATTCAGGCAGACTCCAACCAAGAACCCGACCGACACACGGATACCATGTTCCACCCTTTCGCCGACCTGATCGACCTGCGCGTCGAGGAGTACCGCCCCGGCGCCAGCACGCTCAGCCTTGTCGTGACAAACGACCACTTGAATCCTAATCGCGTGGTGCACGGCGCGGTGGTCTACGCAATGGCCGACACCGGCATGGGCAGCGCGCTCCACCCTGCGCTCGCTCCCGGGGAAATCTGCGCCACCATCGAAATCAAGATGAACTATTTCAAGCCCATCCACACGGGGCGCCTCATATGCACCACGCAGATCGTGAACCGCGGCAAAACGATCGCCAACCTGGAATCGCGGGTCTTCCTCGACGAGGTGCTGGTCGCGCAGGCGAACGGCAACTACGCGATCTTTATCCCGAAGACTCCACGGACCTGAAGCATGCCGATGCAGCTGGAACTCATTTCAAGGCTTCCCACCGGCACTGCACGACCCACCCCGCTGCTGTTCGTGCACGGCGCCTGGCATGCGGCCTGGTGCTGGGACGCCCACTTCCTCGATTTTTTCGCCGAACACGGCTATGCGGCGCACGCGGTGAGCCTGCGCGGGCACGGGACCAGCGAAGGACGCGAAAACCTGCGGTGGGCGCGGATCGCCGGCTATGTCGAGGACGTCGCGCAGGCTGCGCGCGCGCTGCCCGCGCCACCGGTCGTGATCGGCCACTCGATGGGCGGGCTGGTGGTGCAAAAATACCTCGAGGAACACGCCGCGCCGGCAGGCGTGCTGCTCGCCTCCGCGCCGCCCGCGGGCGTGCTGGCCACGACGCTGCGCATCGCCATGCGCCATCCGCTGATCTTCGCGAAAGTGAATCTGACGCTGAGCCTGTTGCCGCTCGTAGCCACACCGGAGCTAGCGCGCGAGGCATTCTTTTCTGCAGAGCTTGACGAGGGACGTGTGCGCGACTACGCGGGCCGCCTGCAGGACGAGTCCTACCTCGGTTTTCTCGACATGCTCGCGCTGAACCTGCCGAAACCTGAGAAGGTTCGCACGCCGCTGCTCGTCCTCGGCGGCGCACGCGATACCATCTTCCATGCCGATGAAATCGAAGCCACTGCGCGCGCCTATGGAACCCGTGCCGACATCGTCCCCGAGATGGCACACGACATGATGCTCGAGCCGCGCTGGGAAGTCGCCGCCACGAAAATCCTGGCCTGGCTGGGCGCGCAGGCGCTTGCCGACAAATGATCGTGCAACCCTCCAAGGAGCACTGAATGCCCGCCTGGCTGATCCCCGCACTCAAGGCCGTGCTGCCGCACGTGGGGACGATCATTTCCGCGGCCAAGCCCGTCTTCACCCGCAAGGGCGCCGAAGAAGCCGCCAGCCAGGCGGCCGTGCTGCAGCAGCAGATCACTGAGCTGCAGGCCGCGGCCGCAGGCAACGACACCCATATCCGCGCGCTCGCCGAGCAGTTACAGACCATGGTCGAGGCGCTGGAGAAACTCGCAGTGATCGCGGACGCGCGCCACCGCCGGCTGCACCTGTACTGCATCTGCGCGCTGCTGGTGTCCTTCGCTGCGCTCGGCGTTTCGATGATGCTCTTCCTTTCGGCCCATGGCCCCGCTTGAGCGCCTGCGCTGGGCCGTGGCGCCGGTGCAGGCGCGCAGCCTGGCGCTGCTCTGGGGCGGGTTCGCCCTGTTCGCCGCATCGGGCGGGGTCTCGATGCTCGGCGACCTCCCCGCGGCGGTGAAATACCTGCTTTACGCCGGCATGCTCGCCGGATGGGTGGTCGCGGCCGCCGGCATGACGGGCTACCTGCGCTGCCTGTTCGGACTGGCCAGCGCCGAGATGCGCCGCGTGCAGGCCGCGCGGATGCAGGACGAGCCGAAGGACTAGCCGGGCTCTCATGGCGCTGGTCATCGCAGTCCTCAGTTCGTTCTGCTTCGCAATCGCGCTCGTGACGGCGCGCGTCGGCCTGCGCCTGCTCGACGCGCGCTCGGGCGCCGCGATCAGCATCCCGACGGCGACCCTCGTCTTCCTGCTTGCGACCCCGTTCGCGCTCGACACGCGCGGCTTCGACCTGAACGCGGTGCTGCTGTTCGCCGCGGTGGGGCTGTTCTTTCCGGTCAGCGTCACCCTGCTCACCTTCCGCTCCAACGAACTGCTCGGACCAACGGTGACGAGCGCGGTGTCGGGGACCGCGCCGCTCTTTGCGTTGCTCACCGCGAGCCTGTTCCTTGGTGAGCAGGTGCCCGCCGCGGCCTCGGTGTCTGCCGTGGGCATCGTGGCGGGCGTGGCCCTGCTTTCATGGCGCAAAGGCGCGGTGCACACCGGCTTCATCGGCTGGGCCCTGCTCTGGCCGCTCTCAGGCGCCATCGTGCGCGCGTTCGCGCAGACCGGCGCCAAGGCGGGCCTGCTGCTCTGGTCCAACGCGTTCGCCGCCGGGCTGATCGGCTACCTCGTCTCCTGCTCGATCGTGCTCGCTTCGGATCGCATGCGCGGCGCGCGGCGGCCGAAACGCACTCGGCGGGCCATCGCCTGGTTCGCGGGAACAGGGGTGCTCAACGGCGCGGCGGTGCTGCTCATGTACTACGCACTCAGCATGGCGCCGGTTTGGGTCGTCGCGCCGATCATCGCTTCCTACCCGCTGATCACCGCGATCATCAGCACGGCAGTGCTGCACGACGAGAAACTGACGCTCGCGGGCGCACTGGGCGCATGCACCACGATCGCGGCGATAATCTACCTCCTCGTCTCGGCGCATCCCGCCTGAGCAACAGGAAAGCCCGGCCATGGACCACCACTGCCCCGCCTGCGGCAAGGAAATCAGCAGGAAAAAGCTCAGCCGTTCGATCGTCGCGGCCATCGCGATCGACTGCCCGCACTGCCTGCAGAAGATCCACCTGAACATCCACCGCGCCGAGGCGCTGCTGGTGCTGTTCAATTTCAGCATCATTGTTGTGCTGGCTGCCTTCGCCTACTGGTTCCAGAGCCGCGACCTGGTGCTGGCGGCGCTCGGTGCCGCGCTGGCCGGCGCGCTTGCGTTGCCGCTGCTGGAGCGCGTGGTGCTGCGCGCCTGGCCGCGTTACGTCCGCCATGCGCCGCCGGACACGGACGCGATCCGGTGATGCCCGCCCTGCCACTGCGCACGATCAGTGTGGAGGAGCGCGAAACCTACGACCGTGACGGCGTTGCCTGCCTGCGCGGGATCTTCCCCGCGCAGTGGCTGGAATTCCTTACCGATGCCGTCGACGAGGCGATGGCCAGCCCCGGGCCGCACGCCGAGGAATACGAGGCCTCCGATGGCAGCGGGCGTTTCTTTGGCGACCTCGAACTCGCCGAGCGCCTGCCCGCATTTCGTCGCTTTGCGCTCGAATCACCCGCTGCCGGGATTGCCGGCCGGGTGATGAATGCAACACGGGTGAATTTCTTCTACGACCAGCTGCTGGTGAAGGAACCCGGCACCTCGGCGCGCACGCCCTGGCACCAGGACCAGCCTTACTGGGCAGTCAGCGGCCGGCAAGTCTGCTCGGTCTGGCTGCCCATCGATCCGGTCCCGCAGGAGGTTGCGGTCGAGTATGTCTGCGGCAGCCACCGTTGGCCGGAGTACAGCCCCTACCATTTCGCAGACGGCAGCGCCTACGCGGGCACCGGCCTGCCCGCGCTCCCCGACATCGAGGCCGAACGCGCGAAGCACAGGATCGTTGCATTCGAGATGCAGCCCGGGGACTGCATGGTGTTCCAGGCCATGGTCGTGCATGGAGCCCCGGGCAACAGCGGCTCGCGCCGGCGCCGCGCGCTTGCGACGCGCTGGACAGGTGACGATGCGCGCTACTGCGTACGGCCGGGCGAAGTCGCGCTGCCCACCGCCGATCCGGGTCTCGCGCACGGCGCGCGGATGGACTGCGCGCGTTTTCCGCTGGTGTGGAGCGCCTGAGCAAGGCGACGGCCGGGCCGATCCAGCCTTTACAATCCCCGCTCGGCCAATCCAGGAACCATGCCATGGCACAAGCAAGCGACACGCACTCCAAACTGATGGGCTACATCCTCTGGATCTTCGGATTCACCGGGGCGCACCGCTTTTACTACGGCAAGCCGGTGACCGGAACCATCTGGTTCTTCACCCTCGGGCTGCTGGGCATCGGCTGGCTGGTCGACCTGTTCCTGATTCCCTCCATGGATCGCGAAGCGGACCTGCGGTTTCGCGCTGGTGAGATCAATTATTCGGTCGCATGGGTCCTGTTGACCTTTCTGGGTTTCCTCGGCATCCATCGCATGTACATCGGCAAATGGATCACCGGCATCGTCTACCTGCTGACGCTGGGCCTGCTGGGCTTCGGCTTGTTGTACGACTTCTGGACGCTCAACAACCAGATCACGATCGCGAACTCGTCCAGTTGAGGCCCGCTCGCATCGCCTGAACGGCGATGTAAAGCAGCGTCTCCGACTTTCCGTCGTTTGGCCCGACCCGCTGCCTCCCTACTGTTTGGTCCCACGCTGCAGTCGTCGTTCCGCGCCCAACGCCAGCAGGCGCTCGCGTTCGGCCGGGTCCACGCGCCCGTAGCGCGCACGCCAGCCCGGATCGTCCTTCCAGGCGAAGGGCGCCACCACCGTGGTACGCGGGCCGGTCGCGGTCTCGAGCAGGCGCAGGGCCGCCGCCACCACCTCGCGCTGCATGTCCGGCCGCCACGGATGGCCGCAGGGGTTGCCGAGCGGGAAATCAGTGAAGAGGAAGCGCGGGACGCCGCAATGCTCGACGACGTCCAGCGCCGAACCCACCATCACCGTGGGCAGGCCGTTGGCTTCCAGGTGGCGCGCTACCAGACTCACGGTCTGGTGGCACACCGGTCATAAAGCGCTGAGCAGGACCGCATCGACCCGGTCCTCGCGCAGGCGCGCGAGGATTTCCGGCGCGTCTTCCTCGATGGTCTTTCGCTGGCTGTATTCGGTCGGCACGCCGTGGAAGCGCGCCGCGATCCCGCCGATCAGGCCTTCCGCCGCCAACCCCGCGGCAGTCTTGACCGGCATGAAACTCTCGCGGTCTTCGGTATGCGTGGACTCGCGGTCCCAGGCAAGGTTGTCCGTGTTCAATTCGGGTAGCGGGTAGGTCGCCCCGGTCCAGACGTGCTTCACGCCTTGCGAGTCGCGGTTGCCACGGTCCGGCGGGTTCGCGGTGGTGACCAGGCCGATGCGCGCCGCGGCCAGCGGCACAGCAAGACGCGCGAACGGAACGGCGTCGTGGGTGGCCCAGACATAGTCTTTCTTGTAGCCCAGCGCGCGGTAGTAGTCGCGGGTGCGATCGATGTAGGGGACAGGCGCGTTTTCAGCCTGGTCTGCCGTCTGCATGGCCCAGCCTCCGGAGTCAGTTTCCACTGCTCCGGAGTTTATCCCACGCATGCAGGCGTGCCTGGTCCGGCCAGCGCAATCGCTTTTCAGCCAGGCCCGGTCGCGCCGCCCGTTTCGGGATTAAACTTTGCGAACAGTTGTCATCCGCATCCTGGAGCCCGGCCATGCCTGCTTTCGACTACACCCACTACTACCGGCGCATCCAGGACATGAAGAAACTCCAGATCCCGGCCGACTCCGTGCAGTGGACCGAGCGACACGAGACTCCGGACCGCGCCTACGACGTGGTCCTCTACCTCGGCTGCAACATCCTGAGGACGCCCGACATCGCTGCGGACGTCATCGCGGTGTTCAAGGCGCTGGGCGTGGACTTCATCGCGCTCGCCGGCGTGCAGTTCTGCTGCGGCGTGACCTGGGACAAGCAGGGCGACACCGCCAAGGGGCAGAACGTATCCGGCGGCACCGTTGAGCGGCTGGCCTCCTACAAGCCGCGGCTGGTGGTGCAGTGGTGCCCCTCGTGCGACGTGCATTTCTCGGACGTGGTCGAAGGCCGCGACGCGAAGTCGCTGCCATTCGCGGTCACAAACGCGCCGGCGTTCCTGCTGGAGTTGGCCGAGCGCGGCCAGATTCCGTGGCGCAAGCCGGTGGACGGAAAGATGGCGCTGCATACCCATGTGGGTCGCAAGGGCCATGCTAACGGACAGCGTCGCGCGGGGGCGGATCGTGAAAACGTGAGTGCGCTGTTGCAACACATCCCGGGCGCGCAATTCCTCGGCGCGGTGGATGCGCCACCGGAATTCGACTTCGACTGCGGCCCGAGCCTCTCACTGGAGCGCTCGCGCTGGCTCGCCACCCGCGAGGCGCTTGTCGGCAAGACGCGCGAACTCGGTGCCGACACGCTGGTCACCGTATCGCATGCCTGCCAGCGCGAATGGTGCGACGCTGCGGATGCTTCACTTTCCGTGCGCAACTACATCTCGCTCGTCGCCGAATCGCTCGACTGCGCGCGCACCTACGAAAGCAACGCGCTGCGCGGCCTGAAGGAACTTGCGGACCCGCAGGCGATCGTCGCACAAACCGAGGCGAACTGGGCAAGCCACGGCCTGGACAAGGACGAAGCCACAGAAATCGCGCGACGCTACATCTGGCTGAAGGACACGCCCCGCTCGAACTCACCGTAAGGCACCACCTGCGGCCGTGATAGTCTGCGCCGCACTTTCCATGCGTTTGCGGAGGAGAAACCACCATGTCGACCACGCGCCCCGGTGAGCCGGGTTCAAGCGGCTTGTTTTCCGGACTGCGGTTCGTCTGCTGCCACCTGAACGAACCCGGCCAGGCCGGGCACACGGGGGCCCACCCGCGCCGCCGCGACACCATCGTCGCCGGCAAGCGCGCCAAGGTGATCGACGTGCACGCGCATTGCGTGGTGCCCGAGGCCCTGGCGCTGATGGGCATGAAGCTCGGCGGGCCCGCGATGCGTCCCGACCTCGCGATGGGCACAGCGCTCGCGGAGCGGCTTGCGGCCATGGATGCACAGGGCATCGACATGGAGGTGCTCTCGATCAACCCGTACTGGTACCGCGCGGAACGGGATCTTGCCGAACAACTCATCCGGATCCAGAACGAGAAGCTTGCCGAAGCCTGCGCGGCGACCCCCGACCGGTTCCTCGCGTTCGCCTCGGTCGCGCTGCAGTTCCCCGACCTTGCCGCAAAGCAACTCGAGGAAGGCGTGAAGAAATACGGACTGCGCGGCGCCGCGATCGGCGGCAGCGTCGCCGGCCAGGAACTGAGCGATCCGAAATTCCATCCGTTCTGGGCCAAGGCCGAGGAACTCGGCGTGCTGGTCTTCATCCACCCACAGGCCGACGGCGCCACAACCGACATCGGCAAGCGGCTCAAAGGCGCCGGTGGCCTGGAGAACGTGATCGGCTTCCCGCTCGAAACCACGATCGCGCTCTCGCACCTGATTTTCGAGGGCACGCTGGACCGATTCCCCCGGGTGAAGATCTGCGCCGCGCACGGCGGCGGCTACCTGCCCTCCTACATGGCGCGCTCTGACCGCGGCTGTGTCGCGCGCCCCGATCTGTGCACCGGCGGGCCCGACGGCCCGCTGAAGAAGAACCCCACAGACTACCTGAAGCAGATGTACTACGACACCATGGTGTTTTCGCCCGAGGCGATCCGTCACCTCGCCGCCGAAGTCGGCGCGGACCGGTTGATGCTCGGCACCGACTATCCGTTTCCGTGGACCACGACCGCGGTGGACGAGGTCATGGACACGCCGGGGCTCACGGATGCGCAAAGAATCGCTATCCTCGGCGGCACTGCGGCCGGCCTCCTCGGTATCGCGCCCTAGACCGCTGCTCCGGACCGCAGGCGCAGCAACGCGCCCGCAGTCCGAACCCCTACTGCTGCAGGCCGAGCTCCTTGATGCTGCGGCCCCATACGTCGAGTTGCGTTTGTACAAGTTTGCGCAGTGCATCGGGCGATGAGCTGCGCGGCTCGAAGGCAACCCGGTCGAGTTGCTCCTTGACGTCCTTGCGCGCGAGGATCACGGCCATCTCGCGCGAGACGCGGTCGGTGATGTCTTTGGGCATGTTTGCCGGTCCGAACAAGCCGCCCCAGGGCACGATCGGTAGCCGGGCAACGCCCGCCTCGGCCATGGTGGGCACATTGGGCAGGCTCGGGCTGCGGTTCTCGAGCATGGTCGCGAGGATCCGCAGCTTGCCGTCCTTCGCCTGCGGCAGCACGCTGCCGGCCGCAAGCATGAAGCTCAGCCTTCCAGCCACAAGATCGATGGTCGCCGGGCCGTCACCCTTGTAGGGCACATGCAGCATGTTCAGCCCCTGCGTCGCGGCAAACTGCGCCGTCCCCAGGATACTGGTGAAGTTACCGCTCCCGTAGGTGATCCTGCCCGGGTTGGCACGCGCATAGCCGATCAGGTCCTGCATCGTGTGCACGGGCATGCTCGGATGGGCGTAAAAGAAGAAGCCGAACACGCCCACCTGCGATACCGGCGTGAAGTCGTTGACCGGATCGTATGGCCGCACCTTGCGCTGGTTTGGCATCGCACTCATGCCCGTCGCGGTGCCAAAGAACAGCGTGTAGCCGTCCGGTGCCGCCTTCACCGCCGCTTCGCCTGCAATCGCGCCATCGGCGCCCGGGCGGTGTTCGAGCACGACCGACTGGCCCAGTGCCTGGGACAGCGGCTGGCTGAAGATGCGCGCGGTCAGATCAGCCGCACCGCCGGGCGGAAACGGCACGATCATGCGTATCGGTTTGTTCGGGTACTGCGCCGCCGCGCTCGAACATACCAGCGCGGCGAGAATGGCAGCTGCAAGCTTCTTCACAGGCTTACTCCTCAGGCTGTAGCGTTTGGGTTCCAGGTGCCCGTCGCCGTGCGCGCCAGGAAACCGCCGGCACGGGCTTCTGCGTCTTCGCGATCCTCCTCTGAGAGTCGCGAATCGATTATAGAGACTAACCTGCACGCCAGGGGCAGGGCACGGAGCCGCAGCGTGCTAGTCTGCGCAGAAAAAGAGGGGCCCAACAATGATCACCGTCCACCACCTGAACAACTCGCGCTCGCAGCGTGTCCTCTGGCTTCTGGAGGAGCTGGGCGTAGCCTACGAAATCAAGCGCTACCAGCGCAATCCGAAGACCATGCTCGCGCCGCCCGAGCTGCGCGCGGTGCATCCACTCGGAAAATCCCCGGTCATCACCGACGAGGGACCGGCCATCGCAGAATCCGGCGCGATCGTCGAATACCTCGTGGAAAAATATGGCAAGGGCCGGCTGGTCCCTCCCGCCGGCACGCCTGAGCGCCTGCGCTACACCTACTGGTTGCATTTTGCGGAAGGCTCCGCCATGCCGCCGCTCGTCGTGAAGCTCATCTGCAACCGGATCGTCACGGCGCCGATGCCGTTCTTCATCAAGCCGATCGCGCGCGGCATCGCGGGCAAGATCCTTTCAACCTTCGTCGAGCCCAACCTCGCCGCGCAGTTCGACTACATGGAGGCCGAACTGGGCCGCTCCACCTGGTTCGCAGGCGAGGAGTTCAGCGCGGCCGACATCCAGATGAGCTTTCCGCTCGAGGCCGCCGCGGCGCGCGGCGGGCTCACCGGCTCCCACCCGAAGATGCTGGCGTTTCTCGAGCGCATCCATGCCATGCCAGCCTACCAGCGGGCGTTGGAAAAGGGCGGGCCGTTCGCGCTGATGCGGTGAAACGAACCTGACGCCCTGGCCTTCCCTTACGGCACAATAGGCCCATGGAACCCACCAAGAAGAAAGTCCCTATCTTCTGCTACCAGTGCGTGGCTGGACCCGACCTGATGAAGGTCGAGGTCGAGAACGGCGTGGCTACCCGGATCGAATCCAACTACGACATCAGCGGCCAGCATCCGGGCGGCGGGCGGGTCTGCGTGAAGGCCTACGGCCTGATCCAGAAGACCTACAACCCGAACCGGATCAAATCCCCGATGAAGCGCACCAACCCGAAGAAGGGGAGGAACGAAGACCCGCGTTTCGTGCCGATCTCGTGGACCGAAGCGCTCGACCTGGTCGGCGCGAAGATGCGCGAGGTGCGCGCCAAGGGCATCAAGAACGAAGAGGGTTTCCCGCGCCTTGCCACCTCCACGGGCGGCGGCGGCACGCCGGTGCAGTACATGGGCACCTTCCCGGCGTTCATGTCGGCCTGGGGCGCGATCGACCAGGGTTACGGCGCGGGGCAAGGCATCAAGTGCTACCACTCCGAGCATTTGTATGGCGAGCTGTGGCACCGCGCGTTCATCGTCTCGCCTGACACGCCGTATGTGAACTACATCATCAACTGCGGCAACAACGTCGAGGCTTCCGGCGGCGTGGTGGGCATCTGGCGCGAGGCCGATGCGCGCGTGCGCGGCGCGAAGCGCGTGCAGGTCGAACCGCATTTATCGATCACCGGTGCGGTCTCGGCCGAGTGGGTGCCGATCAAGCCGAAGACCGATGCGGCGTTCCTGTTCGGCCTGGTGCACCACATACTGCACGGCATCGGCTGGCAAAAGGCGTGCGATATCCCGTATCTCAAGCACCGCACCAGCTCGCCCTACCTTGTCGGCCCGAACGGCTGGTACCTGCGTGATGCCGAATCCGGCAAGCCGCTGATCTGGGACCTCTCGGATGGCAAGGCCAAGGCGCACGACGACCCGGGCCTGAAGGACCCGGCTCTGGACGGCACCTACACCCTCGCCGGCGTCGAGCACGGCCCCGACGAAGAGCGCATCGTCCACGAATCGGCCACCGGCACGCCCGCGTTCCAGAAACTGCTCGACCATATGCAGGCGTACTCGCCCGACTGGGCCGCGGCCGAATGCGACATCCCGGCCGCCACGATCCGCCGCGTCGCCGAAGAGTATGTGGCGCACGCCTGCATCGGCCAGACCATCGAGATCGAAGGCAAGACCCTGCCCTTCCGCCCGGTGGCCGTCACCCTTGGCAAGACGGTGAACAACGGCTTCGGCGGTTTTCACTGCTGCTGGGCGCGCACCCTGCTCGCGGTGCTGGTCGGCGCGCTCGAAGTGCCCGGCGGCACGCTCGGCACCACGGTGAAACTGGTGCGGCCCGCGGCCTCGCGCACGGGCTCCGTGCAGCCGGGCCCGGACGGCCTGATGAGCTTCCAGTTCAACGAGACCTCGAAGGAAGGCTGGATGCGCGACCCGCACATCCGCAGCGGCTACAAGACGCTGGTGCCCCTGGTCTCGGACTCGCCCTGGTCGCCCGCGCTCGGCCCCGCGCACCTGCCATGGCTGTTCCAGAAGAAGGCGCCGGACCACTGGCCGCGCACCCAGCCGCCGGACATCTGGATCTGCTACCGCACCAACCCGGCGATCTCCTCGTGGAACGCGCCGCAGGTGGCCGAGCGCCTGGCCGAGTTCCCGTTCATCGTCGCGATGGCCTACACGGATGACGAGACCAACCACTTTGCGGACGTGCTGCTGCCCGAAGCACTGGATCTCGAGAGCCTGCAGCTGATCCGCATCGGCACTACCAAGTTCCAGGAAAATTTCTGGAAGCACGAGGGCTGGGCAATCCGCCAGCCGATGATCGATTCGCCCTGCGATACCAAGGACTTCACCGACATCGCCACCGCGCTGGCCGAGCAGGCGGGGATCCTGCCAGCCTACATCGCGGCGATCAACCGCGGTGCAGCCGGTGCGCCATTGCGCGACCGCAAGGGGCGCTACGATTTTTCGCTCGATGAAACCAAGCCACCGACGCGCGATGAAGTCTGGAACGCGTTCTGCAAAGCCGCGAGCAGCGAACTATCGGAAGGCGCAGAAGTGCACGACCTCGACTGGTTCAAGGACAAGGGCTTCATGCTCAAACCCTTTCCCCAGCTCGACTGGTACATCTATCCCGCGATGGTGGAAAAGAATCTTCGCTTCGAGCTCCCCTACCAGGAACGGCTGACGCGCCACGGGCGCGAGCTCGCGAATCGCCTTGCGGAAACCGGCATCAAGTGGTGGGACGAGCAGTTGAAGGAATACGAGTTCATGCCAAGCTATCTGCGCTTCCCGGACATGTGGACCGAGTACGCGCGCGAGTACGACCGCGACCCGGAGGAGTTCCCGTTCTGGGCGCTGACCGCGCGCTCGATGCAGTACAGCTGGGGCGCGAACGTCGGCCTGCCGATGATCAACGAGGTCGCCAACAATATTTCGGGGCACAAGGGCGTGATCATCAACCGCTCGACCGCGAAACGTCTCGGTATCAAGGAAGGTGAGCGACTCGTGATCGAATCGGTCTCGGGCCACACCGAAGGCGAGGCCGTACTGCGTGAAGGCATCCGCCCTGATACCGTGCTGATGATCGGCCAGTTCGATCACTGGAAGACGCCCTACGCCAAGGACCTCAAGCTTCCCAGCCTGAATTCGCTCACCGACCTTTCGCTCAAACTCACCGACAGCACCGGCAGCAGCTCGGACGTGATGCGGGTGCGTATCCGCCGCGCCGCCGACCTGAATGCCGACGGTAATTCGGGCGCAGGCTGGCTCGGCTCCCCGGCGAAGAAGGCGCAGGCATGAGCGAGACCGCGATTCACCCGGTGGATGCCCGCGTTGATCCCTCGAAAAGATGGGGCATGGTGATCGACCTCAACCGCTGCGTCGGCTGCCAAACCTGCACCATCGCCTGCAAGCAGACCAACGACACCCCGCCCGGCGTGCAGTGGCGCAAGGTGATCGATATCGAACAGGGCAAGTTCCCGGACGTGGAGCGATTGTTCCTCGTCACCGGCTGCCAGCACTGCGCCGAGCCGCCCTGCGTACCGGTCTGCCCGACCGGTGCGACCAAACAGCGTGCCGACGGCCTCGTCACGATGGACTACGACGTCTGCATCGGCTGCGCCTACTGCGCGGTGTCGTGTCCGTATAACGCGCGCACCATCGTCCACGAAGCGAAAGGCTATTACAGCGACAGCGTGCTCACCCGGCAGGAGCAGGCAACCGCACACCCCGAGCGCCTCGGCGTCGCGCAAAAGTGCAGCTTCTGCAAGGAGCGCGTCGACGACGGCCTGGCGCAGGGGCTCGTGCCCGGCGTCGACCCGCTGGCGACGCCGGCCTGCTCGGCCTCGTGCATCTCGCAGGCGATCCAGTTCGGTGATTTCAATGATGCCGGGAGCCATGTGTCCAAGCTCCTGGCTTCGCAGCCCAGCCTGCAGCTCAACGCCGAGGTCGGTACTGACCCGCAGATCAAGTACCTCTACACCACTCCTGCGGTCCCCGGTCGTGCCACCGGCGTCGAGGAGGACGAGGAAGAGCGCATGGCCGACCCGGTGAACCCGCTGGTCGGCGCGCTGCAGAAATTCTGGGACTGGCGCGCGGCGATGAACTGGATTTTCGGCGGGATCGGCACCGGGCTGGCGGTGGCAACGACGCTTGGGTTGTGGTTCGGCTCGCTCGAAACCGCCTTTGCGCCCCACTTGTACTTTCTTTCCGCCGCGCTGGTCGGCGTGGGCTTGTTCTGTGTGTTCCTCAAGATCGGGCGGCAGATGCGCTTCTGGCGCGCCGCGTTGCGGCCACAGACTTCGTGGATGTCGCGTGAACTGTATGCCGTGCTGGTGTTCTTTCCTTCGGTGCTGGCGTGCCTCGTGGCGCCCGGGCCGGGCGCGTTTGCCCTGGCCGGCATCTCGGCCGCGGCGTTCCTCTTCTGCCAGGCCAAGATCCTGCACCGCGCGCGCGGCATCCCCGCCTGGCGCGCGCCGCTGGTGCCGTGGATGATCTTCGCGAGCGGCCTGCTCGAGGGCTGCGGTGCGCTGCTCGTCCTGCTGGTGGCCTTCGGCGGCGTGCCGACGCGGAGCATGGCGATCGCGCTGGCGGTTCTCGGCTTCGTCAACGCGGCGCTGTGGCGCGCCTATGTCGACAGCGCGAAACGCCAGGGCATCGCGCCGCTCGCGCGGCGTGCGATGGCCGAATTCGACTTGCCCCTCCAGGTGATCGGACATGCCCTGCCGGTGGCACTCGGGGCCTTCGCGGTGGCTGCGCCGGCGAATTCTGCCGTGCTGCTCGCTTTCGGCGGTGCGGCGGCCATCATTGGCGGGGCGACCTGGAAGTTTTCGCTGATCGTGCGCGCGGGGTTCAACCAGGGTTTCAGGTTGTCGCAGATGCCGCAGCGGGGGTCGGGGACGTATGCGGCGCCGTCGCGGATGGATGCTTCGGGGATGGTGAAGCCGGCGAACAGCTAGTCGTCGGCTCGACGTATAGTTTTGCACATGCACGCCACACTGGCGCATCACCATGGCGAAGCCTCAGACATGTTCAGCCTCAACATATTCGACGTCCTCCAGCCGCTCCTGTTCTGCACCGCCTTCGTGGCGGCAATCGGTCTTGGCTGGCGGGCCTGGTACCTCTACAGTGAAGGCAGGAAGACGCTGGCGTGGACCCAAACCACGGGGACCATCATCAGCGCGTCTGTGGAACAGTTCAGTGAGCTCGACTCGGACAACCATAGCCGCACCTACTACTTTCCGAAGATCGCATATGCCTACCGCATAGCTGGCCGGGACTACGACGGGACGAACGTGCGCCTTAACAATTCCATCATGGCCAATTCGAGGGCCTGGGCAGATGCGACCGTCGCGAAGTACCCCCCCGGCGAAATGGTGATTGTCTTTTACGACCCCGCCAACGCTTCGCGCGCGGTGCTCGAACATCACATTGACTTGCGCATGGCCGCAACCCTGGCCGGGTTCGCACTATTGGCGCTGCTAATCGGGACCCAATTGTTCCTTCCCTACGTCAAGAGCTTGCTCAGGTAAGCCGCCGGTCGTTTTTTGGCGGCACTGGAGGAACGCAACGCCTGCACACCCCTCGCCTGGATACGCAATCCGGGTGCGGTTGGATGCTTCCGGAATCACCAAGCCCACGGTCTAGACGCTACAGGCCGATGGCCTTGCTGAAGTGGACTCCTGTGAGCGCGGCGACCTTCCGCGCGAATTGGAGCTGGAGCCTGAAGAAGTCTGCAGCGTAGGGTTGGTTCTGCACGCTTGCCATACTACAGGCTGCAGATGGAGTGCTTAAGGTGGTTCGGCATCGCTGGCCAACTCAGGCGAAGGTGTACCGGTACCGATACACTAATTGGCCTGAGAGCCTCTCCGGGAGACGATCTGACAAATATATTCTTTCAAATTTACGGACCGATACTTGCCAGGCCCGAACTCGTCTTACACTGGCGCCATGGCTGCGACCCTCAAACTCGGCGACCTGATCGTCAACCGGCTCGGCTTCGGCGCCATGCGCGTCTGCGGCACGAATGTATGGGGGCCGCCCAAGGACCGCGATAACGCCCACCGCGTACTGCGCCGCGCGATCGAGCTCGGCGTGAATTTCTTCGACACTGCCGACAGCTACGGCCCGCATGTGGACGAGGAACTGATCGCGGAGGCGCTCTACCCCTATCCGAAAGACCTCGCAAGGAAGATGAAAATCCGGCCCGCGCAGGTTGCGCTTGCGTGGTTGCTGGCCAGGTCGCCGGTGATGTTGCCGATTCCCGGGACCAAGTCGGTCGAGCACCTGGAGGCGAATGTCGGGGCCGCGGGGATCGCGCTTTCGGATGAGGACCTGAAGGCGCTGAGCTGAGGCCTGGCCCCTTCCCGGGGCAGCCAATCAACGGCGCCGGGCAAATTGACCCCCGCGCGGGAAGCCGTTACGCTGTGTATCCCTTTTGTATCACAAGGACCGTCATGGCCGTTTCGCTGAGGATTCCGGAACTCGTCAAGAAGAAGGTCGACAAGCTCGCGCGCTCGCAGGACACGACTGCGCACGCTTTCATGCTCGAGGCGATCCGCGAAAAAGTCGAGGCGGACGAAGCCCGCGCCGCGTTCCATGCCGAAGGCAGGCAACGACTCGCGCGCATGAAGCGTGCCGGCACGGGCATCCCGGCAGGCGACGTGTTCGACTACTTGCGCGAACGTGCAGGCGGGCGCAGCCCTGCGCGCCCGAAGGCCGTCAAGGTCGCGTGATCCACTTCGCCGAGGAGGCTCTCGCCGACCTCGAGCGGATTTTCGAATTCAACCTCGAGCGCGACCCGCCGACCGCGCCGGTTCACATCTATCGGATCAGGACCGCGATCCTGCTACTGGAAACGCATCCCGAAATCGGCCGCCCGATTCGCGGCCTGGGTCTGCGCGAACTGGTGATTTCGTACGGCCACACGGGCTACATCGCGCTGTACGAACATTCGCCTGTGGTGGATCTGGTGCGGGTGGTGGCCATCCGTCACCAGCGAGAAGCCGGATACCGAAGCGGTTCGTAGGCCGTTGTCTGGGGCCGCAGCCCGCGTATCAGCCGCTACAGGCCGAAATCCTCGTAGAAGCACTCCGCCGAAGCCGTGACCGCCAGCACGCTCAACGGGAAGCTGTCCGCAACCTCTTGCATCGTGGTTGCTGCCGCGAGCCTGTCTTCGAACGGCCCCGCAATTTCAGTCCTCAGGGTTCGATTCCTGGCGAGGAACTGCCCCCAGAGCGGCATCCGCTGGTACGGGTGCGCGATCGGGCGCAGGCCGGCCAGGTAGTCGACCGGGAACAGCCAGCGGTAGGACGGCAGGTTGTACAGCCAGGAGGCGCCAACCACCTGCGGAGCCGATGGCGATGCAGTCTTGAGGTGCGCGAACAGTTCGCGCAGTTCGCGCCTGCGCAGATCGGCTGCGCCGTCCGACAGCGTGGAGCGTGGTTCGTCGGCCGGCGCATGGAAGTGAAGCCGCACGCGGTCCGTAGCCAGCCGGGAATAGGAAAAGCACCCCGCCGATTTTTCCATCAGCGGACCGGCCGGAAGGTGGCTGCGGGAAAGGTGGAAGCTGCGTGTCCACGCGGCCGGGTCGTCCGCCTCGACAAGCTCTCTGAGGGCGCGCTGCCATTCCACGTTGTCCGGGTCAAATTCCCTACCCATGCCGAGGCGGATGTAGAGGTTGGTGTGGGTACCGATCGCCTTGGTGATGGGGACACCCGTGAGCGCGGCGACCTTTCGCGCGAATTGGAGCTGGAGCCGGAAGAAGTCCGCAGCGTAGGGTTGGTTCTGCACGCTTGCCATACTACAGACTGCGCTACAGACTGCGATACAGGCTGCAGCGGCTATCTCAAGCTGCCGACACAGGTGGCTGGGCGCCAAGCCCGGCCGCGTGACGCACCAGCGTTGCGTCGAACGTAACAAACCGCGCCGCCTTGCCGGACAGCGCCAGATGGAGTGCGTCCGCAACGTCCATGCCCTCGTCCGCCCAGCCGAGCGCGGCGCGCACCGCATCCGAATGCTGTATCCGGACATGCGGCAGCGCCAGGATGCCGCGCAACGATGCTGCAATCTCCTCGCGCGTCACCTCCCTGCTCCTGAGCACCCACGCAAGCTCGAGCAGCACGGTGACAGGAACAAAAACCTCCTCGCCGGACTGCATGACGGCGATGGCCCGCCGGAACTGTGCCGCGTCATCCTTGAGGAGGAAGCGGGCAAGCAGGTTGGTGTCGACGCTGATCACCGCTTGCGCCGCAGGCTCTTGCTGCGCTCGTCATCGGCGCGCACCGCCTTGAGGAGCGCCGCGTCTTCCTGTGCAGGCGTCATGCGCCTGGCGCGATGGGCAAGCGAGCCGGCCAGCTGCCGCACGCGCTCCACACGATCGGTCGCCTTGAGCCTGACCTTGAATCCCTTCCCCGGCTCGAGCTCGACCTCGAGCTGGGTGCCGCTGCGAATATCCAGCGCGTCGCGGATCGGCTTGGGGATGATCATCTGTCCCTTGCTCGACGCCTTGATCGATTCCATGCTGTCGTCCTAAGTAAGACAATGAAGTAAGACGATACGCCGCCCTGGCGCCGGGGTCAACGCGCCAGTCGCAATGTGGCAGGTCTTCTCAGATGCAGATGTACCGGTACCGGTACACGAATTGGCCTGAGAGCCGCTCTGGGATTTGATCTGAAAATTAGATTCTGTCGAATTCTTGCCTGAAATAGGAGTCCGACCCCCATTTCTTCTATTGCACCACTGCATGGTGATACGTGCCGGGTCTGGCTCTGACCATCTCGGCTGCCGAGGCGGTTGGGGAGATCCGCCAGGGGATTGCCCTGGATCATGAACATCACGACCAAACTGGTCTTTGGAACCGCTTGTTTGAGCAACTCCAGACGTTTGCCGTTCAAGTCGGCGTTCAGGGAGGAAATCCCCGTGACGTTTCCCCCGGGGCTGCTCAGCGATGCCGCCAAGCCGAGGTAGACCGGGTCCGCGACATCGATCATCACGATCGGGATGGTCCTGGTCATGGCGTGGGCGATTTGCGCGACCGCGAAACTGGGCGCGACGATGATGTCGACTTTGCGGCGGACAAGGTCACCGACCAGCGCGGGCAGGCGGCTGGCGTCGCCCTCCGCACTGTAAGCCTCGACAATGATCGTCTTGCCGGGGACGTACTTCAGATCGCGCAGGCCTTTTAGAATGAAATCCTGCAGACTCTTGACCGTGGCGAGCGAGGAAATCCAGACGATGCCGATGGTCGGCACCTTTGCCGCCGGCTGGGCGTGAACGGACAGGGGAAAGGCAAGCGATATCACTGCGGCCGCAGATCCGAGCAGGATGAGCCTGCGCACGATCATTCGATCACCCGGTCGGCACTGATCAGCAGAGACTGCGGCAGGGCGAGCCCGAGCGCCTTCGCGGTCTTCAGATTGATCACCAGCTCGAACTTGGTCGGCTGCTCGACCGGCAGGTCGGCGGGCTTCGCGCCGCGCAGGATCCTGTCCACATAGTCCGCCGCTCGCACCGTTAACCCGTTGGTGTCGGTGCCGTAGGACATCAGCCCGCCGTCTTCGACATGGCTCTTGAACAGGAACAGCGTCGCGAGCCTGTGGTGCAGCGCGAGCCTGGCGACGAGTGGGCGATGTGCCAGCGGCAACGCATCGCCGCCAACGTACATCGCCCCGGCCCCGCGTCGCGCGGCTTCCGGAAAGGCGGCTTCGAGTTCTTCCGAGGTCGAAGCGTGCACCTCAATCGGCTCAAAGCTGTGCTTGCGCGCCCACTCGAGCCTGCGGTCACGAAACAGGACATGAATCGGGTTGCGCGGATTGCTGAGCAGCGCAAGGCGCGTCGCCTTCGGGACGGCTTCGCGCAGCAGATCGAGCTGCTTGCCGAAGAACGTCTCCGGTACCGCGGTCGACAGCCCGGTAAACGATCCTCCAGGGCGTGCAAGGCTTTCGACCAGGCCCAGGCCCACCGGATCGAATACGCTGATGAACACCACCGGCACGCTTGCGCCGGCACTCTTCAGCGCAAGCGCGGTAGTCGGGCCGTTGGCGATGACAAGGTCGGGCGCCGCGCGCAGGATCTCCGCCGCAATGCGCGGCAGATTGTCCTGGCGGCCGGAGTCTGCATGAGCTTGCAGCGAAAAGTTGCGGCCCTCGTTCCAGCCGCGCGCGCGCAGGGCCTCCAGCAGCACCGATTGCCCGGGTGCGCTGGCGTCCGCACCCTGATAGAGAAAATGCACCCGCTTCGAGCCGCTGGCACTCTGCGCGCGCAGCGTGAGCGACGGCGCCAAGGCCGCGCCTGCGAGGGCAACCAGCAGGTCGCGCCTAGCGATCATGCGATTGCCCGATCGTCGTAGCACCGCTGCGCCACGCGCCTGGCGCGGGGCGGCTGCGCCGCACTGTGAGTCATCCCGGATTGCCCCCCGAGAAAATGTCCAGAAAGGACTCGTCTACTCTAGGCCGCCCCGTACGGCTGGTCAAGGATGAGGGACGACGCGAACCCAATCCAATCGGACCTTCCCGTTTGCGCTACGCCGGGCGCGAAAGCTCCGTCCGGTGGAAGGGCTGCAGCAAAAATCGACTCCGACCCGGATTTTGCGACCCGGATTTTGAAAATCGACTCCGACCCGGATTTTGCGGATCTTGCACCGCTTCGGGGATGGCGAGGCCGGTGAACAACTTGAAGGCCGGGCAATCAATTCAAAGCTGCGGGACGCCCAGATCCTTGCAGATCTTTCTCGCCAGGTGCTCGTTAATTTCGTTGTGCCGCGGGACGGCGCTGCGCCGATTCTGGGACGGGTTATTCCACCAGGAATGCCTGCTGCCTTCCCGGAGAAGGGCGCAGCCTTGCGCTGCAAGGTGACGCAGCAAGTCGCGACGCTTCATACTGCGATCGTAAGCTCTTCATACCCCTTTCCCGCCGCCTCCTTGGCATCCGCGCGATTCATCTCAAGCGCTTCACCAAGGGTAATTCGAAGGGATTCGAGAAGCTCGTCGCGGGTCGGCTCCTGGCAGTTGACGCCAGGGACTTCCTCTATCCAGCCGATCCACCAGTCGCCATCCTGTTTTACCACCGCCGTGTAGCTTTGATTCATGCTGACACCTCCATGATGGATTGTATCGCGGCCTGCCTCGTTCCTCTTATGGCGAAAGCTGGTTTCGTCCCACATCCCGACAATGCTGCGCGCGTCAGGCCGGCGCTGGACCCCGCCGTGAATTCCGAGCCCTTTTGGTCAAGCAGGCAGGCAAATCTTGCCCTGCGTGATCTCCCATGAACTGCACCATTCGAACCTGCGCTGCGGCGTTTCGTTGACTTTCATCGTGATGTCCGTCAGGTCGCAATGATCCAACCCGCCTTCGTACTCGATCATGTGCTTGTAGCTTGCGACGAGATCGTTCAAAGATCCCAGATCGCCGCGGCTGCCGGTCCTGGCGTACATCGCCGAGTCGCAGTGTCTGAACGCGTTGTCGATCGACTCGGCGTTCAGGCCTCGAAATCGCAGGAGTTGCTCCAGTCCACCCAACAGCATGTCGCCCAGGTGTTCCTTGGTCACCGGCCGCCTTCCCTGTAGAAGGATGAAAGACAGCAAAGTCGCCTGGCTCATGAAGATAAACGCCCTCCTTCGGCCAATGGAAAACCGGTTGATGTACCAATTGCCAAGAGGCGCGTCGCTCGGCTCCGCGTCCACCACGTTGTCTTTGCGCAGCCCCAGAACTTTTTGGACTTCGCCCGTGCACATCAAGTAAATCATCGCCGCCACTTCCGAGAAATCTTGTTCAGGCACGCCATTCCCCGACTATAGGTCAGCCTCCCGAACGCCTGCACGGGAATCTTGATTTGGGCGACTCAGAAATAGAGTCGTCACACCCAATTTCCCAAAAACCCAGCGGAGCTGCCCTACCCCGGCGCCCCAGTCGACCCGCGCACAATCAACTCCACCGCAAGCTCGGTGCGCTTCTCCGTCTCCTCCCCATTCAACCGCGCCAAAATATGCCGCGCAGTCCGCCGCCCGATCTCGGCCGTCGGAATGCTCACGGTGGTCAACCCCGGCGGGGTCTGCGCGACGAGTTCCATGTCATCAAACCCGGTGATCGACAACTTCCCGGGCACCGCAATCCCCTGCGCGGCGGCTTCGATCAGCACGCCCTGCGCGAGCACGTCGTTGCCGCAGATGACCGCGGTCGGGCGCGGGTCAAGCTTGAGCACGGCACGCAGCGCCTCGCGGCCGCTGTTCACCGAGAACGCGGTCTCGACCACGCGCTGCGCAGGCAGCTCGATGCCGCGCGCGCGCAGTGCCTCGCGCACGCCGGTGATCCGGTCGCGCGCGCGGTCGTTATGCCCGGTCAACCCGGAGATCATCGCGAACGCGCGATGTCCGAGCTCATAGAGGTACTGCGCGACGCGCGCGGCGGCCTCGCGGTTGTTGAACCCCACACAGTGATGGTGCCCGCTGTCATCCAGAGACCAGGTCAGCACATACGGGCTGCCGGAGCCGATCAGCAGCTGGTAGAGCTCGGGACTGTGGTCGGTGCCGACCAGCACGAGCCCGTCCACGCCACGCTCAAGCAGCGCGCGCGTAACCGCGGTTTCGCGGGCCGGGTCGTATTCATGCGAGGCAAGCAACAGCTGGTAGCCGTGTTCGCCGAGTTCGCGCTGCAGGGCCTGCGTGGCGCTGGCGAAGATCGCGTTGTCCAGGGTCGGGATCACCGCGCCGATGGTGTGCGTGCGGCGTGAGGCCAGCGCGCGGGCCGCGCCGTGCGGCATATACCCAAGCAGGCGCGCGGCGTCGCGCACCTTGGTCAAGGTTGCGGGCTTGAGCAGGTGCGGGGTCGAGAGCGCGCGCGATGCGGTCGCCAGCGACACCCCCGCCACGCGGGCGACGTCATCCAGCTTGGCCTTGTTTTGCTCGGGTGGCATCCGGCCTCGGGCTCAGTAAATGCAGGTAAAAATGCAAGCGCATTCATCATAGTCCACATTGCACCGCACAATCGAAACTTATTGACGCGAGCAGCTTGGGAGCCTAAAAATGAAAGCGCTTCCATTGATACCCGCATCCCCCCGGTCTGCGGGTAGGCAATCGAATCCAGAAATCCATTTTTCAAAGGCGCCACTCATGTCAGTCACCTACCTCAAAAAGGCCAGCAAGACGGCGGAAACCGAAACCGCGACGGCACAAAAGGTCGTCAAGGAAATGCTCGCAGAGATCCATCTGCACGGCGAAGACGCGGTGCGCGACTACGCCCGCAAGCTCGACAAATGGGAGGGCGAGATCGTGATGTCACCCGCCGCCATCGCCGCCACGATCAAGGACGTTCCCGATAGCGTGAAGCGCGACATCGATTTCGCTTCCAAGCAGGTCTACGACTTTGCGGTCGCGCAAAAGAACAGCGTGCTCGAATTCTCAACCGAGTTGCACAAGGGCGTCACCGCCGGGCAGCGCGTGCTGCCGGTCAACGTGGTCGGCTGCTATGCGCCCTCAGGACGCTACGCGCACATCGCCTCGGCCTACATGACCGTGGCCACCGCCAAGGCGGCCGGCGTGAAAACCATCATCGCCTGCTCGAGTCCCTACCGCGGCGGCGGCATGCACCCCTACCTGCTCTACGCGTTCAAGACGGCGGGCGCCGACGTGATCATGACCCTCGGTGGCGTGCAGGCGATCGCCACGATGGCCAATGGCCTGTTCACCGGCAAGCAGGCGGATGTGGTCGTCGGCCCAGGCAACAAGTTCGTCGCGGAAGCCAAGCGCACCCTGTTCGGCAAGGTCGGCATCGACGTCTTCGCCGGTCCCTCGGAAGTTGCGGTGATCGCGGATGACACCGCGGACCCGGAAATCGTCGCAAGCGACCTCGTCGGCCAGGCCGAACACGGCCACGAATCCCCGGCGTGGCTGTTCACCACCAGCGAGGCGCTGGCAAAGAAGGTGATGGAACGCGTTCCCCAGCTGATCGAAAAGCTCCCACCCACCGCGAAGGATGCCGCGGGGTCCGCATGGCGCGACTACGGCGAGGTCGTGGTGTGCGGCACGCGCGAGGAGGTGGCGGAGATTTCCGACCGCTACGCAAGCGAGCACCTCGAAGTGCACACCAAAGACCTCGACTGGTGGCTGAAGAACCTCACCTGCTACGGGTCGCTGTTCCTCGGTGAGGAAACCACGGTGGCCTATGGCGACAAGGCCTCCGGCCCGAACCATGTGCTGCCCACGATGGGCGCCGCGCGCTACTCGGGCGGCCTGTCGGTGCACAAGTTCATGAAGGTGCTGACCTGGCAGCGTATGACGCGCGAGGCCAGCCGCGATATCGGCCTGGTGTCGGCGCGCATCAGCCGGCTGGAGGGCATGGAAGCGCACGCGCGCACCGCGGACGACCGGCTGCGCAAGTATTACCCCGCCGGGAAGTTTGACGTCGGCACCGCAGTCGAAGTCTGAGGGCTCGCAGCTTGCCCACAATGACTGCGCCCGAAAACGACGTCCTGGATCTCTTCAGCCTGCAGGGACGGCGCGCGCTGGTCACCGGCGGCAGCCGCGGGATCGGCGCCGCCATCGCCTACGCACTCGGCAAGGCCGGCGCCAGGCTCGTGCTGGCCTCCAGCGGCAAGGGCCTCACGGAAGCGGCAGACGAGATGCGCGCCGCGGGCCTCGACGTCGTGCGCACGGTCGCTGCCGACCTCGGCGGCCACGCCGGAATCCGTTCGCTGGCCGAGGCGGTGAAATCCGGCGGCGAGCCGATCGACATCCTGGTCAATTGCGCGGGCGTGAACCTGCGCCAGCCTTACGCCGAGGTCACGCCGCAGGCCTGGGATACGCACATGAACATGCACCTCGCGGCGCCGTTTTTCCTGGCCCAGGCGCTGGCGCCCGGGATGCAGCAGCGCGGCTGGGGGCGGATTAACAACATCGCCTCGCTGCAGAGTGTCCGCGCGTTTGCCAACAGCGCGCCGTATGGCGCGGCCAAGGGCGGCATCGTGCAGCTCACGCGTGCGATCGCCGAAGAATGGTCGCGCCACGGGATCACCTGCAACGCCATCGGCCCGGGATTTTTCCCGACCCGCCTGACCTCGGCCGTGTTCGCGGACGAAGCCCTCGCGGCAAGGCACGCCGCGCAGACGGCGATCGGGCGCAACGGCGTCATGGCCGACCTGCACGGCACCGCCGTATTCCTTGCCAGCAACGCTTCCGCCTACATCACCGGCCAGACCATCATGCTCGATGGCGGCTACACAGCCAAATGAGATACCCGAGATCACCGAGATCACCGAGATAACCGAGATAACCATGCGCGCCCTTGTCTATACCCAGCCCAACGAAGTCTGTGTCGAAGAACGCCCCTATCCCGAAATGGCCGAGGGCGAAGTCATCATCCGCATCCAGGCCGCCGGCATCTGCGGCAGCGACATGCACGCCTATCACGGCCACGATCCGCGCCGCAAACCCGGGCTGGTGCTCGGGCACGAATTCGCCGGCGAAGTCGTCGAGAGCCGCGCCGCGTCGATCGCCGTGGGCGCACGCGTCTCGGGCAATCCCTCGGTGACCTGCGGCGTGTGCGACAACTGCCTGCAGGGGCGCAGCAACCTGTGCACCGACCGCACGATGGTCGGCATGACCCGGCCCGGCGCGTTTGCCGAATTCATGAGCATCCCCGCGGCCTCGCTGATCACGCTGCCGGGCGACCTCGACACCGATGCCGCGGCGCTCACCGAGCCCGCCGCGACTGCACTGCATGCGATCAACCTTGCGCACCGCGCCCTGCACCGCCCGATGCAGGAAGGCCGCGTGCTGGTGCTCGGCGGCGGCGCGATCGGCATGCTGGCCGCGCTGCTGTTGAAGCACAGCGGCGTCAACCGCCTGACGCTGGTCGAACTCAACACCAGGCGCGCGCAGTCGATCCGCGAACATGTGGGCTGCGAGGTCATCGACAACCTCAACACCGCGCCACCCGAATCGGCATTCGACCTGGTGCTCGATTGCGTCGGCGCGGCGCCGACCCGCAAGTCCGCGTTCGCCGCGGTCAAGGCGGGCGGCGTGATCGTGCATATCGGCCTGCAGGACTGGGCCAGCGAGATAGACATGCGCAAGCTCACGCTGGGGGAGATCACGCTGCTGGGCGCGTTCATCTACACGCTGGCCGACATGCGCGCGACCGTGGACCTCTTGCGCCAGGGCGCATTCGGCACGCTTGGCTGGGTCGAAACGCGCGGCCTGGGCGAAGGAGCCGCCGCATTCAGTGACCTGCACCAGGGCAAGACCGCGGCCGCCAAGGTATTGCTCAAGCCGCACTGAATATTCAGCTCAACGCACGCATCGCGTTAACGAGGGAGGCGCTGATGGACACGAACAATGGCGGAAGACGCGGGAGGTGGCCGTTCACGCTGGCCGCGATCTGCATCGGCGCCTACTGCATCAATGTCGCGTTGCGCATCCTGTTCGTCAAGCAGGGCGTCGTGCTCTGGCGCCTGAACGACGTCGGCGAGTTCCTGCTGGTGCTCGTCGGCATGGCATTTTTTGTCTCCGGAGTCCTCTCGATAGAAGAGGTCGCGGAACCCGCGGAACCCCATGCAACACCCACACCACATGGCCCACAAGGAGGAAAACCATGAAATCCACGAAACGTCCCCCGCTGCAATCGTCCGTGCAATCGCCGGCGCGCCGCCGGTTCTTTGAAGTCACCGGCCGCTACGGCTTCACGACCGCGGCGATGGCCCTGACCGGCGGCTTCCTCTGGTCGGAGTCCGACTTGGCGCACGCCGCTGCCGACGAGGCCGCGAAAATGAAAGCCGCCAAGCACACGATGATCTTCGGCACCGAGTACAAGGAAGACGCGTTCAACTTCTATCCGATCATGCAGACCCAGTTCAAGGCCAACCTCGAAGCGATGAGCAAGGGCGAGGTGTATGTCAAGCTGCACCCGTCGGGGCAACTCGGCGTCGGCGGCGCGCTGGCGCAGAAGGTGCAGTCCGGAACGATCCAGGGCGGCTCGGTGTCGCTGTCGAACTTCTCCTCGTTCGCCCCGGTGGTCGACCTGATCAATATCCCGTTCTGGTGCGGCCAGAACCAGCAGTTCGCCAACCTGGTGACCTCGGCGGCCTGGAACAACGAAATCACGCCGAAGGTCACGGTCAAGGGCTACAAGCCGATGTTCTATTTCAACATCGATCCGCGCACGGTCGCAGTGCGCAAGGGCTTCGGCAAGATCGTCAAGACGCCCGGCGACATGAAGGGCATGAAGATGCGCGTGCCGGGCTCCAAGCTGCTGCAGCAGTTCTATCGCATGGCCGGCGCCAACCCGACGGTCGTGGCCTGGGGCGAGACGCCCAGCGCGCTGAAGCAGGGTGTCGCCGACGGGCTGGATCCTTCGATCGGCGCGCTGTATGTGTTCGGCTTCATCGACATCATCGAATCGATCACCCAGGTTGAGTCGGTCCCCGACGCGCAGATGTTCGCCGCCAACCAGAAATGGTTCGAGAGCCTGCCCAAGCCCCTGCAGGGCACGTTCGAGGAAGCCAGCGCCAGGACGCAGGCGGAAAGCTTCGCGCAGATCCCGGTCGCCAGGAAGGCGTCGATCGATGCGCTGGGCAAGGCCGGGATCAAGTTCTACATGCCAAGCGATGCGGAGCACAAGCAATGGGTCGACGCCTGCGGCGAGCAGCGCCCCGAGTGGGACAGCTTCAAGAAGGACCTCGCGGGCTCGCTCGACATGTTCAACAAGCTGAAGGCCGCTGCGAACACCAAGGGTTCGATCACGGTCGCAAGCTAGCCCACGCAACGCCGGAAGCGGGGAACGGCACGCGCCGTTCCCCGCAGGGAGACAAGGATGCGCAATCTGCTGCGGCAAGTGAACGAGAACGGTGAGCGCTACCTGATGCTGGTGTTCTACTGCTTTATCGTCTTCGTGATCGTGATCGAAGTGGTGCGCCGCTTTGTGCTCGATTTCTCCTCGCTGTGGGGCGAAGAGGCCGCGCGATTCGCGTTCATCTACCTCGGCTGGGTCGGTGCCTCCTACGGCGTCAAGCGGCGCGCGCACATCCGCTTTGACGTGATGCTGCATATCCTCCCGCCCCGCCTGCACGGTTACCTGTACCTGTTCGGAGAAGCCTGCACACTGGCCTTCGCCGGCTTTGCGCTGTACTGGTCGCTCGAGACGATCGCCACCCAGCTGCGCTTCGATTCGCTCGCGCCCGCGCTGCGCATCAGCCAGGCCTGGTTCCAGGCGGCGGTGCCGCTGGGATTTGCGATGATGACCGTCCGGGTCCTGCAGTCGGCCTGGCGGGATATCGGCGATATCCGGGCCAAGCGCAAAGCCTACGCCGGCACCTTGTTGTTCGACTGAGCGGAGTCGAACACCATGGTCATCGCGCTTGGCATTGCCTTCATCCTGCTGCTGCTGTTCCTGGCAGTCCCGTTCTGGGTCGCACTGGGTCTCGGCACCGTTGCCCTGCTGCTCACCACTGGCGCGCTGCCGCTGTCGCTGCTCGGCGAAGCCTTGTTCGAAGGCGTCGATTCGTTCGCGCTGATCGCGATCCCGCTGTTCGTTTTGACCGGGGACGTGATGGTCCGATCCGGGCTCGCCTACAAGCTGCTGGATTTCGCCGAAGCGACCACCGGAAGCTTCAAGTCCGGATTCGGCACTTCCACCGTTCTCGGCTGCGGATTCTTCGCCTGCATCTCCGGATCGGACGCCGCGGACGCCGCGGCCATCGGCCGGATCACGATGAAGCGGCTGGTCGACCTGGGCTACCCGCAGCCCTACGCCTGTGCGCTGGTGGCAAGCGGCGCCTGCACCGGCGTGCTGATCCCGCCCTCGATCGCCTACATCATCCTCGGGCTGGTGCTGGGCATCTCTTCCACCAGCCTGTTTGTCGCGGCGATGATCCCGGGCCTCCTCGTGCTGTTCGGCGTGGTGGTCACCAACGTGGTGGTGAACCGCATCCATGGTTACGAGAATTCGGTCGGCCGGTTTTCGCTCAGGCGCTGGTTCCGCGCCCTGAACGACGCCAAATGGGCGCTGTCGATCCCGGGCGTGATCCTGGGCGGGATCTATTCCGGCGTGTTCACGCCGACCGAATCCGCCGCCATTGCGGTGGCGCTCGCGCTGATCGTGGGCATGGCCCAGCGCACCATCAGGCTGAAAGACTTCCCTGCAATGCTCGAGGTGTCGGCGCGCGTCAACGGCGTGATCCTGCCGATCATCGCGGTCGCCATGCTGTTCGCGCAGGCCCTGACGATCCTCAACGTGCCGCAGGATTTCGTGCGCTATCTGACCTCGCTCACCAGCGACCGTAACGCGCTGATCCTGATCATGCTGGTGATCTTCATCATCGCCGGCATGTTCATGGAGACCACGCCGAATATCGTGATCCTTGCGCCCCTGCTGTACCCGGTGGCCAAGGCGATCGGCATGGACCAGATCCACTTCTGCGTGTTCATGATCACCAGCCTGGGGCTGGGTTTCATCACCCCGCCGATGGGTCTCAACTTGTTCGTGATGTCCGGGCTCACCGGCACCCCGATCATGGCGATCGCGCGGCGCGCGGTCCCGTTCGTCTTCACGATGGTCCTGATTTCGATACTGGTGGGGTTTGTCCCGGCGCTGTCGCTCTGGACGCGGTAAATACCCGTCCCTGCCGCGGCGGACGCCCCCGTGTGTATCGGTACCGATACAGACACTGACGCCTAACCCGCTCCCTTTCTTGATCTGCGTGAATTAATTAGCTTAATTCCCGGCCGATACCAGCAGACCGCTCCTCCCGATCAGGCACTTCCTCTTTTTGGTGCGCGGGATGAGGGAAAAGGGTGGCGCGTTCCCCGAAGTGGTGCCGCCGGTCTGGCTGCGCCTCGTTTCCATGCCGGCTGCGAACCTGTCTGTTCTGAAGTTCGGCCAGGACGCGCTGGGCTGGCGCATCCCATATAGAATCCGCCGGCACGATACCTGCTACGGGCGGGTGCGGCGGTTCTCGCACACAGAGGAGCATTTGCATGGCGTCAGGGGAATTCCCGGCCGCGTACTACACGGTCATCAAGGTCATTGATACGTTCACGGACTGGACCGGCAAGACTGTGTCCTGGGTCTGCGTGCCGCTGGCCCTGACGGTCTTCTGGGAAGTCGTTGCGCGCTCCTTCTTCGACAAGCCCACGATCTGGTCCTACGACATGTCCTACATGCTCTACAGCGTGCTGTTCATGCTGGGGGCGCACTTCGCCCTCAAACGGGGCGCGCACATCCGCACCGACATGCTGTGGGAGAAGTTTTCCGACCGCACCAAGGGCAAGATCGACTTCTATGCCTTCATCCTGCTGTTCTTTCCCGGCATGATCCTGCTTTTCAGCGCCAGCGTCGGCGATGCAGTGCAGGCATTCATGCTGGGCGAGCGCGGGGAGCAAACCGCCTGGCGCCCCTTGCTCTGGCCGCTCAAGTCCGTGGTCCCGCTCACGGCGCTCCTGCTGCTGGTGCAGGGGACCTCCGAAATCCTCAAGAGCTGGTATGCGATGCGCACTGGCCGGCCCTTTGAGCACAAGGAAGGCGGCGAAATATGACCGGCCAGATTGCACTCGGCCTGGTGATGCTGGTCGCGATGGTCAGCGTCATCTTCGTCGGCTTTCCGATTTCGTTCACGCTGATCATCATCGCGCTCGGTTTCGGCTGGGCCGGGCTGGGCGACAGTGTTTTCGACCTGGCTTACCTCCAGACGCTGGGCATGATGAAGTCCGAAGAGCTGGTCGCGATCCCGCTCTTCATCTTCATGGGGTTCCTGACCGAGCAGGCCGGCCTGATGGAGCGATTGTTCCGCGCGTTCCGCGACCTGCTCGCGCCGGTGCGCGGTTCACTCTATCTCGGGGTGATACTTACGGCCACAGTCTTCGCGATGGCCACCGGCATCGTCGGGGCGGCGGTCACGGTTCTGGGCATCATGGCCGCCCCGATCATGATCAAGTCCGGCTACGACGCGCGCATGGCCTCGGGCGCGATTGCCGCGGGCGGCACCCTGGGCATCCTGATCCCGCCGTCGGTGATGCTGATCGTCATGGGTCCGGTGCTTGGCGTCTCGGTCTCGGACCTGTATGCCGCCGCCATCGGGCCCGGGTTCCTGCTGGCGGGCATGTACATCATCTATACGCTGGTGCGCAGTTTCCTGAATCCGAAACTCGGACCGGCGGTACCGATGGACGAGCGGCCGGCTTCGCTCATCGTGGTGATCAAAGAGGTTTTTCTGGGCATGGTGCCGCTGGGCCTGCTGATCTCCTCAACGCTGGGCTCGATCCTGATGGGCATCGCCACGCCGACCGAAGCCGCCTCAGTCGGCGTGATGGGCGCATTTTCGCTTTCGGTCGCCTACGGCAAGTTCACCTTCGCGGGCCTCAGGTCAGCGTGCATCAGCACCATGAACACCTCGAGCATGGTGCTGTTCCTCGCGGTCGCCTCGAACATCTTCGGCGCCGTATTCGCGCGCCTCGGCACGGCGCAATGGATCACCGACGGCCTGCTGTCGCTGCCGCTTCCGCCATCATTGATGCTGCTACTGGTTCTGGGCCTGATCTTCCTGCTCGGCTGGCCGTTCGAATGGCCGGCGATCATCCTCGTCTTCCTGCCGATCTTCTTTCCGGTCATCGTGGCGCTCAAGTACGACCTGGTGTGGTTCGGCGCCCTGGTCGCCGTCGTCATGCAGACCGCCTACCTGTCGCCTCCGGTGGCGATGTCGGCGTACTACCTGAAACAGGTCGTCCCGCAATGGAGCCTCGGGACCATCTACAAGGGGATGTTCGATTTCATGTCCATCCAGGTGATCGCGATCCTGGTCGTGTTTTTCTATCCGCAGGTCGCCCTGTGGCTGCCCACGACACTGGCCGCGCAGACGCGCGCCGAGCGGATGGCGCCGGCGAGCGCCGAGGAGCGCAAGGAAGAGGAAGGCATGATGAAAGGCGGGTCGCTCGAGGAAGCCTACAAGGCCGACCCGCTGCCGGAGGACGCGGCGCCCGCGCCGGCAATGAAATGAGCCTTGCACGCGGTTCGCAGAAAGGATTTACTGACGCAGGTTTTACTTAGGTTCTACGTTACGACTTGAATCAATCCAAGGGGAGAGCCATGAAAGCGATCAAGCAGTCTCTGTTACTCGGCGCCATCGCCACCGCGTTCGCGTTTCCGGCGATCGCACAGCAGGCGGCAGCGCCCGCCGGCGGCGCGAAAGTTCTCAAGATGCAGTCGAGCTGGCCGGCCAGTTCCACGGCGCAGGACCACTTCAAGCTGTTCGCCGACCGGGTTGACAAGCTCTCGGGCGGGCAGCTCAAGATCGAGGCGCTGGCCGGCGGCCAGATCGTGCCACCGTTCGAGGTCCTCGACGCGACCTCCAAGAAGGTCATCGACGGCGAGCATTCGATCTCGTACTACTGGGTCGGAAAGAACAACGCGACCGTGCTGTTCGCGGGCCCGCCCGGCGGCCCATTCGGCATGGACCATTCCGATTACCTCGGCTGGATGTGGAACGGCGGTGGCGTGGAGATGTGGAACGACCTGTACCAGAACACGCTGAAGCTTAACGTGCATGTGATTCCCGGCCACCCGACCAGCCCGCAGGCGTTTGGCTGGTTCAAGCGGCCGATCAAGAGCCTCGCCGATTTCAAGACCATGAAATGCCGTCAGACCGGCATCAACGCCCAGATCTTCACGCGCATGGGCATGACCACCATCAACCTGCCCGGTGGTGAAATCCTCCCGGCGGCGCAGCGCGGCGTGATCGACTGCGCCGAGTGGGTCGGCGGCCTCGAAGACCTGCGCCTCGGCCTGCACACCGTGTACAAGTACCACTACACGCCCGGCATGCACGAGAACAACACGATGGGCGAGATCGTCTTCAACGGCGATGTCTGGAAGGCGATGAGCCCGTTGCAGCATGAAATCATCCGTTCGGCGGCGCGTGACGCGCACATCTCGTGGTACGCCGCGTGGCAAAAACAGAACGCCGACGCGCTCCAGGAACTCCAGGAAAAGCACGGCGTAAAAGTGCTGCGCACCCCGCCCGAGATCCTGATTGCCTACCTCAAGGCGTGGGACGGATTTGT
>JBBQVP010000015.1:0-43229 GCA_038211455.1 Burkholderiales bacterium
GATCAGCTTCTCGCCGCCGAGCCCGCCGGTGGCGATCATTTTCGCCAGCCGGAGCATCAGCTTGGGATTGACGTTTTCCGGGCAGGCCGGCACGCACGAGCCGCTGCGGATGCACACGCCGACCCAGCCCAGCGCCGCCTCATCGGTGGCGCCGGTTCGAAGCAGTTGCAGCACGCCGGAAGCCATTTCGCTCGCGGTCGCTTCGCCTGGTTTTTCGATGTATCCGGTCATCGGGCACGCTTCGTAGCACTTTCCGCACGAGGTGCACGCGCCGAGAATGCGTTCGCGTTCGCGTTCAAGGTACGTTCGAACGCCCTTCGCCATCGGCGGCCGGGCCGCCGGCTTGATTGCATTTTCCATCTCGCAGTTCTCTCAATCCATTCTGACCATTGGTCACATCATAGCCCTCGACGCCGGACTCCCCTGCAAGGGACGATAATGGCCACGTACTGTCGTGCGCAAACAATAAATCCAGGGGAAAACGCCATGCTCCACGCTGCAACAAGATTTTTCGCGATCTTTGCCATTGCATTTATTTTCTCCCCGAATGCAGTAGCGGCCGACCCGCCCAAGGGCGACGCGGACAACTACCCCACCCAATCGGTGAGGATCGTGGTCGGGTTCTCGGCCGGCAGCGCGACGGACATCCTGGCGCGCATCGTCGCCACGCGGCTACTCGAGTCATGGGGAAAGCCGGTCATCGTGGAAAACCGCCCCGGCGCCGCAGGCGTGGTGGCTTCGCAGGCATTGCTGTCCGCGCCGCCTGACGGACACACTTTGATGGTGGTTTCGGCCGGGCACGCCGTGAGCGCCGCCTTGTATCGAAATCTGCCGTACGACACGGAGCGCGACTTTGCCGGGATAAGCATGCTGGCCACGGTGCCCAGCATCCTGGTCGTTCCCGCCAACGCGCCGTTCAAGTCCGTCCAGGAGTTGCTTGTGTATGCGCGCGAGAAGCCCGGGGCGTACAACTACTCGTCGCCCGGAGTTGGCAGCGCAAATCACCTGGGCGGCGCCCTGCTCGGCAGCCTGGGAGGCATTCAGGTGCAGCATGTGCCTTACAAAGGAATCCCTCAGGCATTGCAGGCGGCAATGACGGGCGAAGTGCTGTTCAACCTGTCCCCGATCCTGAATGTAATGCCCGCGGTGGCAGGTGGAAAGGTTCGCGCGCTGGCCACCTCCACCACCAAGCGCGCACTCGCAATGCCCGACCTTCCGACTATCGCGGAAGCCGGGGTACCCGGCTACGCTTTCGATCCATGGTTCGCGCTCCTGACGACTTCCAAGGCGCCGCGTTCCGTGATTGCAAAGCTAAACCGGGAAGTAGAGCGGATTTTCAAGCTTCCCGACGTGAATAAGCAGCTGCTGTCACTGGGCGCCGAACACACGTCAATGAGTCCCGAGGATCTCGATGCGCTCGTGCAGCGCGAAATTCAGAAATTCGCCAAAGTCGCTCGCGAGGCCAATATCAAGGTGGATTAGCAGCCAGGCCGGCCTTTCACCTGGAACCCGATATCCCTTACGACCGGAGAAAACCGAGGGCTCCTCGGGATGCGGCACCGGGGCCCGCTGCAGAGTCTGGAAGCGGCGTCCGTGGCAGATTAAGAATCCGGGCCAGTGCCGCGCATGATGTATCGATACCGATACTAAAACTACCCGGGAACCCGCTTGTTCTCTTGACTCTATGAATTTAAAGTTTACGATTTAGGCGAACTGGCAGCAAACAACCGGACCAGTTCCACGTCCGGCAGCAGCCGGATGCCGGACTGGGTGGCAAAGGCGCGGGCGTTCTCGGTAACCTCGCCCGTGGCGAGATAAACGCAGTCGTGCGCTTCGCGCGCCGCTTTCGCGGCGAGGAGTTCACGCAGCGGTTCGACACCGGTGCGCGCGACCTTCCAGCGCTTGCAGCCCACCAGCGTGACGCGCCCGTCCTTTGCAAGTGCGAAGTCGGCACCGTCTGCCGCAATCCTCTCCACCACGTAGCCTTCGCGCCGATAAGCCGCCTCGAGCGCGGCGGAAAACTCCTGCCAACTCATGGCGCGCACGCGCTCCAGCGTGCCCGCGACTGCGGTCGCACCGGGCGCGCGCAGCTGCTGCCACGCGGCGTAGCTTGCAATCACGATGATCGGCAGCGCGACAAAGAACGCGTAGGGCGCGAACGCGTCCGGAAGCAGCAGCCTGAAAACCGCGACCAGCGCCGCCGCGAGCGCCGCGCTGATCCACCACGGCGAGCGCAGCAGGATCGCGAACAGCGAGTTGTCGTTCATCTTCAGATTGAATTTCATGCCGCAGTTTGCCTGCTTCCGGCGGGTTCGTTCAATTAAGATGTTCGATCCGACCCACAAAGGAACCCTGTCCCATGACCCTGCCGAACAGCATGCGCTGCATCGAGATCTCCACGCCCGGCGGACCCGAAGTCCTGAGGATCGCAGAGCGCCCGCTGCCGCAGTCGGCGCGCGGCGAGGTGCTCATCAAGGTCGCTGCCGCGGGCGTGAACCGCGCAGATACGGCGCAGCGCAAGGGAGGCTATCCGGTCCCGCCGGGCGCGCCCGACATCCTCGGCATGGAGGTCTCCGGCACTGTCGCCGCGCTGGGCGCAGAAGCGGGTGCGTGGAATGTCGGCGACGAAGTCTGCGCGCTGGTGGTCGGCGGTGGCTATGCGGAATACTGCACCGCCGCTGCGGCGAACTGCATGCGCATCCCGAAGGGCGTGTCGCTGGTCGATGGCGCCAGCCTCCCCGAGACCTTCATGACGGTCTGGAGCAACGTCTGGGATCGCGCACAACTCGCGCCGGGCGAGACGCTGCTCGTGCAGGGAGGCAGTTCGGGGATCGGCGTCACCGCAATCCAGATGGCAAAGGCACTCGGGCACACGGTCTACGCCACGGCCGGCAGCGTGGAAAAGTGCGCGGCCTGCGAAGCGCTCGGCGCCGATCGCGCAATCAATTACAAGGCCGAGGATTTCGTCGCGGTCGTCAAGGAGCATACCGGCGGCAAGGGGGTGAACGTCGTGCTCGACATGGTGGCGGGCGACTACGTTGCGCGCGAACTGGGTTGCCTCGCGTGGGGCGGTCGGCTGGTGCTGATCGCCACGCTGGGGGGGGCGAGCGGCCCGGTGAACTTCTCCGACCTGATGCGTCGCCGACTCACGATCACAGGCTCCGCGCTGCGGCCTCGGAGCATCGAATTCAAGGCCGCGATTGCGAACCGGCTGGTCGAAACGATCTGGCCGCTGATCGAGAGCGGCGCGATCAAACCGGTGATCCACCAGACCTTCCCGCTCGGGCAGGCTGCAGAGGCGCATCGCCTGATGGAATCCAGCCAGCATATCGGCAAGATCCTGCTTGCGCCCTGAGCTCGCCTGCTGGCCGCTTTCACTCCCCGGCGACACGACTTCGGGTAAGCTGGCGCGGCTGGAAATGCCGGCGCCTCGACGCGACCGGCGTTCATACAAAAACATTGCCTCACCCGAATCGGAGACCCCTGTGTTCAAAGCCTTTCGCACCGCCGCCCTTGCCTTCTCTGCGCTCGCCCTCTGCACCCTCGGATCCGCGCACGCGCAACCCTATCCCACCCAACCCGTAAAACTTGTCGTTGGCTTCCCGCCCGGCGGCACCACCGATGTGATCGGCCGTCTGGTAGCCCAATCGCTTGCCGAACAGACCGGCAAGACCTTCCTGGTCGAGAACCGCGCCGGCGCGAGCGGCAGCATCGGGGTCGGCATCGTCGCCAAGTCGGCACCCGACGGCCATACGCTGGTGGTCGTGCCAAGCACGTACGGGACCGCAAGCGCGCTCTATACAAGCCTGCCCTATGCCGACAGCGACCTCGTCCCCGTGGGCCTGATCGGCAGCACCCCCTATGTGTTCGTCGTGCACCCGTCGCTTCCCGTGAACAGCATGGCCGAGCTGATCAAGCTGCTGAAGCAGAACCCCGGCAAGTACGAATATGCTTCCTCCAGCCCCGGCACCGCGCAGCACCTGGGCGGCGAACTGCTCAAGCGCATGGCCGGCGTGGACATCCTGCAGGTGCCCTACAAAGGCAGCGGCGCGCTGCTGCCCGACCTGCTCTCCGGCCGCGTGCCGATGATGTTCGAGAACCTCGCCGTGATGCTGCCGCATATCCGCAAGGGCGCGATGAAGCCGCTGGCGGTGTCCAGCGCGAAGCGCTCGGTGCTGTTGCCGAATGTTCCGACCGTGGCAGAAACCGGCATGGGCCTGGAGAAATTCGAGGTGCTCGGCTGGTTCGCGCTGCTCGCGCCCGCAAAGACGCCTCCGGAAATCGTCAGCTTCCTGAACGCGGAGATCAACAAGATGACGACCAAGCCGTCGATCATCGCGCGCTTCCAGGAACTGGGCGCCGAGCCCATGAGCGGCACTCCCCAGCACGCGGCGGCCTACATCCGTGAGGAACAGGACAAGTGGGGCAAGGTCATCCGCGACGCGGGAATCAAGGCGCAGTAAGCCGCGCAGTAAACCCGTAAGCGGATCTCCCGCCGCCTGGCGGCGGCGTCAGTCGTGCAGCGCGGCGACCGCCTTCCTGTCCACGGCCGGGGCAGGCGATGCTACACCTGCGGGTGCCGCCCCCATCTGCGCCGCCGCTGCCTCGGGGTCGAGATAGCGACCGGTGTAGTCACCCATGCCGGAGGTGCGGATCATGTGGCGGATCTCGGCCGGGTCATAGTCGCCGACCGCGAGATGCACCACGCAGCGGTTGTCCCACATCACGAGGTCGTCCACGCTCCAGTAGTGCCGATAAGTCAGGCGCGGCGCGACCGCGTGCTCGCAGAGGAACTTCACGATCGGCTTGCTCTCTGCCTCCGACAGGCCGAGGAAGTTGCGCACGCGCTCGTTCACGTACAGCGCCTTGCGGCCCGACTCGGGGTGCACGCGCACCGCCGGGTGAACCACCGGCGGGTTGAGGCGGCGGAACTCGTTGGCCACCGCCGGCCCGCGCTTGTCGAGGCCTTCGACCAGGCTGACATCGTGCACCGCCTCGAGGGTGTCGAGAAACTCCCGCATCCTCGGTGAAAGCGTCTCGTAAGCCAGGTACATGTTGGCGAACATGGTATCGCCACCCACCGAAGGCTTTTCCATGCAGTACACGCTGGTGCCCTTGGCCGGGCGCAGCGTATAGGACAGGTCGGTATGCCAGTTCTGGCCCGCGTTGTAGGTCTTCGAGGGCTGGCCGTTGGTGCGCTTGTTGGTCAGCACGAACACCTCGTTGATCTCCGGGTGCCGATTGAACGGCTGCGTGGCGTAGTCGTCGAGCTCGCCGAAGTTGCGCGTGAACCTGACCAGCGCGTGCGGATCGAGCTTCTGTCCAGGGAACACCAGCACCAGGTTCTCCAGCCAGGCCTTGCGGATGATCGCCAGGTCCTCGGCCGACGGGTTGGACACGTCGATGCCCGTGACGCGGGCCCCACAAGCAAAGCCGACACGCTGAATGGTTACGTTCGACACGATGCTCTCCTGGATCAGACGTTAAACCTGAAATGCATGACATCGCCATCATGCACGATGTATTCCTTGCCTTCCACCCGCATCTTTCCCGCTTCTTTGGCTCCGTGCTCACCCTTGCCGGCGATGAAATCCGGGTAGGCGATCACCTCGGCGCGAATGAAGCCGTGCTCGAAATCGGTATGGATCACGCCCGCGGCCTGCGGCGCCGTGGCGCCGATCGCAACCGTCCAGGCGCGCACTTCCTTCACCCCGGCGGTGAAATACGTCTGCAAGCCCATCAGGGAATAGCCGGCTCGGATCACACGATTCAGGCCCGGCTCTTCCAGCCCGAGGTCGTCAAGGAAAATCTTCTTTTCCTCGTCCTCGAGGTCGGCCATCTCCGCTTCGAGGGACGCGCAGATCGCCACCACGGGCGCGCCCTCTTTCTTCGCGTAGGCCTCGACCGCGGCGAGCAGCGGGTTGTCGTGGAAGCCTTTCTCGTCGACGTTGGCGACGTACATCGTCGGCTTCATCGTCAGGAGGAACAGCGGCCTGACCACCACAAGCTCTTCCTTGGACAGGTCCACGCTGCGTGCCGGCAGCCCCTGGTCAAGCGCCTTCAGCAGCTTCTCGAGCACCGCGACGAGGCGCTGCGCTTCCTTGTCGCCGCCGCTCTTGGCGACCTTCACGTTTTTCGAGAGTTGCTTTTCGACTGTCGCGAGGTCTGCCAGCGCGAGCTCGGTGTTGATCGTCTCGATGTCCGACACCGGGTCGACCTTTCCGGCCACATGAACCACGTTCTCATCGACGAAGCAACGCACCACATGCGCGATCGCGTCGGTCTCTCGGATGTTGGCGAGGAACTGGTTTCCCAGGCCTTCTCCCTTGGATGCGCCGGCCACCAGGCCGGCAATATCCACGAACTCGCACACCGCAGGAAGCACCTTCTGCGGCTTCACGATCCCTGCCAGCTTGCCCAGGCGCGGGTCGGGGACTTCCACGATCCCCACGTTCGGCTCGATGGTGCAGAACGGGTAGTTCTCGGCCGCAATCCCGGCCTTGGTGAGCGCGTTGAAGAGGGTGGACTTGCCGACGTTAGGGAGTCCAACGATGCCGCATTTCAGGCTCATGGCTCACTCCGACTATACCCCGCGGGGGGTCTGAGGGAGGGCGGCAGCCCCCCCTTCTTATCGTTGCCGCATTTGAGACTCAAGGCGTGTCCTTTACGATGGGTTCTTTGGGTGGTTTTGGTTTGCTGTGCAGCTTGTGCATCGCCCGTTCGATGTCGCCGGCAACCGCGAGCGGAAGAATTTCGAGCACCCGGTCGATCGACTCCTCAATGGCCTCGCGGTCGAGCTGCGAGGGCTTGCTCAGCACGTAGTCAGCGACTACGTCGCGGTCTCCCGGATGGCCGATGCCCAGCCGGATGCGCCAGTAGTCGTTGGTGCCCAGATGCGCGGAAATGTCCTTCAGGCCGTTGTGACCGCCCGCGCCTCCGCCGAGCTTCATCTTGACCACGCCGGGCAGGAAATCGAGTTCGTCGTGGGCGACGAGAATTTCAGCGGGGGCGATCTTGAAGAAGCCCGCCAGCGCGCCGACCGACTTTCCCGAAAGATTCATATAGGTCGTCGGCATCAGGAGCCACAGGCCCTGCGCGTCGTCCCGCCCGGTGATGCCGTGGTACTTCGCCTCCTTCCTGAGCGCGATGCGCTGCGCCTCTGCGAACCGCTCGACCAGCCGGTAGCCCGCGTTATGCCGCGTGCCTTCGTGCTCCTTGCCCGGATTACCGAGCCCGACGATCAGACGTATGGCCATGGGTCAAAAAGAAAAGGCGGCCGCTTCCTGCTGCTGACCGCCTGGCAACGCGCATCGAAAAACTTCGGACCGCGTCTGCATGTAGCGAAGATGCCGGGGGGGTCTGAGGGGGGGCATCGCCCCCCCTTCAAAACCTACTTCTTGGCTGCGGGCTTGGCTGCGGGCTTGGCCGCGGGCTTGGCTGCGGCACCCGCCTTGGCCGCACCGCCCTTTGCGTCGGCCGTCTTGTCGCCGTCCTTGGCAGGCTCGGCCTGCTTGCTGGTCGGGACCTCGCTCGCGGCGGGCGCGGCAGTCGTTTCTTCCTCGACCACAGCGAGCTGCGGCACGAGCACCGACACGACGACCGGGTTCTCCCTTTTGTGCAGCACCGCCTCTACGCCTTTGGGCAGCTTGATGTCCTTGGCATGGACCTGGTAGCCAACGACCGCCTCGGACAGGTCGATTTCAATGAACTCCGGCAGGTCATCCGGCAGGCAGGTGATGTTGAGCTCGTTCAGCACGTGGCTGACCACGCCGCCCTGCTCCTTGATCGCCAGCGACAGCTCGGCGTTGACGAAGTGCAGCGGCACCTTCATGTGGATCTTGCGGTCCTTCGACACGCGCTGGAAATCGACGTGCTGCACCTGCAGCTTGAACGGGTGCATGTTGAAGGCGCGCAGCAGCACCGCCTCTTTCTGGCCCTCGATGTCCAGCGTCAGGATCGACGCGTGAAAGGCTTCGCGCGAGAGGTTCCTGGCGAGATCCTTGTGGTCGAGTTCAATCGCCATCGGTTCTGTATTTCCGCCGTATACGATGCCGGGCACTTTCATGGCATTGCGCAGACGGCGGCTCGCACCCGTTCCCTGCAATTCGCGCTTTTTCGCGCTGACTTCGATTTTCATGACTGCTCCTGGAATTGCGCGGCCCGCGACCAGGCACACGCTGTGTTGGGGGCGCGGGAAAATCCCCGCATCCCCGTAAAAAAGGTGTTACTCCGCACGCCGTTATTCGGCACGCAGTTATTCGACGAACAATGAGCTGACCGAGTCCTCGCTGAAAATCCGCAGGATCGTCTCGGCCAGCAGGCCGGCGACCGACAGCTGGCGGATCTTTCCACAGGCGAGCGCATCCTCGCGCAACGGGATCGTGTCGGTGACCACGAGCTCATCCATGTCCGACTCGGCGATCCGGCCGACTGCGCCGCCTGAAAGCACTGCATGGGTGCAATAGGCAACCACCTTGGTCGCTCCCTGCTCCTTCAATACCTGGGCCGCCTTGCACAGCGTGCCCGCCGTGTCGACCATGTCGTCCATGATCACGCAGGTGCGGCCGTCGACTTCGCCGATGATGTTCATCACCTCGGAGACGTTCGCTTTCGGCCGGCGCTTGTCGATGATCGCCAGGTCGGATTCCAGCCGCTTGGCCAGCGCCCTCGCGCGCACCACCCCGCCCACGTCCGGTGACACGACGATCAGGTTGTCGTAGCGCTGCTTCCAAACGTCACCGAGCAGTACTGGCGCCGCGTAAATATTGTCCACGGGGATATCAAAGAACCCCTGAATCTGGTCTGCGTGCAGGTCCATCGTCAGCACCCGCGCCACGCCCACCGCAGTCAGCATGTTGGCGACCACCTTGGCGCTGATCGCGACGCGCGCCGAGCGCGGGCGGCGGTCCTGCCGCCCGTAGCCGAAGTACGGGATCGCCGCGGTGACCCGCGCAGCCGACGAGCGCTTCAGCGCATCGACCATGACCATCAGTTCCATCAGACTGTCGTTGGTGGGCATGCAGGTCGGCTGCAGCACGAACACGTCCTTGCCGCGCACGTTCTCCAGCAGCTCCACCATCACCTCGCCGTCGGAAAACTTGCCGACGATCGAACGCCCCATGCCGATGTTCAGGTGCCTGACAACGTCCTGGGCAAGCCTCGGGTTGGCGTTGCCCGTGAACACCATCAATCTTTCGAGTGCCCTGCTCGGCCCCAGGTTCGCCATGACTGCAACTTTTCCTTAGCGCCGCAACCGGATTCACCGCGCACGCTTCAATTCGCACGCTTCAATTCGAGCCGCGCAATCCAATCGATATGGCTGGGGAGGAAGGATTCGAACCTTCGCATGCCGGAATCAAAATCCGGTGCCTTAACCAGCTTGGCGACTCCCCAATCGTTTACGTCAGAACATCTGCTTCCGCCTGCTCAATCGCCAACAGCCCAGTCTCGGAGCGGATGCCGATCCAGGCCGCGGGAAACAAACCCCCGCATGCCCTCCGGTAACTTCGCTTCGACGGCCCTCGCCGCAGCTTCCGAACCGAACCCCGCAAAAACACATGCTCCGGAGCCCGTCATGCGCGCATCGCCGTGCTGCAGCAACCAGCCAAGATGCGCGGCAACCGCAGGGTACAGGGCGGTTGCGACCGGTTGCAGGTCGTTTTTCCCAATACCCGGCAAAAAGGGCAGCATTTTGAGTCGTTTCGTATCCCGTGTCAACGCGCCTGAAGAGAAGATTTCTTTCGTGGATACCGAGACTTGCGGTGTCAGTACGAGGTACCACGCGGGGGGCAGTTCCAGCGCCGTGAGGCGCTCGCCCACACCCTCGCCAAACGCATTCAGGCCGAAAATGAACACCGGCACGTCCGCCCCCAATGCCAGCGCGGCCTGCATCAGATCCCGCCGGGGCAGGTTCAGGCCCCAAAGCCGGTTGAGGACCAGCAGGACAGTGGCCGCGTCGGAGGACCCTCCGCCAAGCCCGCCGCCGATTGGAAGGTTCTTTTCGAGCCCGAGGTCGGCGCCCAGCCCAGCGGCGGCCGGGCCGATCCGCGCGACCGCAAGCTCGCGCAGCAGCCGCGCAGCGCGCAGGCACAAGTCGGTTTCGGGCTCCACGCCCGGCGTTGCATCCACCCGGCGGATCTGGCCGTCGCCATGCACTGCAATCCCTACCCTGTCCGCGCGATCGATCAGCCTGAAGGCGGTTTGCAGCAGGTGATAGCCATCGTCACGGCGGCCAAGCACGTGCAGGAACAGGTTCAGCTTCGCGGGTGCCGGGTACCAGTCCATCACCGGGTTTCCCCTTGCTTGGCACCCTTGGCCCACTGATGTATTGCCAGGCGCAACTGGATACCCGGGTAGTCGAGCTTCAGGCGCACGGGCAATCCGTCCTCGCGGAACGCCTGGTACTCGATGCGCCAGCCGCTTTGTTCCAGCGAAACGATGCGCCCCTGCGCATCGCGCGTCGCTGCGGCAGGAATGCCATCGACGGGCCTTGCGCGAACCCAGTCCGCCAGGCCCGCCAGCGGCAGGCGAAATCCGAGGGCCTTCTCGGTCAGCGATTCGGCGTCCGCCGCACGGTACTCCTGGCCGTCGGACATCGTCAGGACCACGACCCCGCCGCTGCGCACGATGCGCGCCAGGCTGGAGCCGATTGGCGTGGTCATCAACAACTCATCGGTCCCGCGCGTATGCCGCCAGGCAAGGTTGCCGCTGGCCGCCTCGTCCCGGTAGCTGACCGCGATGCGTCCGGCGAGTTCGAATTCGACACTTTCGCCGGGCGTACGCTGCTCAAGCTCGGCGCAACCGGTCAGCGCAAGCAGCACAAGCGGCAGGAAAAAACGCAGGCAGCCCGCCATCAGGCGGCCGGGGACGGGACTTCCGCCATGCGGATCCCCGTGCAATCGGGTCACGGATTCTTCAGGCGCTTGATGGTCTTCTTCAAGGCCTCGTTGTCCGGGGATTTCTGCTCGGCCTCCTGCCAGATCCGTTCGGCCTCCGCGCGCTCGCCCGTCACCCAGAGAACCTCTCCGAGATGGGCGCCGATTTCGCCATCGGGGCGGCCCTGCCAGGCGCGCCGCAGGTACTCCAGCGCGCGCGGGTAGTCGCCCATCCGGTAGTAGGTCCAGCCCATGCTGTCGACAATGAACAGGTCCTCCGGGGCGAGCTTCATGGCTTTTTCGATGAGCGTTCGCGCCTCGTCGAGCCGCACATTTCGATCGGCGAAGGAATACCCCAGCGCGTTGTAGGCATGGGCGCGCTCAGGGCTGATCTTGATGAGTCGGGTCAGGTCGGCCTCGAGAACGTCAAAGCGCTCCAGCCGCTCGGCCGTCAGCGCGCGGTCATAGAGCAGGTCGGGCTGGTCTGGCTGCGACGAGAGCGCCTGGTTCAGGATGTCGAACGCATCCGCATTCCGGTTGGCCTCGCGCAGCAGTTGCGCTTCGCCGATCTGCAGTTGTACCTGCTGATCGCCGGCCTCGACCTTGCGCAGGTAGGCACGCGCGGCGTCGAGGTTTCCCTGCTTGTAGATGACGTGCGCGGCGCGCAGCCGCGAGGTGATGAACTGGTCTCCCGCCTCGACCTGCTCATACCATTTCAACGCAGCGGGATAGTCCTTCCTCTCTTCGGCAAGCTGCCCGAGTGTCATACGCACGCCGTTCTTGTCACGAAACGGCTTTTGGAGCAGCCTGGAAAGGTATGTTTCCGCCTCGGCATAGTCCTTTATCTGCGCCGACAGCAGTCCCAGGGCGTAGAGGACATCGTTGCTCTCCGGGTAGGCTGCCAGCAGTGACCTGAACTGGGCGCGCGCTTCCGGCAGCTTCTTGTCGAGGACGAGCAGGCGCGCGTAGTTCAGGCCTGCTTCGCGCGAGCCAGGGTAGACCCGCAGGTACTCGGAAAGTCGCGCCTGCGCCTCGGCGGGAAACTTCGGCTGCAGCAGTTGCGCTTCGAAGATTGCAGCGAGATCCCAGTCCGGTTTCAACTGGCCCGCACGCCGCGCCTCTTCAAGCGCCATGGCGTCTTCATCGGCGCCTGCCGCCGCCTGCGCGATCGCGAAATGGGCCTGCGGCAGGTTCGGATGTGCTTCTGCCAGCTTCCGGACGACCGCGAGGTTGGCCTTGCGATCCGGGTTGGCCGAAAGAAAGCGGTTGACCTGCATGAAGCCATTTGCCGCTGCGACGGTATCTGTGCCGAACAGCCTGGCGAGATAGGGCTCCGCCTCTTCGACGCGGCGCGTGCTGATGAGCAGCCCGGTGATGGTCTGCAATGCGCGCGTCGAATCCGGCTCCGCCGTGTACCAGATCTTGGCCGCTTCAAGCGCGACATCGGGCAAGCGTGCGTAGTTCGCAATCTCGGCGGCGCGACGCGCGACGCGCGGATCCAGCGTGCGCTTGGCCAGTTCGAGGTAGGTGCGCGCGGCATAGGCGGGGTTTTCGCGCTGGGCGGCGATTTCCGCGAGCAGCAGGCCAAGCAGTACCGGTTCGGTCAGGTCCTGCTTCGGCAGCAGGCTCTCGTCCTGCTTTTGCGTCTCCGCTACCTGCGACGACTGCTCCTCGTCGGCTTCGTCCTTGTCGTTCGATTGCGCCAGCGCCGGGACGCACACGGCCATCGCCAGCACCATTGCGATCGGTTTGACTAGACTACGAAAATCCGGAGGGAGGCGAGGGAACACGAAGGGGAGGAAGGGGCGCGAATCGCGCTGTCGGTCACTGGCCATATTAGGTATATTTGAGTCTCCGCACAAGCACTGCACATCCGTCACCGCTTGCCGGTCCTGAACGATCACTTGACTTCGACACACGGCACGCCGCCAAGTTCTCCCGAATGCCAGAACTCCCCGAAGTTGAGGTCACCCGAAAGGGGATCGCGCCCTTTCTTACCGGCCAGACCATACGCAGTGTCGAGGTGCGTGAACCGCGCCTGCGCTGGCGCGTTCCCTCCGCGGTGATGGCACTGACCGGGCAGAAGATCCGTTCGGTAAAGCGGCGCGGAAAGTACATCCTGGTGGATTGCGGCACGGGACACCTGATCCTGCATCTGGGCATGTCGGGAAGCCTGCGAATCCTGAAGCCCGATGTGCCACCCGGAAAACATGACCACTTCGACCTGATTGTGGGGGGCGAACGTGGCGATACGCTGTTGCGCTTGCGCGACCCGCGCCGTTTCGGCGCCGTGCTCTGGACCACCGACAACGTGGCCGACCACAAGCTGATCGCCAGCCTCGGCGTGGAGCCGTTGCTCGCTTCTTTCAACGCAGCGCGCCTGCACGCGCTTACCCGCGGTCACCGGGTAGCCATCAAGCAGTTCCTGATGGATGGGAAGAAGATCGTCGGTGTCGGCAACATCTACGCCAACGAGAGCCTGTTCCGCGCCGGGATCAACCCGCGCACCAGGGCCGGCCGGCTGTCGATGGCGCGCAGTACCAAGCTGGTCGCGGTCATCAAGGACACCCTCGAATCGGCGATCCGCGCCGGCGGATCGAGCCTGCGCGACTTCGTCCAATCGGATGGGAGTTCCGGCTATTTCCAGCAGAACTACTGGGTCTACGACCGTGCCGGGGAACCATGCCGGCGCTGCGGTACGCCGATCCGACGCGTGGTGATGGGGCAGCGGGCGACTTTCCATTGCCCGACTTGCCAGAAATAGGGGGCCTGAGCCGCTGATAAGCAGGCGGCCCCGGCCACCGAGAAGCAGGCGGCCTCAGCCACCAAGGGCGGTAACCTTTTCCTTCAGCTTGGCCTGCACCAGCGGGTGCACGAACTTGGAGACATCGCCGCCCAGCGTCGCGATCTCGCGCACCAGGGTCGCGGAGATGAACATGTGCTGTTCGGACGGCGTAAGGAACACGGTTTCGACGTCGGGATAGAGGTTGCGGTTCATTCCCGCCAGCTGGAATTCGTACTCGAAATCGGACACCGCGCGCAGTCCGCGCATGATCACCCGCGCGTTGTGCTCGTGAATGAAGTTGATCAGCAGGCCGCTGAACCCCACGACCTTTACGTTCGGGACGTCCTTCAGGACCTCGCGCGCAATGTCGACACGTTCCCTGAGGTTGAAGAACGGCTTCTTGGCGCGACTGTCTGCGACACCAACGATCACCGTGCTGAACAGCACTGAGGCGCGCCGGACGAGGTCCTCGTGTCCGCGAGTAAGGGGATCAAACGTCCCCGGATAGACTGCTCCGATCATCGCTCCACTCCAGCAATTGGTAATAGACCTGTCCCGCTCGACCGCGCTTCAACTCGCGCCAGGGACCCTGCCCAGCCACCCCGAGGTCTTGCATCTCTAGCGGTTGCGGCGCCTCCATGTAGACACGCGCCCCAGGGTTCAGCACGCGCGGCAGGCGTTCGAGCACTTCCGCGAGCACATTCTGCCTGAATGGTGGGTCGAGGAAAACCACGTCGAACCTCTCGTTCGCTGCGGACAGGAACGCGGAGGCCGCACCCCCGATCACCCGCAGCGTGTCCGCCTTGAGCCGTTCGGCGTTGGCGAGCAGCGCGAGCACCGCCGCCCGCTCCCGTTCGACCAGCACGACACGTGCAGCGCCGCGCGATGCGGCCTCGAATCCGAGCGCGCCGCTGCCGGCAAACAGGTCGAGGCAATGTGCGCCGGAGAGGTCCTGGCCAAGCCAGTTGAAGAGCGTCTCGCGCACGCGGTCGGGGGTGGGGCGCAGATCGGCGATCGCGGGAAAGTGAAGCACGCTGCGCTTCCACAGGCCGCCGATGATGCGCACGCGGCCCGCTGCATGGTCGTTCGGCGCGGTCTTTGATTTGGGCAATTGAAGCGGGGGCGTTTGCTAAAATGCAGGCCCATCTTAGCGGCTTTCCCGGCCGCGGGCTCCCATGTTCGGCTTCAACAAGAAAACCTCCGAAGAAAAGCAATCCTGGGCCGCGCGGCTCCGGAGTGGGCTTTCGCGCAGCCGCGAGGCGATCGGTGGCCTGTTCTTCCGGGGCAAGATCGACGAGGCACTGTATGAAGACCTAGAAACGGCGCTGCTTGGCGCCGACTGCGGCGTGGAGGCGACGACACGGCTGCTCCAGGCGCTGCGCGAGCGCGTGCGCGAGGAAGGCGCCACCGAGGCAACCGCGCTGAAAGCGCTATTGCGCGATGAGCTGGTCAAGCTGATCGCGCCGCTTGAAAAGCCGCTCAACCTGTCGCGCGCGAAGCCGCTGGTTATCATGGTGGCCGGTGTCAATGGCGCCGGGAAAACCACGTCGATTGGAAAGCTCGCCAAGTACTTCCAGGCGCAGGGCAAGAGCGTCCTGCTCGCAGCGGGGGACACCTTTCGGGCCGCTGCGCGTGAGCAGTTGTCGGTCTGGGGCGAGCGCAATGGCGTGACGGTCATCACGCAGCAGTCCGGCGACCCAGGCGCGGTCGTGTTCGATGCGGTGGCGGCAGCGACTGCCCGCGGCATCGACATCGTGCTTGCCGACACCGCCGGCCGCCTGCCGACACAGTTGCACCTGATGGAAGAGATACGCAAGGTGAAACGCGTCATCGCCAAGGCCATGCCGGGTGCACCGCACGAAGTGATACTGGTGCTCGACGCAAACACCGGACAGAACGCGCTTGCGCAGGTAAAGGCTTTCGACCAGGCGGTCGGGCTTACCGGACTGGTGCTAACCAAACTCGATGGCAGCGCCAAGGGCGGCGTCGTTGCGGCCATCGCCTGGGCGCGGCCCACCCCGCTTTACTTCATTGGCGTAGGCGAAGGTATCGACGACCTGCGCCCGTTCGGCGTGCGGGAATTTGCCGAGGCGCTCGTTGATTAGGTTCGCCAATGTCTCCAAGCGCTATCCCGGCGGACAGGAGGCGCTGCGGGATGTGAGCTTCGAGATCGGCGGCGGGGAACTTGTGTTCCTCACCGGCCACTCCGGCGCGGGCAAGTCGACGCTGTTCAAGTTGATCCCCGCGATTGAGCGCGCGACGACCGGCTCGGTCATCGTCAACGGCCAGAACGTTTCCGCGCTCAAGCCTGCTGCGATCCCCTTCCTGCGGCGCAGCCTCGGGCTGATCTTTCAGGACCAGAAACTTCTATATGACCGCAGCGTGCTCGACAACGTGCTGCTCCCGCTCGCGTTCAGTGGCTACACGCCCGGCGAGGCCGTAAAGCGCGCGCGTGCGGCACTGGACAAGGTGGGGCTCCTCACGCGCGAGAAGGCCAATCCCATTCAGTTGTCGGGCGGCGAACAGCAGCGTATTGCCATCGCGCGCGCGGTTGCGAACCGCCCCGCGGTCCTGCTGGCCGACGAGCCGACGGCGAATCTCGACACCGATTCTGCTGCGGCAATCGTGGATATTTTCGTGTCGTTCCGGCAGGTCGGCGTCACCATCCTGATCGCCACGCATGACCTTTCGCTCCTTGAGCGTACCGAAGCTCGCGTACTGAAACTGGAAAAGGGAAAACTCGCCATCCCTGCAGGCGCCACATGAGCCGCTGGCTCTCGCAGCACAGGCAGGCGCTGGCTTCGGCTCTGCGAAAGCTGGCTTCGCAGCGCGTCGCCAGCCTCCTCAACGTACTGGTCATCGGCATTGCGCTGTCGCTCCCCGCCGGCGGCTATGTCGTGCTTGAAAGCCTGCGCGGGATGACCCAGCGTTTCTCGCTTGAGCCGCAAATGAGCGTTTTTCTGGAGACCGACGCTAAACCCTCCGACCGCGACGCGCTGGAAAAGCGGCTGCGCGGCGCACCACAGGTCGGATCCGTCCGCTTCGTTTCGCGCGACGAGGCGCTCAAGCGATTGAGGAGTACCGAAGGCATGGCCGAAGTGATGGCTGAGCTGAACCGCAATCCCCTGCCGGACGCATTCATCCTGACGCTCCGCGAGGTGCCGGCGGAGCAGGTCGAGGCGCTATCGGGCTCGCTGCGCAAGCAGCCGGGGGTGGCCCAGGTCCAGGCCGATTCGGCCTGGGTGCGAAGGCTGGCGGCAATCCTGGGAGTCGGCCGGCTGGGGATGGCCTTGCTCGCGGCACTTCTCGCGACAGGCCTGGTGGCGAGCACGTTCAACACCATCCGCCTCCAGGTACTGACGCAGGGCGCGGAGATCGAGGTTGCCCGTCTGCTGGGCGCAACTGACGGCTTCATCCGCCGTCCGTTCTACTACCTGGGAGCGCTGCAGGGCTTCGCGGGCGGCGCCGTGGGGCTGGCGATCCTGGCGGGAAGCCTGAACCTGATCAACCACGGCGTCCGGGAACTCGCGCAGACTTATGGCTCCAGCTTCGAACTCGCCTTCCTGGCACCCGGCGACGCGGTGGCCGTCGTCGGTTTTGCCGGCCTCCTCGGCTTGCTGGGCTCTTATCTGTCAGTGAGTGTATACTTACGTGGTGTTGACCACGGGTAAATGGGCCTTAGAGAATACTCGGGGGAACTCTTGGGGAAATTAGCACTCAAACGGGGAGAGTGCTAGAATTTCGACCAAGGAGATAGCCATATGCAGACAGCAATGACCGTGCCGGCGCAGTTCCCCATACCGATGCCTGTCGGGAGTCTGGATGCGTACATCCAGACGGTGAACCGATTCCCTCTGCTCAGCCTGGAGCAGGAGCAGACGCTCGCCCGCCGATTCCGCGATACCGAGGACCTCGATGCCGCCCGCGGTCTGGTGCTCTCCCACCTGCGCCTCGTCGTGTCAGTGGCACGCGGCTACCTCGGCTACGGCCTGCCGCACGCGGACCTGATCCAGGAAGGCAATATCGGCCTGATGAAGGCGGTCAAACGCTACGACCCGGAGCGCGGCGTGCGCCTGGTTTCCTTTGCAATCCACTGGATCAAGGCCGAGATCCACGAATACATCCTGCGCAACTGGAGGATGGTGAAGCTTGCGACCACCAAGGCGCAGCGGAAGCTGTTTTTCAACCTGCGTTCGATGCGGCGTGATTCCGGCACCTTGTCTCCCGAGGATATCAACCGCATGGCCACCGCGCTCAACGTCAAGCCGACGGAGGTCTCCGAAATGGAGATGCGTCTCGCGGGACAGGAAATGACGTTCGAAGCGGACGAGGACGACGAATCGTACGCCCCGGTCAACTACCTGACCGCGGACGTGAACGCCGAACCGTCGAACGTGCTGGAGTCGGCGCAGTCCGAGCGGCTGCGCACCGAAGGATTATCAAAGGCTCTCGACAGCCTGGACTCTCGCAGCCGCCGCATCGTCGAGACGCGCTGGCTGCGGGAAAAAGACGGCCTGACGCTGCATGACCTCGCCGCGGAATTCAAAGTGTCCGCGGAACGCATACGGCAGATCGAGGCGAAGGCGCTTGAGAAAATGCGCGGGCTGATGGCGCCCGCTTGAGCGAGGCGCCCTACCCTTTCAGAAGCGTGCGGATGTCGTCCACTAGCGTGGCGATCTGGTCGTATTTCACGTAGAGACGCAGGCGGCCGGCCGGATCGAAGGCATAGCTGGCGGCCGTATGGTCGAGTGTGTAGCTTCCGGGCGCAGAGCTTTCCCGCTTCTCGAAAAACACCTTGAAATCCTTCGCGGTCTTCGCGGTGGTGGCCGCGTCGCCATAGAGGCCGAGAAAGCGCTGATCGAATGCAGGCACGTACTGAGCGAGCACCTTGGGCGTATCGCGCGCAGGGTCAAGCGTGACGAACAACACCTGCACGCGGTCGGCGTCGGCGCCGAGCTTCTCCATGACCTGCTTGAGCTCGGCCAGGGTGGTCGGGCAGACGTCGGGGCAATGGGTATAGCCGAAAAAAATGATGACGACCTTGCCACGGAAGTCGGCCAGCGTGCGCGGCTTTCCCGTGTGGTCGGTCAGCGCGAAATCCTTGGCGTAGTCGGCGCCGGTGATATCGACGTTCCTGAACTTCGGGCCGGCTCCATCGCACGCCACCAGCGACACCGACAACGCGGCGACGCAAAGCGCCAGGAAAATGCTACGCAACAAGGTAGTGGTCGACGAGCAGGGCCGCAAACAGCAGCGACAGGTAGAGGATCGAGTAACGGAAGGTCTTCTGCGCTAGCCGGTCGCTGTAATCGAGATAGATGCGCACCGCGTAGATGATGAATATGCCGCCCAGCACGATGGCCGCCGAGAAATAGAGCCAGCCGTTCATCCGCACCACGAAAGGCAGCAGAGACGCGGCAAACATGATCAGCGTGTAGAGCAGCACGTGCAGACGCGTGAACTTCTGCCCATGCGTCACCGGAAGCATGGGCAAACCGGCCTTCGCGTATTCCTCGGTCCGGTACAAGGCCAGTGCCCAGAAGTGCGGCGGGGTCCAGGTGTAGATGATCAGGAACAGCAGCATCGCCTCAATGGTCACGTCGCCCGTCACTGCAGCCCAGCCCAGCACGGGCGGCATCGCTCCCGACGCGCCGCCGATCACGATGTTCTGCGGGGTCGCCGGCTTCAGTATCACGGTATAAATGATCGCGTAACCGACAAAAGTCGCGAGCGTAAGCCACATGGTGAGCGGGTTGACGAATACGTTCAGCAGCCACAATCCGAGGCCGCCGACCGCGCCGGCAAACACCAGCGTCTGCAGCGGGGTCAGGTCACCGCGTGGCAGCGGCCGCCAGCTCGTGCGCTGCATCAGCGCGTCGATTTTCTGCTCGACGAGGCAGTTCACCGCCGCTGCGGCACCAGCCACCAGCGCGATGCCGAAGGTGCCCGCGAGCAGTATCTGCGGGGGCACCATGCCGGGCGTGGACAGGAACATGCCGATCACTGCAGTGAAGACGATCAGCGAGACGACGCGCGGCTTGGTCAGCGCATAGAACGCACGGATCTTCCGGGTCAGCGAGCGCGGCGTTTCGGACAAAAGGACTTGTGTGGTCACGTCGGTAACGTCGGTCAGGGTATGGGGATCAGTTGCTCGAACCGGACGCCCGCGGAGGCCGCGCCACTTGGCGCGCTACCGGATCGGGCGCAAGTCCATGGAAAGAAACGTAGTTTATCACGATCATCACGAGCAGCAGCAGTGCCGCGCCGGCGTTATGGGCGGCCGCGACCACGAGCGGGAGGCTGAATGCAACGTTCGCCAGGCCGAGGCAGATCTGCAGGCCGAGCGCGCCGAAAAGAAGCATGCCGAGGCGCCGCAGCTCGGCGTGCCGTGTCAGGCGGTATGCCGTGAGGCCGAGCACCGCGACGACCACAAGCGCAAAAATGCGGTGGACCCAATGAATCGCCGTCAGTGCCTGCGCCGAAAGCAGGCCGCCGTCGGGGGTCATGCCGAGTTCGCGCACAACGTGGAACGCATTGCCAAAATCCATTTCCGGGAACACTGCGCCACGACACAGCGGCAGATCCGGGCAGGCGAGGGCGGCGTAGTTTGTGCTGACCCACCCGCCAAGCACAATCTGCGCGCAGACCACGACAAGCGCAACCACTGCGAGTTTTCGGTGCGCCTTGATCCCGGCGGGATCGCGCGCCGCACGGAACGGCCAGTGGCGCAGCGCAAGCCATGCGAGCAATCCCAGCGTGGTCATCCCGCCGATCAGGTGGCCCGTGACGATCGCCGGCTTGAGCAGCATCGTGACCGTCCATTTCCCCAGCGTGGCCTGCACACCGACCACGAGGACGATCAGCGCGGCGAGCCAGGGTGCGCGACTCAGTTCACGGCGCCTCACGAAAGCGAGGACCGCGATCGCCAGTATCAGAAGACCCAGCGCGCCCGCGAGGTAGCGGTGCCCCATCTCCTTCCAGGCCTTGGGCATCGAAACCGGGCCATGCGTGCCGCCCTGCTGCTCCACTGCGCGCGCGATCTGCCCTTCGGCATGCACCGGGGTCAGCTTCCCGTAGCAGCCCGGCCAATCCGGACAACCGAGCCCTGCATCGGAAAGGCGCACGAAGGCACCCACCACCACGACCACGAAGGTCAGGCAGGTCGCGAGAAGCACCAGCCGTCGGTAAGCGCTCATCCCCGCGGCCTCACCCGACCTGAGAGGCCTTCATCAGCCTCTGCAAGTCCTTGAGCATCCGGGACGGATTTGGATCCCGCGGGAAACGCATCATCAGATTGCCGAGCGGATCCACGAGGTAGATGTGGTCGGCGGTCGATTGGTCGGCGGGAAACTCCCCGCCGAACCCGCCATCCTGCGGCCTCGCCAGGAGCGTGCCTTCGATTGCCTCAAGCAACGCCGCCTTCGGCGCCTGCCCGTCGGTCACCAGCCATAGCCGTTCCACGCGTGCCGTATCCTTGCCGAGCGCTTTTCGGACTTGCCGCATGAAGTAGAGCTTGCGCTCGCAATAGGCGTCGCAGGATCCACCGTCGAACTGCACCAGCAGCCACTTGCCGCGCAGCTCGGAAAATTTAAGCGGCCGCTGGTCTAAACCCAGGAGCGTGGCGTCCGTGACCGCTCTCGGCGGGATCAGGGTTCCGTAGTTTGCGGCACCGCCAGGCGTCCAGCCGAAGAAATAGACGACATACCCTGCCAGCACGGGCAGTGCAAAAAACGCCGCCAATGCGAGCAATTTAATGCGCCCGCGCTTGACCGGGTCAGCCGGCAGAAGATCGATCACGTTTTACACTCAGGCTGAAGAAAATAACGACCGACAGGAGTGCGATCAGGTACCACTGGATCGCGTAGCTTTCATGCGTCGAAACCCCGAAATCCGGCGCTGGCCAGTCCCGCACCAGCCCGTCGTCAATGCCCGTGCGCTGCAGGAGGAAAACAGGCTGGAGGGCAAGGCCGGACCAGCGGGAGAAGTCCTCGTTCGTCAGCCCCTGCCAGACCCGTCCCGCGGGGAGGCCGTCTCCCGCCGCCAGTACGCGCTGCGCATGCGCCAGCCCAAGCCCCTCAAGCAAAATCTCGCCCGCTGGCGTCCTGATCTCAGGCAGATCCTCCCTGCGCGCGCCGCCTGCTATCCAGCCCCGGTTGACCAGGACATACAGCGCGCTGCCGGACAGTTGGAGCGGCGTCACCACGTAGTAGCCGGGGCGCCCCTTGTAAACCTTGTTGTCGAGCAGCACGGTGAATTTCGGCGCGAATTCTCCCTTCGCGAGCAGGCGCTTGTTCACCAGAGATTCCGCCGGCATGCGCACACCCGAAATCGCCAATGGCGCCGCGCGTTCCGCCGCGGCGAACCGGGCCGCGAGTGCGCGTTTGTCCGCCGCACGACCCGCCTGCCAGTTTCCCAGCGCCACCGTCGCGGCACACGCCGCCAGCGCAAGCAGGAAGGCCCACCACCGCGGGCGGAAGCGCAGACCCGCGAGGCTAGGGAGCATCGGTAGAAGCACCAGTCGCCATCGGCTACACTGCACTCATGCGCATTGTTGTCATCATCATGCTGTTACTGATCATCGGCAGTCTGGGTTCCGGGCTGTACTTCGTCATGCACGACCAGGGCGATTCGAAGCGCGCGGTCAAGGCGCTTGCCATACGCGTCGGGTTGTCAGTCACGCTGTTCCTGATTTTGATGGCAAGTTTCTATTTTGGTTTCATTCCGGGCCGCGTAGGAGGCTGAGGGACGTCGAAAAAAAGATGCCGCACCAGGTGCGGCATCAAGTCTTGCTGCCTCCGGAATCCCCGACGCGCGTCTTGGTGCGCCCGTGGGGATCCTCCTCCTCGTTGTTCTGCGCGCCGCCCCCGTCCCGGAGCCGCCCGGCCTTACAACCAGTAGACGAATATGAAAAGCCCCAGCCAGACCACGTCGACAAAGTGCCAGTACCAGGCCACCGCCTCAAACGCAAAATGATGGTCAGGCTTGAAGTGGCCGGCGAGGCAACGCGCCAGGATCACGGTCAGCATGATCGCGCCGAGCGTGACGTGGAATCCGTGAAATCCGGTCAGCATGTAGAAGGTCGACCCGTACACCCCTGTCGACAGTTTGAGGTTGAGATCGGAATAGCCGTGCCCGTACTCGATCACCTGGCACACCAGGAACGTGGCACCCAGCGCGACGGTCAGGAACATGAACAGGTTCAAAATCCCGCGCTTGTTCTCCTTAAGTGCCCAATGCGCGACGGTAATCGTCACGCCCGAGGACAGCAGCAGGAAGGTGTTCAGTGCAGGCAGGCCCCAGGCCCCCATCGGCGTGAATTTCTCTGCGAATCCCGGACCGGCCGAGGGCCAGTGCGAGGTGAACCCCGGCCAGAGGACCTCGTTATGCAGCAGGCTCGCCAGGTCCGGCACCGAAACCACGCGCGCCCAGAAAAGCGCACCGAAGAATCCGGCAAAGAACATCACTTCGGAGAAAATGAACCAACTCATTCCCCAGCGGAAAGAGAGATCGACACGCTTCGAATAGCGCGCGGTCTCCGATTCGCGGATCACGTCGCCGAACCAGCGGTACATCATGTACATGAGGATCATCGCGCCCAGCGCGAGCGAAATGTACCCGGCGCTCATGCCGTTGAACGAGAAGATCGCGCCCAGCGCCATGCAGAAGATGCCAACTGAACCCATGATCGGCCAGGGCATCGGCTGCGGTATGAAGTAGGCCGGCGTAGCTTCAGCAGTCGGATGTTGCGACATTTTTTTCTCCCGTATTCCCTGATTCCAGATTTCTGCAGGCGGTCAGCTGGTTACCAGCTTTACCACCATCAATAACGTCAGCACGAACAGCACCGCGCCGATAAGGCCGGCAACGATCACCTGCACCGGGCTGATGCTCACCGAATCCCGGTCATAGTCGGACTTCTTTCTAACCCCGAAGAACGACCAGAAGACCGCTTTCGCGACCGCCAGGAACGAAGCCCTCGGCCGCGCGTCCTCGACCATCACGTCTTCCCGCCAAGGCCGGCGACTTCGAAAAATGTGTACGACAAGGTGATCGTATTCACATCCTCCGGTATCTTCGGATCGATCAGGAACACGACCGGCATGCGCCGCGTCTCGCCTGCCGCAAACGTCTGCTGTGCAAAGCAAAAGCACTCCAGTTTGCTGAAGTACTGGCCCGCACGCTGGGGGCCATAGCTGGGAACCGCCTGCGCAGTGATCGCCACCGATTTCGTGTTGACGACCTCAAACTCCACCGTCGTCAACTCGCCCGGGTGGACCGTAATGTGGTTTTGCAGCGTGCGAAACCGCCAGGGAAGATTGTGCGCATTTGCGTCGAATTCGATCGTGATGGTGCGTGCGTAGTTCACCTGCGTATTCGTCACGGCGCTCGAACTTGTCACCACCTCGAGATTGTTGAGGCCAAGTGCCAGGCAGATCTGCTTATAGAACGGCACCAGGGCGTAGCCGAATCCGAACATCAGCGAAGCAACGATCGAAAGCTTGACCAGCAGCCGCCGGTTGTCGCCTGCTTCGTGATGACCCCTCGCCGCGCTCATCTGATCAGCCAGTACTTGACGATGACGGCCGCAAAGAACACCAGCGCCACTGCCGCCAGGATCAGGCCGGTCCTCGCGTTACGGCTCAGCGGCATATCTGCGCCCGTCCCTCCGAATGTCTTGGATGTCACTTGATGACCGGTGCCGTTTCAAAGGTGTGATACGGCGCAGGGCTCGGCAGGTGCGTCCACTCGAGCGAATCGGCGCCCTCCCACTGCTTGTCGGCTGCCTTCTCCCCGCTCGTGATCGCCTTGACGATGATGTACAGGAAGAATACCTGCGACAGTCCGAATCCGAACGCGCCGACGGTGGAGATCTTGTTCCACGTCTCGAACTGCAGGGCATAGTCAGGGATGCGCCGCGGCATTCCGGCCAGGCCGAGGAAGTGCTGCACAAAGAAGATCATGTTGAAGAAGATCATCGAGAGCCAGAAATGCCACTTGCCCAGGGTCTCGTTGTACATCTTGCCGGTCCATTTCGGCAGCCAGAAGTAGATCCCGGCGAAGGCGGTAAACAGGGCGCCAGCGACCATCACATAGTGGAAGTGCGCGACCACGTAGTAGGTGTCCTGGAGCTGGATGTCTACGGCGGCCAGCGACAGGACCAGGCCGGAAAAACCGCCCATGGCGAACAGAAACAGGAAGCCCAGCGCAAACAGCATCGGCGTCTCGAAGGTCAGCGACCCGCGCCACATCGTCGCCAGCCAGTTGAACATCTTCGCCGCAGTAGGCACGGCAATCAGGGTCGTGGCATACATGAAGAACAGCTGGCCCGTGACCGGCATTCCAACGGTATACATGTGGTGCGCCCAGACGATGAACGACAGGATCGCGATCGAGGCGGTCGCGTAGACCATCGACGCGTATCCGAAAAGCGGCTTCCTGGAAAACGCCGGGATGATTTGCGAGATCACGCCGAACGCCGGCAGGATGATGATGTACACCTCGGGGTGACCGAAGAACCAGAAGATGTGCTGGTAGAGAACCGGGTCGCCGCCACCGGCCGCGTTGAAGAACGAGGTGCCGAAGTGCCGATCGGTCAGCGTCATGGTCACCGCGCCCGCGAGCACCGGCATCGAGGCGATCAGCAAGTAGGCGGTGATCAGCCAGGTCCAGCAGAAAAGCGGCATCTTCATGAGCGTCATGCCGGGGGCGCGCATGTTCAGTATCGTGGTGACGATGTTGATCGAGCCCATGATCGAGGACATCCCGAGGATGTGCACCGCGAAGATGGTGAAGTCCATGCCGATGCCCATCTGCACCGTGAGCGGCGCGTACATCGTCCAGCCCACCCCGGGCGCTCCACCGGGCATGAAGAACGACATGATCAGCAGCGTGCCCGCAAACGGCAGAAGCCAGAAACTCCAGTTATTCATCCGCGCGAACGCCATGTCGGGCGCGCCGATCTGCATCGGGATGAGCCAGTTCGCGAAGCCGACAAAGGCCGGCATGATCGCGCCGAACACCATGATGAGACCGTGCATGGTCGTCATCTGGTTGAAGAAGTCCGGGTTGACGATCTGCAAGCCGGGGGAAAACAGCTCGGCGCGGATCACCAGCGCCATCACGCCGCCCACCATGAACATGGTGAAGCTGAACCACAGGTACAGGGTGCCTATGTCCTTGTGGTTGGTGGTGGTGATCCAGCGCATGATCCCGCCGTAACCGTGGTGATGATCGTCGTGACCGTGACCGTGATCGTCGAGGACTGCGCTCATTTGGTTCTCCTGAAGGTGTCTGTTACTTGCGCAGGGCCTTGACTTCGGCGGGCTGGATCGCCTCGCCGGTCTTGTTGCCCCAGGCATTGCGTTCGTAGGTGATGACGGCGGCGATTTCCGTGTCGTTCAGCTGCTTGGCGAACGAAGCCATTGCCGTACCCGCCTTGCCGTTGAGGACTATGTCCAGGTGCGCGGCCTTCGGCCCGTTCGCGATCTTGGACCCGTCAAGCGCCGGGAACGCCGGCGGCATCCCCTTGCCCGTCGCCTGGTGGCAGGCCACGCATGCAGAAGCGTAGACTTTCTCGCCGCGCGCCTTGAGCTCGTCCAGCGAGTACGTCTTGGTCGGGTCGTCCGCCAGCGCAGCGAGCTTCTTCTTTTCGCCATCTACCCATTTCGTGTAGTCCTCGGCGCTGACCACCTTCACCACAATCGGCATGAAACCGTGCTCCTTGCCGCAGAGCTCGGCGCACTGGCCGCGGTAGGTGCCGATCTTATTGGCCGTAAAGTGGGTGTCGCGAATGAAACCCGGGATCGCATCCTGCTTCACGCCGAACGCATTGAGGCCCCATGAATGGATCACGTCCGCCGCAGTGGTCAGGATGCGAACCTTCTTGCCGACCGGAACCACCATCTCGTGGTTGACCTCGAGCAGGTAGTTTTCGCCCTTTTCTGCCCGGCCTTCGATCTGGTCGCGGGGGGTTGCGAGCTGGGATAGGAAGCTGATGCCCTCGCCTTCGCCCTTGATGTAGTCGTAGCCCCACTTCCACTGATAACCGGTGACCTTGATGGTCATGTCCGAATTGGTAGTGTCCTTCTGCGCGATCACCGTTTTGGTCACCGGCCAGGCAATGCCAATCAGGATGAGCAGGGGGATCACGGTCCAGACGATCTCAACCGTCGTGTTCTCGTGGAAGTTCGCGGCCTTGTGCCCCTTATCCTTGCGGTGGGCAAAGATCGAGTAGAACATCACCCCGAACACGCCGATGAAGATCACGACGATCAGCACCATCACGTATTCGTGCAGGCTGTGGATGTCCGCGGCGATCTTGGTCGCCGGCGGCTGAAGGTTCCATGTTATCGCGTGCGCGCTGCCGGCTGCCATAAGCGCGAGCAACCCTGCCGCCAGCGCCCGTCGTCCGATTTTTCCTGCCGAGACCTGTTGCATGCTCACCTTTCGACTCCCAGTTCTGTAACCTAGTTCCGCAATCTTCTGTTCAGTTCGCCTGCCAGATCCCGCCTGGCCTGCAACTGCAGGTGGCGCCCGATCTCCAGGCTGCGACCGGACCCCGCGAGCACCAACCGCGCGCCAGACCCTTCCCCCGCCAGCATCACGCTCGCCAGAGCAGAATTGAACTCATGCCGGCGCGTCAAATCCGATTCGCGCACTTCCACCAGCAGTCTGCCTTTGTCGAGTTGTATGCGCTCGTAATCCGCGGCGTGCCGGCCATTCACCAAAAACGCAATTCCAAGACAGACCAACTCAATTCCAGCAAAGGGCAGGATCATCCATGCACCCAGCGACGCAAAAAACGCCGCAATCCCTAAAGTAACGAGCGCAATCAACCCGAAGGCCCACATCAGCCCGGCGGGGGAAATCGAGCAGTTTCGCTTTAGGAGCAGACTGAACCCGGATCCCTGACCCTGAAACGTCAACTCCCGGCAGGGAAACCCCTGACTCGAACCGTTCATGAAAGCATCGCTTCCGATACCGCAAAAAAGCCCGCGTAAGTTACCACAGCGCCCCGAACCAAACAAGCCAGAACCCGCGATAACGCCACGGATTTAGACGCGTTTTCGGAAAGTCAATCGTGTTTTCTGATGTCGCGATCAAGCCGCACGATCGGATGGCCTTCGGCGCTGCGCCGGGGCACCGGCTTCCATGCATGTCCATACACCACTTCAATCGTGGCAGGCAGGCGGCCTTCACGCATGCTCGCCTCGAGTGCCCTGATCGCTCCCCGCCAGCCCCGTGTTCCGGTCAGGCCGCGCGACCGCCCAGCCAGAGCGCAAGTCTGGCCACTGGCGCGCAAGTCGGCAAACATCTCGGCCGCGCTCGAGTACGTCAGCGTGATCGTTTCGGTGTCCATTACCGGCGCCGCAAATCCGGCCGCGACCAGCATATCGCCAATATCATGCATATCGATGAACCCGTGCACGCGAGGAGCACCGCCCGCCCCGGCCAGCGCCAGGCGCAGTTCTTTCAAAGTGTCTGGCCCAAGCGTGCTGAACATCAGCAAACCCTCAACTTCGAGGACGCGGTGGAACTCCCCGATCGCTGCCGGCGGATCCGACGTCCAGTGCAACGCCATGTTCGACCACACCATCGAGCAGGCGCCTGCCGCAACCGGCATGCGCGCCATGTCGGCACATACCGCCAGCGGTTCGGTGCGGCCACGGGCCCGGTCGAGCAATCGCCGTGCGAGGTTGCGCGGCGCGATGGTTTGCAGCATCGGCAACGCAAGATCCAGCGCGAGCAGTTGAGCCCCGGGGTAGCGCCGCGCGATATTTGCGGCCTGCGGTGCACCGCCAGCACCGGCGTCGAGGATCCGGCGCGGTGCCAGTTTTACGTAGTCGAGGCGCTCGAGCATCCGCTCCCCGACTTCGGCCTCGAGCATCGCTGCGCCGGCATAGGTCAACGCCGCCCGCTCGAAACCGCGCCGCACACGGCGCGCATCGAGTGCGAACGCGGGCGGGGGAGCGGCGGCCAGTTGCGGGGACTCCGAAGGGCGCCCGCGCTACGCGGCCACGCGCCGCGTGACCGGGACGAGCGCCAGTTCAATGCCGCGCGCAACGGCAAGGATCCGGCGATCGGCCCCCGCCAGGCCTGCAACCGACAGGCCCACCGGCGCATCACCGGGCGCCTGGCACGGCAGCGTGACCCCGCAGCCATCGAGGATGTTGCCCAGGCCGGTGTTGCGCAGCACGCGCATGTTGAGGCGAAAATAGTCCTCGTCACTGCGGCCGGCTTCGGCAATGGTGGGCGCAACGGCCGCGCAGGTCGGGTACAACATCGCGTCGTATGGCGCGCAAAGCACTTCCGCCGCACGAATGCTTGCGGCACGGTCGAATCCGAGCTGGATGTAATCGGCCGCGTTGAAATCCTTCGCAAGCACGACGCGCTTTGCAACTCTGGGGTCATAGCCGGCCGCGCGCGTTTCCAGCCGCTTGCGGTGGATCAGCCACGCTTCCGCGCCCGCGAATCCGCCGTTCCTGTACAGATCCTGAGCGCGCGTAAATTCCGGCGCATCGACCCTGCTTACCAACGCGCCGGCAGCCGAAAGCGTCGCGACAGCGCGCTCAAACGCCGCAGCGACCTGCGGGTCGAGATCGTCGAACAGGCTGCATTCGGGGACCATCAGCCGCATCCCTGAGACCGGCGGCACGGGCAACGGGTCCGGAGCGATCCCGGCCATGAGGGCGTCGTAGGTCGCGCAACAGGCGACGCTGTTCGCCAGCGGCCCCACCGAATCGAGCGTCCATGAAAGCGGAAACGCACCGTCGCGCGGAATCCTGCTGGCAGTGGGCTTGAATCCGGCCACGCCGCACAACGCCGCGGGAAGGCGTACTGAGCCTCTCGTATCCGACCCCAGGCCCATCGCGCACATCCCGTCGGCCACCGACACCGCGGCGCCGGACGAAGAACCACCGGGAACACGTCCTGTTGCCCGGTCGTAGGGATTCTTCGGCGTGCCGTAATGGGGATTGAGACCCAGGCCGCCAAATGCGAATTCGACCATGTTTGTACGCCCTACGATCACGGCGCCCGCAGCGCGCAGGCGAGCGACGGCCGGCGCGTCGAACTTTGCCGGTGGTGCATCGTCGAGCACCTTCGAGCCCGCTCGCGTCACATCGCCGGCAACATCGTAGAGATCCTTGACGGATACCGGGATACCTTCCACCGGCGAACGCACGATCCCCTCGCGACGCAGACGGTCGGAGTGGTCGGCTTCAGCGCGCGCCATGTCGGCATAGACCTTCACGAACGCACGCGCACCCTCTCCCGCCGGATCGGCGATCTTCGACAGCGCCGCGTCGACGAGCGCGCGACTCGTGGTCCTGCCTGCGGCGAGGTCGTCGCCCAGTCCTGCAACCGTCCACATGGTTTTGTCCTTCCACTCAGGAGAAAGGCGCAGATTCTGCGCGGCAGGCCAACGCTGCGTCAACCGCGCACGAAGCAAGTGACCTCGTTTCGGCGTTCCCGTCCTGCCGCGGCGTATCGAATTCCGGCCACGGCATGCCGCATAATCGCCGGCGATGCGATCGATTCACCGGACACGCGGTGCAACCGGCCTGGCCGACTGGCTCTTCGGCGGGACGTGCTACCTGTGTCGAGGCGCGAGCGCGGACGGGGTGCTGTGCGCTCCGTGCCGCGACGACCTGCCCCGCCTTCCGCGACCGCGCTGTCCGCGCTGCGCGTTGCCCGTTTCCGAAGACCTGCCATGCGGGCGATGCCTGGCCGACCCGCCGGCCTACGACGCCACAGTGGCGGTGTTCGCGTATGCGTTTCCGGCCGATATCCTGGTGCAGGGACTGAAGTTTCGCGGCGAACTTGCGCTTGCGCCGCTGCTGGCCGCCCAGCTCGCGGATGAGATCCGCGCCGGTCCGCCCGACCCGGTCGACCTCGTCATTCCGGCGCCGCTGCATGCGGACCGCCTCGCCGAACGCGGTTTCAACCAGGCGATGGAAATCGCGCGCGAAGTGGCGGCGCGGCTGAAGGTTCCTCTTGCAGCGAACCTCTGCGATCGCGTTCGCGCCACGCCCGCGCAGGCCGGCCTCCCCTGGAAGGGGCGCCGCGACAACGTCCGCGGCGCTTTCACATGCAATCGCACCGTTGAAGCCCTGCGCGTGGCGGTGGTCGACGACGTCATGACCACAGGCGCCACGCTCGGCGAAATTGCAGTCGCGCTGAAAAAATCCGGCGCAGCGAGGGTAGTGAACTGGGTCGTCGCGCGAACCACGACAGAATGAGGAAACCACCGGATGTTCAATATTGTTCTCTACCAGCCGGAAATTCCGCCAAATACGGGCAACATCATCCGGCTCGCGGCCAACACGGGGGCGCAATTACATCTCGTCTCGCCGCTTGGTTTCTCGATCGAGGACCGGCAGCTGCGCCGCGCGGGACTCGATTACCACGAGTTTGCGCGCCTGCGTGTCCACGCGGACTGGCCCGCGTGCCTCGACGCACTCGAAGGAGCCAGGCGCTTCGCCTGTTCTACGAAAGGCACGATCCGCCACACTGCACCCGCTTACGCGAGCGGTGACGCGTTCGTCTTCGGCCCAGAAACCCGCGGATTGCCCGACGACGTGCTTGCCGGCTTCCCGCCTGAAAACCGCCTCCGGATTCCGATGCGCCCGGACAACCGCAGCCTGAACCTGTCGAACGCCGTCGCCGTAGTCGTCTTCGAAGCCTGGCGCCAGCTAGGCTTTGCCGGCTCAATCTAGCAGGGAGGGGTACGGGAGAACCGCAAGCATCCGCTGTGCCGAGGGAGGGGGTACGGGGGAACCGTCAGGTTCCCCTGTGCCGATCGTGGGGTACAGGGGAACCGCGAGGTTCCCCTGTACCTAATGCTCGCTCTTCGGATCCCTGGAGAGCAGCAGTTCGAGGGCCGCCTGCGGCGAAAGCGCGCCGGCAAGCACAGCACCGACCGCACGCGCGATCGGCATGTCAACACTGTTCTTTTCTGCCAGGCCGAGCACTTCCCGTGCAGAACGCACACCCTCCGCGACATGCCCGAGCGCGGCGAGTATCGCCGGCAGGGTTTTCCCCTGCGCCAGTTCAACTCCGACGCGCCGATTGCGGGAAAGCGATCCTGTTGCGGTCAGGATCAAGTCGCCAGCGCCTGTGAGTCCCATGATGGTCTCGGCGTTTCCGCCAAGCGCGACGCCCAGCCGCCCGATTTCTGCCAGGCCGCGTGTCACCAGCGCCGCCCGGGCGTTCTGCCCCAGACCCAGGCCGTCCGAGATTCCCACCGCGATCGCGAGGACATTCTTCACTGCCCCGCCGACTTCGACCCCGACCAGATCGACGGTGTAGTAGACCCGCAGCCGTCCGCCATGAAGGACGGCTGCAGTCGACCGCGCAAACGCCTCGTCACGCGAGGCGAGCGTGAGCGCGCAAGGCAAACCCTGCGCAACTTCGATCGCGAAGGAGGGGCCGGACAGCGCGCCGCCTGAGGGAAGTGAAGGCCCGTAGACGGCCTCCATCACCTGGTGCGGGAGCAGCCCCGTGCCCTCCTCGAACCCCTTGCACAGCCAGATGATAGGCGTCCGGCTGCCCTGCGTGCGCAGGGACTCCGCCAGCGGTCGCAACCCCGAGACCGGCGTCGCTACGACGATCAGTTCGGCGTCTGCCAGCGCGGCCCCCATGTCTGCCGTGGCCCTCAGTTCCGGTGGCAGCACCACATCCGCGAGGTAACGTCGGTTGCACCGGGTGGCCGCCATCTCGGCGGCCTGGGCCGCGTCACGTGCCCACAGCGATACCGTATGACGGGACGCGAGCGCAATACCGAACGCCGTGCCCCAGGCTCCGGCACCGAGAATTGCAATATTCATTTGCGCCGCGGGCCCGCCAGAACCTGAGCCGAACGCTCAGATGCCCCAGACCTGCGTGGACTTGACGAAGCCCGTGGCACCGTCGGCGTGGCGGACGCGCAGCCAGCCACCCGGCGCGATTTCAACCAGATCCAGTGCCACGTTCTGCGTGGCCTGAAACGCCAGTGGGGCGCCCTCTCCTGCGCGGCTCAGAACGTCCACGTTCGGTGCCGTGACGATCACCATGCGGCGTTCTGCAAGGAATTTTTTCTCCACCCATGAAAGAGTGCCGGTATGGTCTCGAACCTTCACCCAAGCATCCAGATTGACGATCACCTCAAGAGGATAGAATCGCGACGCGACGTACACCGGGGTCGATGCTTTCGAGGGCGCGTCGTACATCACCACAGCACCGTCTGCGACGCTGCGGAACTCGGCGGCCTGCGCGCTCCAGGCACACAGGAGCATCGCGGCCAGCAGGGCGCGCGCCGCGCGCATGCTCAGTGCGCCACCTCGATGCGCGGCCCGCCCTGTGCTCCTTCCTGCTGTTGCTGCACGTACAGCGCCTCAAAGGACATCGGCGCAAGCAGAACAGGCGGAAACCCGCCGCGCGTGACCAGATCAGAAATGACTTCGCGAACGTACGGATACAGTATGGTCGGACAGCCGATGCCCAGTAGCGGACCAAGCTCTTCCTGCGGCACGCCGCGTATCGTGAAGATGCCCGCCTGCGTCGCCTCGGCCAGAAAAAGCGTCTTTTCACCGGTGCGCGCGGTCACCGTCACCGTCACGACCACTTCGTAGAGCGCCTCGGCGAACGCGTTAGAGGCGTGATGAACCTGCACATCGAGCTCGGGCGCATCACCCTGCATGAACACCTGCGGGGCATTCGGGATCTCGAGGGAAAGATCCTTCACGTAGATCTTCTCGATGTTGAAGGTGGCTTGCTGGTCAGACATGGGAAACTTCTCCGGTTACCCCCCGGTGTGATGCCGCGCCGGGAGTTGATTGCTTCGTTGGGTTCGCTTGCTGGTCAGCGCTGTGAAGGCACGGGCGCCAGCAGCGCATCGAGCTTTCCGGCGTGCTCCAGCGCGTAGAGGTCGTCACAGCCGCCGACGTGCAGGTCACCGATCCAGATCTGCGGCACCGTGCGGCGCCCACTTCTTGCGACCATTTCTTCCCGCCGCCCGGGCTCCAGATCCACCCGGATCTTCTCGAACTCACCGACCCCCTTGCCGGTAAGCAGGCGCTCGGCGGAAATGCAGTAAGGGCAAGTCGCCGTGCAGTACATCAGGACGCGCGACACGGTTACTTGACCACGGGCAGGCCGGCCTGTTGCCAGGCCGGAAATCCGCCGGACAGGTTGACCACTTTTTCGAATCCCCGCGCACGCAGCGCTGCAGCCGCCTTGCTCGCCCGGCCGCCTTCATTGCAAAGCACGATCACCGGACGGGACTTATGCTTTTCGATTTCCCCGGCGCGCTTTTCAATCTCGCCTATCGGGATGTTCTTCGACCCGAGCATGTGTCCGCCAGCGAATTCGGCCGGCTCGCGCACATCAAGCACGAGCGCATCCTCGCGGTTGATCAACTGGGTGGCCTCCAGGGTCGACACCCATGGGCCTCCGGCGCCGCGGCGCAGGTAGGGCCAGACCAGCATCGCGCCCGAAACAAAGGCGACCGCGATCAGCATGATGTTGTTCTTGATGAAATCCACGGGAACGGGAAATGAGTCCAAGATGACGGAAGGAAAGGTTCAGGACGGCTATTATAGAATATGCGGCCTGCCAACGACGGCCGTCTGCCGACCACTCATGCACAAGCTCGTCCTCCTGCGCCACGGCGAATCCGACTGGAACCGCGAAAACCGGTTCACTGGCTGGACCGACGTGGACCTCTCGACCCGCGGCCTGGAAGAGGCGCGCGCGGGAGGCCGCCTGCTGAAAGCCGAAGGCTACGATTTCGATGTGGCGTTCACATCAGTGCTGCGCCGGGCGATCAGGACGCTCTGGATCGCGCTCGAGGAAATGGATCGCATGTGGATTCCCGTCGAACACAGCTGGCGCCTGAACGAACGGCACTATGGAGCACTGCAAGGGCTCAACAAGGCGGAGACCGCGGCGAAGTTCGGCGAGAAGCAGGTCCTGGTCTGGCGCAGGAGTTACGACACGCCGCCACCGCCACTCACGCCGGATGATGCCCGCTTTCCCGGCGGGGATCCACGCTATGCGGGGCTGGGGCCGGATGAGCTTCCCCTGACCGAGTGTCTGAAGGACACGGTCGCGCGCGTGCTGCCTTACTGGAACGGCTCGATCGCGCCCGCCGTTCGCTCCGGAAAGCGCGTGATCGTCGCCGCCCACGGAAACTCCCTGCGCGCCCTGGTCAAGTATCTCGATGCCGTGTCCGAAAGCGAAATCGTAGGGCTGAATATCCCGACCGGGATTCCGCTGGTGTACGAGCTAGACACGGCGCTGAAGCCCGTGCGCCACTACTACCTCGGTGACCCGGACGAGGTCGCGAAGCGCATCGCCGCGGTATCCAGCCAGGGGAAGGCGAAAGCCTGAGGCATGCGATTTGCCGTGCGCGGCATGACCCGTTGCGTGCCGGCCCTCGTCGGCCTCTGTGCCGCGAACATCTTTTCCCTCTGCATGGCGGCCCCGCGGGAAGTCGAGGATCTCAATGCCCTGCGCTCGCGAATCGAGGCGCTCAAGTCCGAGCTCGACCAGAAGGAGGCCACTCAGCGCGAATCCCGCGATGCGCTGCGCGAATCGGAACGCGCGATCTCGGATGCGAACCGCACGTTACGCACGCTCGAATCGGCGAGCCGCGAAACGCAGGAGGAACTCGCCATACTTTCAAAGAAGCGCCAGGGCCTGGGCGAATCGGTGACGCGCCAGCAAGCTGCGCTGGGCCGCATGCTCGCGGCGCGCTACGCCGCCGGGCCGCCCGACGTGCTGCGCATCGCGCTATCAGGCAATGACCCCAACGAGGCCGCGCGCAGCCTGGTCTACCTCGCTGCGCTTTCCGGCGCCGTTGCGCGGCTGATCGGGGATTTCCGGACCGGCGCGGCGGAACTGGACGGGATTGCGCGATCGGTACGCGAAAAAGCTGCGGGGCTGGAGACGATTGAAGCCGAGAAACGCGCCGAGCGACGGAAGATCCTCGAAGAAACGCGCGCAAGAAAACGGCTGCTGGCGAGGCTTGCAGGTGATATCCGCACCGGACGCAGGGAGATCAGGAGCCTGCGAGGAGACGAGTCGCGCCTTTCCCGGATCGTCGAAGAAATCGGCAAGGTTCTGCTGAAGAAACCCGGTGCCGGTTACACGGCAGGCCGACGCAAAGGCCTGGTCACCGACAAGTTGCCCGAGAAAAACATCGGCGGTGCGGAATCAGGACTGTTCTCCAGCCTGCGCGGCAAGCTGCGCCTGCCAGTCCGCGGGGAACTAATTGCCCGTTTCGGCAGTCCACGCAATGAAGGCAGAAGCGCGTCGAAGGGCGTATTCATCCGTTCGGCGGAAGGCCAGCCAGTAAGGTCCGTCGCGCCGGGACGCGTCGTGTTTGCCGACTGGATGCGCGGGTTCGGCAACCTACTGATCGTGGACCATGGTGAGACCTACCTGTCCGTATATGGGAACAACGAGGCGCTGCTCAAGCAGACCGGCGACAGCGTGTCGGCTGGAGACCCGATTGCGACGGTCGGCAGCACCGGTGGGAGCACCGAATCGGGCTTATACTTTGAACTGCGGCATCTGGGCAAAGCATTCGACCCGCTGAGCTGGTCTGATCTCAACTAGAGGTCTCCCGACAGGTACGCATCCTGGAGCGTTTACATGAGCAGTACAGAAAGAAGTAGCCGGATCAGGCAGATCGGCCTGGTTCTCGTCGGCGCGTTTGCCGGGGTGCTGGTCAGCCTGAACTTCCAGGCCATCGCAGAGCGCGCGCGTTCGCCGTTGCCAATAGAGGAACTGCGCGCCTTCACTGAGGTGTTCGGGGCGATCAAGTCGAACTACGTCGAAGAGGTACAGGACAAGAAGCTCATCAACGAGGCCATCAACGGCATGCTGACCGGCCTGGATCCGCACTCCGCCTATCTTGACGCGGACGCGTTCAAGGAGCTTCAGGTCGGCACGCAGGGGCAGTTCGGCGGGCTCGGGATCGAGGTCGGCATGGAGGACGGTTTCGTAAAAGTCGTCTCGCCGATCGAAGACACGCCGGCCTACCGCGGCGGCGTCAAGCCGAACGACCTCATCATCAAGCTCGACGAGACGCCTGTGAAAGGCATGTCGCTCAACGACGCCGTCAAGAAGATGCGCGGCAAGCCCAACACACCGATCACGCTCACCATCGCGCGCAAGGGCGAGCCGCAGCCGCTCGTGATCAAGCTCCTGCGCGCCGTCATCCGCGTGCAAAGCGTGAAATCAAAGCTGATCGAACCCGGCTATGGGTATGTGCGCGTTTCGCAGTTCCAGGAGGCGACCGCCGAAAGCCTCGCGCGGGCGCTGGACAACATGTTCAAGCAGGGGCCGCTCAAGGGCCTCGTGCTGGACCTCAGGAACGACCCGGGCGGCCTGCTGTACGGCGCGGTCGCAATATCGGCGACCTTCCTGCCGCAGAAAAGCCTGGTCGTTTCCACCGACGGGCGCACCGAGGACGCGAAGCGCAAATACTTCGCTTCGCCGGATGACTACCTGCGCGGCAGCGGTCGTGACGACTTCCTAAAGTCCCTGCCGCCGGGGGTCAAGAGCGTGCCGATGGTGGTGCTGGTCAACGGCGGCTCTGCGTCGGCCTCCGAAATCGTCGCCGGCGCGCTGCAGGACTACAAGCGCGCCACCGTGATGGGGACGCAAAGTTTTGGCAAGGGCTCGGTGCAGACCATCATGCCGCTGGGCAACAGCACGGCAATCAAACTGACGACGGCGCGTTACTACACGCCCAGCGGCCGATCGATCCAGGCCAAGGGAATCACGCCGGACATCATCGTCGAGGAGCCGGGCGCGAATCAGACCCGGCTGCGTGAAGCCGACCTGCAACGCCACCTCATGAACGACAAGGACAAGGAAGCCGAGGCCAAAGCCAAGGCAGCCGCCAAGGCCGCGGCCGAGCGCGCCGCCAAGGAAGAGGACTCAAAAGCCGACGACGATGCGAAGAAACCTGTCGAACTCGGCTCAAAAGACGATTTCCAGCTGAAGCAGGCGATCGCGCACCTGAAGGGCGAGCCGGTCCTTGGCCAACCGCCGAAAACCGTTGCGGATGCCAAGGCTCCGGGCAACTGAGCGCAGGAGCGGGTCGTGCAAGACGCGCAGTTGCTGCGCTACAGCCGCCACATACTCCTTGATGAGTTCGGCATCGAGGCTCAGGAGAAACTTCTCTCCAGCCACGCGCTGATCGTCGGTGCCGGCGGCCTCGGTTGTCCGGCCGCGTTGTACCTTGCGGCCAGCGGTGTCGGCAGGCTGACCATCGCCGACGGCGACCTGGTCGACGCCACCAACCTGCAGCGCCAGATCCTGTATCGCGAGGCCACGGTCGGGAAACCCAAGCCCGAGGCCGCCCGAAGCGCACTGCGTGAGGTGAACCCCGACGTGCAGGTGGCTGCGCTGTGCGAGCGTGCCGAGGGCGATTCGCTCGGGTCGCTGGTCGCCAACGCCGATGTCGTACTCGATTGCAGCGACAATTTTGCGACCCGGCACGCTTTGAATCGCGCCTGCGTGCGGCACCGCAAGCCCCTGGTATCCGGCGCGGCGATCCGGTTCGACGGCCAGCTCGCCGTGTTCGACCAGCGCAGAGCGGATTCGCCGTGCTATGCGTGCCTGTTTCCGGAATCGGCCGAGGCCGAAGACGTCGCCTGCGCGGTGATGGGCGTGTTCTCCCCGCTCACCGGAACCATCGGTGCGCTGCAGGCGGCAGAAGCGATCAAGCTGCTTACTGGCATGGGCGAGTCGCTTAGCGGTCGCCTGCAGATGTTCGACGCGCTGAATGCCCAGTGGCGCACTGTGCGCGTGCCAAGAGACGCAGGATGCCCGGTCTGCGGCGAGCGCTGATCAGCCGATGTAGTGCCAGTGCCCGGCAAGCGTGTCGGAAGGCTTCCTGGAAAATCCGCTGTGTGCGTAGCTATGCAGGCAGCCGATCGCATAGCGCACCAGCGCGGCCGCGTGCGCTGCAGGATCGCCGCCATCCTGGGTTGCCACTTCCGACGCGGCGGCAAGTTTGAGCGACTGCTTGAGCGTCGCCTCGAAGCGGTCGTAGAACTGGTTCATGCGCGCCTGCAGGCGCTCGTGCTCGCCCACCAGTGCCTCTCCCGTCAGCACGCGCACCATGCCCGGATTGGTTTCCGCGAAAGCCAGCAGCGTTTCGACCAGCTTGGGGGCCTGCCGGCGCGGGTCGGCCTCTTCCTCTGAGATCCTGTTCGCCAGAGTGAACACGGAACTCTCGATGAACTCGATCAGGCCCTCGTACATCTGCGCCTTGGACGCGAAATGGCGGTAGAGCGCAGCTTCGGACACGGAGAGCTTCTCGGCCAACAGCGCGGTGGTGATCTTCTCCCGGCGCGGCGCCTCGAGAATCCCGGCCAGCGCCCTGAGGATTTCCAGCCGGCGTTCACCCTTCTTGCGTTCGCTTTTCTCGCGCGGCATCGGGAAACAGGTTAGGTGGGAACGCGGGGATTGTAGCGCGTCACGGGCGGTTTAGCGGAACAGGCGGCGCGGCAACTCCAGCACCGACGCGACCCTCATGTCCACGTACCGCGGCCGTCCCAACCCCTTGCTCACCCAGACGGTTGCGATCCCGAGTTTCCTGGCCGCCTGCAGATTCTCAAGGATGTCGTCGACGAACACGCAGCGGTGCGGATCGAGATTGTGCGCCCGCAGCAGCACATGAAAGCCGTGAAACGCGGGCTTGGGGCGAAACCGCGTGCTTTCGATGGTGTAGATCGCATCGAAGAACCGTCCGATCCCGAGCGCCCGCACCACGCCGTCGACGTAGTGACGCGGCGCATTCGAGAAAATCACCTTCTTTCCCGGAAGCAGTGCAAGCGCGTGGCGCAACGCATTCTCGCGTACCACCAGGTCGCCGAGCTCGGGAAACTGATGCGTGGCCATGATGAATTTCCGCGGATCGGTTCCGTAGTGCCGCACGAGCCCGGCCAGTGTCGTGCCGTACTTTTCCCAGAACATGCGGCGCATCGCGTTCGCGCCCTCCTCGTCCACACCGAGGTTGCCGCGCAGCCACGCATTCATCTGGTCGTGCATGGCCGGGAAAATGTGCGGCCGCGCGTCGTGCAGCGTGTTGTCGAGGTCAAAGATCCACACCCGCCGCGACGGCGGGAGCCGCAGGATCGGCACTATCGGGCCATTGTCACTTGTAGCGGATCAGGGTGCCGACGCCCTGGTCGGTCAGGACCTCGAGCAGCAGCGCATGCGGCACGCGGCCGTCGATGATGTGCACCGCCTTCACGCCACTCCTTGCAGCTTCGAGCGCCGAGGAGATCTTCGGCAGCATGCCACCAGACAGGGCACCCGAGGCAACCATCTCGTCGATCTGGCGCGGCGTGATCCCGGTGATCAGCTTGCCCTGTTCGTCGAGCACGCCGGGCGTATTGGTAAGGAGAACGAGCTTTTCCGCGCGCAGGACTTCGGCAAGCTTTCCGGCCACGAGGTCGGCGTTGATGTTGTAGCTTTCACCCTCCTGCCCGATCCCGATCGGCGCAACCACGGGAATGAATCCCCCTGCTTCGAGCGTCGTGATGACCAAGGGCTGGATCGACTCGATCTCGCCGACCTGGCCGATATCGAGGAACTGCTCGGGATGTTCCTTCGAGGGCATCATCAGCTTCTTTGCGCGGATGAATGCGCCATCCTGCCCGGTCAACCCGACCGCCTTGCCGCCGGCCTTGTTGATCAGCGTGACGATATCCTTGTTCACGGCGCCGCCCAGCACCATTTCGACCACGTCCATGGTCGCGGCGTCGGTCACGCGCATGCCCTGGACAAACTCACTCTTGATCGCAAGCTGGGTCAGCATCTGCTCGATCTGCGGACCGCCGCCGTGCACCACCACGGGATTCATGCCGACCAGCTTGAGCAGCACGACGTCGCGCGCAAAATCCGCCTGCAGGGCCACGTCGACCATCGCGTTGCCGCCGAACTTGACCACGATGGTCTTGCCGTGGAAGCGCCGGATGTAGGGCAGCGCCTCGGCGAGGATGCGGGCTTTATCTGCGGCTTGGCTGGGCTGTGACATGGCGAGGGGGATTCTACAAAGAAAAAGGACCCGCGCGCAGGCGCCGGCCCTTTTTCTTCGACTGCGGAGCGCGCTTACTGGATGCTGATCTGCTTGCGTGCCGCGGCGGCCTTTTTCGGCAGCATGAGCTCAAGCACGCCATCGGCGAACTTCGCCTGGGCGGCCGCCTCGTCGATTTCCTGCGGCAGTGTGAAGCTGCGGCTGACCTTGCCGTACATGCGCTCGGTGTGCAGCACGCGCTCGCCTTCCGCCACATTCTTCTCGCGCTTGACTTCGGCCGCGAGCGTCACTTGCGCGCCATCTATCGTCAGCTGGATATCTTCCTTCTTCGCGCCCGGGAGTTCGGCATGCACCAGGTACCCGCCGTTGCTTTCGGTCACGTCGACCCTCACCCGTGCCGGTGACTCGCGCCCCTCGGTGTACATCGGGCGCACCAGGAAACCCTTGAACAGATCATCGACCAGGTCGCCGAACACATCGGCGCGCGGATCGAAACGAGAAATATTCGCCATGACGATTCTCCTTGTCGGTAACAGTGCGGGGCAACGCCCCATGCAACCAAGATGGGGGAGGGGCGAAAAAATTCAAGCCCCCTGTTCCTCGTGGGCCCCGTGTTCCCGGGCGCCCCCGATCACAGCACGTAGCGGGCAAGGTCCTCGTTTTTCGACAGCTCGGCCAGGCGCGCGTCGACATACGCAGCGTCGACCAGCACCGCCTGCGACCCGCGCGAGCCGGCCTCGAACGACACCTCCTCGAGTAGCTTTTCGAGCACGGTATACAACCGCCGCGCGCCGATGTTCTCCACCTGCTCGTTGACCGCGTAGGCGATTTCGGCCAGGCGGCGAATCGCCTCGGGCCGGAACTCGATCTTCACCGCCTCGGTGGCGAGGAGCGCTTCATATTGCCGCGTCAGGCAGGCATCCGTACCGGTCAGGATCTTCTCGAAATCCTCCACCGAGAGGGAGTCGAGCTCGACCCGGATCGGGAAGCGACCCTGCAGCTCGGGAATCAGGTCGGAGGGCTTGGCATAGTGGAACGCGCCGCTTGCGACAAACAGGATGTGATCCGTCTTTACCATGCCGTACTTGGTCGACACGGTGGTGCCTTCGACCAGCGGCAGAAGGTCGCGCTGCACCCCCTGGCGCGACACGTCCGCCCCGCCCACCTCGGAGCGGCTGGCAATCTTGTCGATCTCGTCAAGGAACACGATGCCGTTCTGCTCGACGTTCTGCACCGCGAGGGTCTTCAGATCCTCGTCGGACACCATGCGCGCGGCCTCCTCGTCGGTCGCAAGCTTCATGGCCTCGCGGATCTTCAGCTTGCGGGTTTTCCTGCGCGCATTGCCGAGGTTCTGGAACATGCCCTGAATCTGGGTGGTGAGCTCCTCCATGCCGGGCGGGGCCATGATCTCCATCTGCGGCTGCGCTGCGGCAACGTCGATCTCGATTTCCTTTTCGTCGAGCTCGCCTTCGCGCAGCTTCTTCCTGAATTTCTGGCGCGTCGGATTTTCTTCCGCGGCCGTTGGCTGCGCTGCGAAGCCGACCTCCCGCGCCTGTGGCAGCAGCGCATCCAGGATCCGCTCCTCGGCGGCGTCCTGCGCGCGGTCACGCACCCGGCGCATCGCCTGCTCGCGCGCATCCTTGACGGAAATTTCAACCAGATCCCGGATGATCGAATCCACGTCGCGCCCGACATAGCCGACCTCGGTGAATTTCGTCGCCTCGATCTTGATGAACGGCGCGTCGGCCAGCCGCGCGAGCCGGCGCGCGATCTCGGTCTTGCCGACCCCGGTCGGGCCGATCATGAGGATGTTCTTCGGCGTGATCTCCTGGCGCAGCGGCTCGGCCACCTGCTGCCTGCGCCAGCGATTGCGCAACGCAATCGCCACGGCGCGCTTGGCCCTCGCCTGGCCGACGATGTGCTTGTCAAGCTCCGAGACGATCTCCTGCGGGGTCATGCCGCCGACGCCGCTCATTCCAGCACCTCGATCACCCTCTGGTGGTTGGTATAGATGCATAGATCGGCGGCGATCGACAGCGCGCGCTCGACCACTTCGCGCACCGGCAGCTCGGTATTCTCGAGCAACGCGCGCGCAGCCGCCTGGGCGTACGGGCCACCCGAACCGATCGCCACGACGCCGTGCTCTGGCTCGAGCACGTCGCCCTGCCCGGTGATCACGAGCGAATGGTCACGGTCCGCCACCGAGAGCATCGCCTCCAGCCTGCGCAGCGCGCGGTCGGTACGCCAATCCTTGGCAAGCTCGACCGCGGAACGCATCAGGTGCCCCTGATGCTTTTCGAGCTTGGCCTCGAACCGTTCGAACAGCGTGAACGCGTCCGCCGTCCCGCCGGCGAACCCGGCAAGGATCCGGTCGTGGTACAGCCTGCGCACCTTGCGCGCCCCGCCCTTGATGACGATGTTGCCCAGCGTGACCTGGCCGTCGCCACCCAGCGCAACCGCGTTGCCGCGGCGCACCGACAGGATGGTCGTTCCGTGAAACTGTTCCATGGGATTTCCGCAGGTGGTATCG
>JBBQVP010000016.1:0-42724 GCA_038211455.1 Burkholderiales bacterium
GTGGCGCGCCGGATACGCGGCGCCGAGTACGTGCTGATGCCGGGCCTCGGGCATTTCACGATGAGCGAACATCCCGCGGCATTCCGGACGCACTTGATGCCGGTGCTCAGGCAAATCCTCGACAAGGGTTGACCGGCGGCAGGACAGGTAGCGCCGGCGAGACGCTTGCCGGCAGGTCAGCTAGCGCCGGCCAGATGCCGGCCCGCAATCCACCCGAACGTCATCGCCGGGCCGAGCGTGATGCCGGGACCCGGATAGTTGCCTCCCATGATGCTCGCCATGTCGTTGCCCGCCACGTACAGCCCGGGGATGACCTTGTTATCCATGTCGAGCACCTGCGCGCTGCCGTTCGCGGCGATGCCCGCATAGGTGCCCAAGTCGCCCACCACCACCTTGACGGCGTAGTACGGCGGCGCGACCAGCGGCGCGAGGCAGGGGTTGGGCGTGATATCGGTGTCGCCGTAGAAGCGGTTGTACGCGGTGCTGCCCTTGCCGAAGGCCGGGTCCTTGCCTTCACTGGCGTTGCGGTTGTACTCCGCGACCTGTTTCTCGAATCCCTCGACCTCGATGCCCGCCTTCTGCGCGAGTTCACCGAAGGTGTTGCCTGAAAGCAGGTACCCCGAAGCAAGGTGCGGCCCTAGCGGCAGGGGCCGCGGCTTCACGAACCCCAGCCCATAGGCGCGGATCGCACGGTGGTCGGTGATCAGCCAGGCGCAGATCTCGTCCGGATTTTCGCCGCGGTCCGCCGCGCGCGCACCGCTCGCGGCAAACAGTCCCTGGATGAAGTCGTGATAGGAGTTGCCCTCGTTGACGAAGCGCAGGCCGTTCTTCGTCACCGCGATCACGCCGGGCTTGGCGCGGTCGATAAAATGCGGGAACAGACCAACGCTGCCGTCGGCGCGCGGCACGCGCGAAACCGGCACCCAGGCGGCGGCATTCGGCAGGGACTCGTCGAGCTTCGCGCCCACCGCCTGCGCAAGCCGCAGGCCATCGCCGGTGTTTCCCCTGGGCGCCGGGGAGGAGTGCTCTGGGTGTGGAAACAGCCGCTTGCGGCGCGCATCGTCCTGCGGGAACCCGCCGCAGGCGAGCACCACGCCGCGCCGTGCATCGATCCGCAGCGGGCCGTTTTCGGTGTCGAGGAGCGCACCGCGCACCGCGCCGTTTTCCTTCACCAGTTCGCGGGCGGTGGTCGACAACAACAGCTGCACCCCCGTATCGAGCGCCGATTTCAGCAGGCGCCCGGCAAGCGCGTTGCCGTTGGTCAGGCGCACGCCGCGGCCGTGGAACAGCGTCGCCGCCGCGTGCCCCGCCAGGCGCCGCGCCACATAGGCCGCCGAAGTGAACGACTTCGACCAGCGCATGAAATGCACCAGTTCCACGCCAGAGCCGATCATCACGCCGAACACCGTCAGTTCGGGCAGCGGCGGGCGCAGCAGCGCCAGCATCCTGCCAAGCGTGCGCCCGTCGAAGGCACTCGCCACCATCGAGCGTCCGCCCGGCTTTCCGCCTGGCGCGTCGGGGTGGTAGTCTGAGAACGTCGCCGACGGGTCGAACTTCACCGCCGTCTCGCGCATGAAGAATTCGACCATGCGCGGACCCTGGGTCAGGAACGCGTTGACGCGGTCCGGGTCGAAATGCTCGCCCGCCTGATCCAGCAGGTAGGTGCTCGCATCCTCGATGCTGTCGGTGACGCCAATCGCTTTCTGCATCGGGTGGTTCGGGATCCACAGCCAGCCGCCGGACAAGGCCGTGGTGCCGCCGAACACCGGCGCTTTCTCGGCCACGATGACCTCGAGCCCGTGGTGCCGCGCAGTCACCGCCGCCGACATACCCCCCGCGCCGGAACCGATGACCAATACATCGCAGGTCTTGCGATCCACGTCATCGCAGGTCTTGCGATCCACGTCATCGCAGGATTTCCTTGCTTCGCTCATGACAGGGTCTCAGAGAACTCGGGAAACGTTTGTGGGGACAGCGCCTCCGCATCGCGGCCGAGCCGGTCGTGCGCGGCCATCGCCGGCCACATCCGTTCGCCGGCCGCCTGCAGGTCGCGCGCCAGTTGCGCCATGTCGACGCCGGGGATCAGCCGGTCGCGCATGCGCACTTCGCCGTCGATGATCGCGCTGTTCAGGTCTTCGGCCTGCGCGCTGTAGACGATGTTCTTCACCGGATCGCGCAGCGGCGCCATGAAGATGCTCGCGCCCTCCCACACCAGCAGGTCCGCCTTGGCGCCCGCCTCGATGCGCCCAAGATCGTTGCGCCCAAGCGCATTGGCGCCGCCCAGCGTGGCCGCATTGAACACGTCAGCCGCGGTGGCGACTTCGGTACGGCGATCGACGATCTTGCTCGCCACCGCGCTCCAGCGCAGGGCCTCGATCATGCTTTGCGGGCAGGTGTCGGTGCCCAGGCTCATGCGCACCCCGCGCTCGAGATAGCGCGCGAAGCTCTCCATCGCGATACCGCGCCGGGCGAAGACCCAAGCGCAGTGCGCCACTGCCGTGCCGGTGTCGGCCAGGAGGCCGATATCGTCCGCGTGGTAGTTGGTCCAGCTGCTGCCGCCGGGCAGGATCGCGTGGCCGAGCAGCACGTTCTCGCCGAGGAAGCCGATGTCGCCCAGCCACTCGATCGGCGTGCGGCCGTGGCGGCGGACCATCTCCTGGAACTCTGGCACCGACTGGGAAGTGTGCAGCGTGACCGGCACGCCAAGCGCTGTCGCGGCCTCGCGTGTGCGCCGGAGCAACTCCTCGGTGCAGGTGTCGACCTGCATGGGCGCAAGCAATCCGCGGATGCGGCCGTTGTGCATTCCCTCGATCCGCTCGATGCCGGCCACGGCAGCCTTGAGCGCCTCGAGGCCCTTCGCCTCGTCCCAGGCGTACTTCACGCTGCGCCCGTCGTCGCTGTACCAGCGGCCCGAGCGGAAGCCCTGTCCCATGTAGAGGCGCATGCCGACCTTGCCGGCCTCCTCCACGGTCCAGTTCATCTGCGGGCCGATTTCGCACACCGTGGTGGTGCCGGTGCGCAGCAGTTCGGCCATCGAGTACGCAAGGCAGGCGCGGTCGGCCGCGCGGTCCTGCGCGCCGCTGCGCACCGGGAGGTACTCGAACAGCCCCGACAGGTAGAACTGCCGGCTGCCGCGATCCTCGATGAAGGATTTATCCAGTGGCGAGCCCGCAAGGTGCGCATGAGTGTTGACGAAGCCCGGCGTAACCACGCGGCCCGCGGCCTCGATGGTCTCGTCGACCTGGCCCGCGAAGCCGGCGCCGACGTGGATGATGCGGTCGTCCTCCCAGACCACCACGCCGTCGCGCAGGTGGCGGTGCGCGCCATCCTGGCAGGCGATGATGTGCGAAGCGCGGATCATGCGGCGGGTCATTGCAGGCTCCCTGGCGGTGCGGCGGTGCGAGTGCACGCTGGCGGAGATTATCATCCGGGCGCGGGTAAACCGAACAAGGAGAATCGCATGAGCATCACCGTGATCAGGAACGCCGACTGGATGATCGCCTGGGACGCAGGCGCCGGACGCCATGTCTACCTGCGCGGAGCCGACCTGGCATTCGAGGATGACCGGATCATTCATGCAGGCCGTAACTACGCCGGCCAGGCTGACGTCGTGCTCTCCGGCGCCGGGCGCATGCTCATGCCGGGCCTCGTGAACATCCACTCGCATCCCGAGCACGAGCCGGCCTACCGCGGCATCCGCGAGGAGCACGGCGTGGCGGCGATGTACATGAGCGGCCTGTTCGAGCGCGCACAGTCCTTCTCCGCCACCGACGATGCGTTTCGCGATGCGAACGCGGAATTCGCCTACTGCGAGCTGCTCAAGAGCGGCGTGACCTCGCTGGTGGACATTTCTCCCGCATGGGACAACTGGGCGCCGCTGCTGGCGAGGAGCGGCCTGCGCGCCTGGCTCGCGCCGGGTTTCGCTTCAGCAAAGTGGAAGCTCGAGAACGCGCACGAGCTCAAGTACGACTGGGACGAACCGCTCGGCCGGAAGCGCTTCGAGGCCGCGCTGAAGGTGGTCGATGCCGCCGCGCAAGACGCCTCGGGGCGCCTGTCGGGGGTAGTCGCGCCGATGCAGATCGACACCTGCTCGGCCGACCTGCTGCGCGATGCGCTGGCCGCCGCCAACGAGCGGCGCATGCCGTTCACGGTGCACATCGCGCAGGGCGTAAGCGAAGTGCTGGAAATGCTGCGCCGGCACGGCAAGACGCCGGTGCAGTGGGCTGCGGACATCGGCATCCTCGGGCCGACGACGCTACTCGCGCACGCGATCTTCCTCGACCACCACTCCTGGATCCACTGGTGGAGCCGCAAGGATCTCGGCCTGCTGGGGGAACACGGCTGCACGGTCGCGCACTGCCCCACGCCGTTTGCGCGCTACGGGCAACTGCTGGAGAACTTCGGCTCCTACCTGCGGGCGGGGGTGAACATGGGGATCGGCACGGATACGACGCCGCACAACATGCTCGAGGAAATGCGCAAGGCCGCCGTGCTCGCGCGCGTTGCAGCGCACGACATCCATGCGGTGGCGACCGAAGACATCCTGCACGCCGCGACCGTCGGCGGCGCGAACGCCCTCGGACGCGCGGACCTCGGCCGCCTCGCGCCCGGCATGAAGGCGGACATCGTGGTGGTCGACCTCGCGTGCAGCCACATGGTGCCGGCGCGCGACCCGCTGCGCTCGCTCGTCTACCACGCAGCCGAGCGCGCGGTGCGGGACGTCTACATCGACGGGCGCCAGGTGGTCAGCGAGGGCAGGGTGCTGACCCTCGACCAGGCCGACGCCGGCGGGCGGCTGGCCGAAGCGCAGCAGCGCATGATCGCCGCGGTGCCGCAGCGCGACTACCGCAAACGCAGCGCGGAGGAGATCTCGCCGCTCAGCCTGCGACTCGGCTGAGGATCCGGGTTTAACCTGAATTCTTGAAGATTTATTTTTTATACCCTAGCACTGTGGCGCCTAAAACGCCAGTTTGTGTATCGATATCGATACAATATCCAGGAGAATGGAGGGCCGAAAGCGGCCTATTGCGCGAGCATGCGCGCGAGCTCAAGCAGGCTCGCGTTGATCGGCTTGTCGCGGCCCGCGAGTTCCACCAGTGGCGTGGCGACGATCTCGTGGTCGACCAGACCGGCCAGAACGCCGTGCGTTCCGCCCGCAAGCAGGTCGATCGCGGCGGCCCCCACGCGGGTCGCCAGCACGCGGTCGGCCGCGGTGGGGTTGCCGCCGCGCACGACGTGACCGAGCGTGGTCTCGCGCAGCTCGAAGCCGATCTTTTCCCGGTTCTCGGCGAAATACTGCATCATCGCTTTCGCCCCGCCGTGCACCCCTTCTGCCACAACGACCAGCGCATGGGTCTTGCCGCGCCCGTAGGCCGCGCCGACCCGCTCGGCCGCCTCGGCCGGGCTGACCGGCCGCTCCGGGATCGAAATCACCTCCGCGCCGCCGGCAATGCCGGCCATCAGCGCGATGTAGCCACAGTTGCGGCCCATGGTTTCGACCACGAAGGCGCGCTGATGCGAGGCGCCGGTCGTGCGCAACCGGTCCATGGCTTCGAGCGTGATATTCACCGCGGTGTCCGCGCCGATCGTGAGGTCGGTGCCGGACAGGTCGTTATCGATCGTCGAGCCCACACCCACCACGTGAAATCCCTTCGCCGCAAGGCGGCTCGCGCCGGTCTGCGAACCGTTGCCGCCGATGACGACCAGCGCGTCGATCGCGTGGCGCGCGAGGTTGCGCAGCGCCAGCGCAAGGCCGGCCTCCTCGTGAAACTCCTTGCAACGCGCGCTGCCGAGCAGCGTGCCGCCGCGATAGATGATGCCGCCCACCTCGCGCGCATGGAGCGGGGAAATGCTGTCGGCGAGCAGGCCTGCGTAGCCGTTGCGGATACCGCAGACCTCCCAGCCGCGCGCGAAAGCGGCGCGTGACACCGCGCGGATCGCGGCGTTCATGCCGGGAGCGTCACCGCCGCTGGTGAGTATCGCGATGCGTTTCATCGCTTCAGCCCGGCGGCCCGTTGCGCCGGATCACAACCCGGAACTGGCTTTTGACCCGGCTCTCCGGCTTGCCGAACACGATCGTGCTCGCCACCCAGGAGATCACCGCGTAGGCGACCGCACCGAACAGCGCCGACCAGAAGCCCGCGACCCGGAACCCTTCGAGGAAGGAGGCGACAAACCAGAACAGCAGCGCATTGATCACGAACACGAACAGGCCCAGGGTGATCAGCGTGACCGGCAGCGTCAGCAGGATCAGCACCGGCCGGATCAGCGTGTTGAGGAACCCCAGCACCAGCGCCGCGAGCAGCGCAGTGACGAAGCTGTCCATGTGCACCCCGGGCACGACATAGGGCAACGCCAGCAAAGCGAGCGCGTTGATCAGCCAGACTATGAGTATCCTGCGCATGCGTCCCCCCGGGTTTCGACGCGAGTATCTTAACCCGCGGGCCGCGCCCGTCGGACGGCGCGTCAGCGCGCCGGCCAGTACCGGTCGCGCAGCAGACGCTTGTAGAGCTTGCCCGTCGGGTGGCGCGGCAGCTCGGCCTCGAAATCCACCGAGCGCGGGCATTTCACGTGGGAGAGATTCGCGCGGCAGTAGGCGATCAGCTCCTCGGCGAGCGCGGCGCCGGCAGAATTCATGTCGGCCGGCTGGACCACAGCCTTCACCTCTTCTCCGAAGTCTTCGTTGGGCACGCCGATCACTGCGACGTCGGCCACCTTCGGGTGCGTGACCAGCAGGTTCTCGATCTCCTGCGGATAGATGTTCACGCCGCCCGAGATGATCATGTAGTGCTTGCGATCGGTGAGGTAGAGATAGCCTTCCGTATCCAGATGGCCGACATCGCCAAGCGTGGTCCAGCCCTCGGCGCTTTTCGAGGCCGCCGTCTTGGCCGGGTCGTTGTGGTACTCGAACGCCGGCGCGTTGGCGAAGTAGATCGTTCCTGTCTCGCCCGCCGGCACCACCCCGCCTTCTTCGTCGAGAATGCGCACTTCGCCGACCAGGGCGCGGCCCACCGTGCCGCGATGCGCGAGCCATTCGGACGAATTGCAGGCGACGAACCCGTTGCCCTCGGTGCCCGCGTAATACTCGAACAGCACCGGCCCCCACCAGTCGATCATGCCTTCCTTGACCTGCACCGGGCAGGGCGCAGCCGCGTGGATGGCGACACGCAAGGTATCGTGCCGGTAGCGCGCGCGTGCCTGCGGCGCGAGCTTGAGCATGCGCACGAACATCGTCGGTACCCACTGGCTGTGGGTCACGCCGTGAGCCTCGATCAGGCGCAGCGCCTCCTCGGCGTCGAAGTGCTCCATGATTACCGAGGTGCCGCCGAAGCGCATGATTGTCATGTTGAAGCGCAGCGGCGCGGCATGATAGAGCGGCGCTGGCGATAGGTAGATCGCCTCCGAACTCAGGCCGTAGAGTTTCTGCGCGACGCCGGTCAGCGTGTTCGGCGCGTCGATCGCCTCATCCAGCAACTCGGTCTTCACCCCCTTGGGCCGTCCCGTGGTGCCTGAGGAATACAGCATGTCGCGCCCGGCGGATTCGTCAGCGATGCGCTGATGGGGCTGCGCAGCGCGCGCCGCTTCCCAGGCAGCATGCCCGGGCAGCGCGCCGCCGACCGCGTAGCGCAGGCGCACGCGCGGATTGCGCCCGAGCAGCGCCGCGGCCTGTCCCGCCAGCGAGGCGGACACGATCAGCACCTGCGCGCCGCAATCCTCGAGGATGTACTCGGCCTCCTGCGCGGAAAGGCGCGAGCTCATCGCGGTAAAAAACAACCCCGAGCGTTGCGCCGCGAAGCAGATCTCGAAGTAACGCGCGTTGTTGTCCATCATCAGCGCAATCGAATCACCGCGCTTCAACCCCAGGCTGCGCAACAGCTGCGCGCCCTGGTTGGAGCGGTCCTCGAGCTGGCGGTAGGTCACTGTTTCGCCAGACCGCGCCATGATGTAGGCGGGCTTGTCGGGCGTGGCGAGAGCGTGGTGGTAGGGGTGAAACATTCAGACGACTCCGGTCCGGTTGGGGCGCGGCAACACGCGCACGATCTGATTTTTCGACGCAGTGTTCCCGGGCACCGTGGGCAAGTCAAGGCGCAGGGATCGCGACCAGCCGCAGGCAGGTGATTTCCGATGGCGCCCAGAGGCGCTTTGGCGGACCCCAGTAGCCGGTGCCACGGCTGGTGTAGACCTGCAGCGCGCCGTGCAGACGCAAGCCGGCAGTGAAAGGCTGCTGCAAGCGAACGAAATGATTCCACGGCCAGAACTGCCCGCCGTGCGTATGTCCGGAGAGTTGCAGGTGAAACCCGGCGCCTTCCGCGGCGCGCGCCGAACGCGGCTGGTGCGCAAGCAGGACGCGCAACGCGGCGTGCGCCGGCGCACCGTGCGCGGCGGCGTGCGGGTCGCTGCGGTGCGCCTCGGCGTAGTGGTGGGCGTTGAAATCCGTCACCCCGGCAATCACCACCGCTGCACCGGCGTGCTCCAGCACCACGTGCTCGTTCATCAGCACGCGCATGCCGAGCCGGCGAATTTCGGCGATCCATTCCTGCGCGCCTGCGTAGTACTCGTGGTTGCCGGTGACGAAATAGGCGCCGTGGCGCGCGGCGAGTCGCGCGAGCGGCGCGGTGTGCGGGAAAAGCTGCGCCACGCTGCCGTCGACGAGGTCGCCGGTCACTGCGATCAAGTCGGCATCCAGGCGGTTCACCGCCTCGACGATCGCCTCGACATAGCCGCGCCTGATCGTCGGCCCGATGTGGATGTCGCTGATCTGCGCGATCCTGAAACCATGCAGCGCGGCCGGCAGCCCGGCGATCGCCACGTCGATCGCGACCACCGCGGCCGTGCGCCGTGCGTTGGCGAACCCCAGCAGCGTGAACAGGGCGGCGAGCAACGGGACTGCAACGGCGCTCCAGGCCTGCAGCGCATGCAGGGAGGCGCCTGAGCGCAGCGCCCAGGCCAGCGCGGATGCAAGCAGCAATCCGGCGTCGCGCAGGAAAGTGAGAACGAATAGCGAGGAAAACGCGCCCATCGCGATCATGCCGGCCCAGACCAGGAGGTCGGCAACCGGCTGGCGCACGATCCGGCGCGCAAACAATCCCATCGGCAGCACGGCCGCCGAGAAAGTCAGCCACACCAGCAGAAGAACGAAACCTGGCGAACCGGAGGGCAGATCGGACAACAGCCTCCAGCCCACATAGGCGTGCAGCAGGAACACCAGGCTGTAGAGTCGGATCATGGGCCGCGCCCGTTGCCAGACGGCGCCGCATGCGCAAGGATGCGGGACCGGTCCGGCACACAGGCCGCGTTGAACGGGATAGGGACGCCATGTTACCGACTGACGAACAGGAACGCATCCGCGAGGCCGCGCGCGCCTTCGCGCTGCGCGAGATCATTCCCCATGCGGCTCGCTGGGACCGCGACTGCACGGTTCCCGTCGATGTCCTGCGCGCGATGGGCCGGCTGGGCCTCATGGGCATGTGCATTTCCCCCGAGTGGGGCGGCGTGGGCGCCGATTTCGTTTCGTATGCGCTGGCGGTCGAGGAGATCGCGGCCGGGGACTGCGGCCTGTGCAACATGATGTGCGTCAACAACTCGCCCAACTGCGCGGCGATCGCGGATCACGGCACGCCGGAACAGAAGGAACGTTTTCTGCGCCCGCTGGCCTCGGGCGTGCAGTCGAGCGCGTTTCTCTTGACCGAGCCGCAGGCGGGGTCGGACGCCTCGGCCCTGCTCACGCGCGCGGTGCGCCGCGGCGACCGCTATGTGCTGAACGGCACCAAGCAGTTCATCACCGCGGGGCGCAGTGCGGATGTGGCGCTGATCGTCGCGGTCACCGACCCGGCCGCCGGCAAGCGCGGGATCTCGTGCTTTCTCGCGCCCACCGCGACGCCGGGTTATCGCGTCGCAAGAGAGGAGAACAAGCTCGGCCACCGCGCCGCGGATACCTGCCAGATCGCGCTGGAAGACATGGAGATCCCGGTGGAGAACATGCTCGGCGCGCCGGGCCAGGGCTACCGCATCGCGCTGGCCTACCTTGAGAACGGGCGCATCGGCGTAGCCGCGCAGGCGGTCGGCGTCGCGCGCGCGGCCTACGAAGCGGCAGTCCGCTACGCGCAGGAGCGGGTGACATTCGGCAAGCCCATCATCGAGCATCAGGCAATCGGCTTCCGGCTCGCGGACATGGCCACCGCGCTCGAAGCCGCGCGCCAGCTCACGCTCTACGCGGCGGAGCTCAAGGATGCGGGGCGGCCCTGCCTGAAGGAAGCGTCGATGGCGAAGCTGGCGGCCACCGAGATGGCCGAGCGCGTCTGTTCGGATGCGATCCAGGTGTTCGGCGGCAACGGCTACCTCAACGACTACCCGGTCGAGAAGTACTACCGGGATGCGCGCGTGCTGCCGATCTACGAGGGCACCAACGACATCCAGCGCATGGTGATCGGCCGGGCCTTGTCGGCCGAAAATTGATCGGTCTGGGTGCGAAATTCAGTCGACCTTCGCGGCGATCGCCTCGATCTCGATCTTCAGTTCCGGTCGTGCCAGCCCCTTGACCACCAGGATGATCGCGCCGGGCTTGTGCGCGCCCATCAGTCGGTCCCGCACTTCCACAAACGTCCTTACATCCGCCCGGTCCGTGAGAAAAACGGTGAGCCTGACGATGTCGGAGAGCGCCATGTTCGCCGCGCCGAGGACCGCCGCGATGCGGGCGAACACCACCTCGGCCTGCTCTGCGGTCTGTCCCGGCGTGGTGCCATCGGGTCGGGTGCCGACCTGGCCGTTCGTGAACAGGAGACGCGCTCCCGCTGGCACCTCGACGCCGTGCGCCACGTTGCTCGAGTGGTGGTAGAGCTCGTCCAGGACGTGAACCTTCAGCATCAGTGAATCCCCGTTGGGTAGTGCATGGTTCTCATCGGTGCTGCGTGGCGTGCTTGTGCGGGGGCGGTCAGGCCGCGCCCAGGTAGCCGAGGTTGTGCCGGGCGGTGAACTCGGCCAGCGGACCCGCATGCACATGCTCCCTGGATACCCGCTCGCTGGCGCCAAAGTAGACGAACGCCGTCACAGGCTGCGGGCTCGGCGCGCCGAGGTCCTCGACCTGAATCTCGGCCCTTTCGTACCAGCCCGCCTCGTCAACCTGTTCGAGTTGATCCATGTCCTTGAGTACCTGCGCGTCGACCTCGAAGAGCTGCCCCAGAACCCGCTCCCCGGCCCCGGGTTCGTTGACCAGCCACGGCAGGTACGCCTTCCCGATGATCAACAGCGGATAGCGCTCAACCGTGCAGAAGGCACCCGGCACGCGACGGCCGGCGTTGATGCCGAAGTTTGCGAAGCCTTCCTTCAGCGTGCCGTAGACGAAGACGTGAAACATGGTGGCTGCCGTAGAAACCGCCGGCGCGCGGGGAAGGTGGTTCGCACGATGAAGTGCCTCCCTCGCGTTCGGTGCGTTGCCAGTTTATGCGGTTTGAACCTCAACAACTTCGCTGACCGATGTCGGCGGAGGGATCGAAAGCCCTTCGCTCTTTAGGTCTTCGAGATGAAGTGCGATGGCTTCACGAATGAGCGCCAAGGCCTCGTCTTTCGTTTCTCCCGCAGCAATGCAGCCCGGTAAGTCTGGGACATACGCACCGAAGGACGCAGGACCTTCTTCGACAACCACGAGGTAGCGCATTTCATTGCCTCCTACTTTTTGAGTCCGGCCTGCTTCAGAGCACTGTTGAGAGTGCCGGGTGGAATATCAATGCTTTGTTTTCCTGCCACGGTTACGGTCCCGGATTTGCTTGGGTGGTGAAACTGCCGGTGACTGCCTTTCGTTCGAACATGAAACCACCCGTCGGCTTCAAGCATTGCAATCAGGTCCTTCACCTTCACGGTGCTGATTCTACGCCGCCCAGAATCCGAACCGCATAACGTGAATTGGATGACATTCTTAGATGACAACCAGCCCATATCATCCATCCCGGACGCAGATTCGGCTCTCATTCCTCTCGTCCTCCCTTGATCTCAAGACGTCAAGCCGGGACATCCGGAAAGACAATACAACCATAGTAATGTCTCCCAGTCATACGCCCACGCCCGGCGCCCCTGCACCCAGGCCCCGCCTCCTCATGCCAGTTCGCGAGACGATCCGCCCCGGGCACTGCAGCCTTCGCACCAAGGTGACCTGCGTTCGGTCGATCAGGCGATTCATCTACTTTCACGCCACGCGTTGCTTCACTCTTTCGCCACCCGCCGGCTCGAAAACGGCTGCGACATCCGCACGGTGCAGGCTTTGCCCGGCGATGCCGGCATGCAGACGACGCCGACCTGCACGCAATGCTCGATGCTGGAGACGCGCTTGAGCAAGCGCGAGCGGCTCACCCGTGCCGGTGCGGCAATCCGGGCGTGCGTGCATGGGCGATGCAGAATTCACCCACCCAGCCTTCCATCGCCCGTGCCGCGGTGAGCGTTCCCGCGTTGGCCGCATCCAGCCGTTCTCGCGCCGACTCGGCGTCACGCCGCATCTTCGCCTCATCTACCGTCAGCATCCTGCCGCCCTGCAAGACAAAGCGCCCGCCGACCATAACCGCATCGATCGCGGTGCCGCTTTCACCGTTGACCATCTGCAACAGCGCATCGCGCAGCGGCACGTAGTTGATGTGCGCGAGATCGAGGAAAACAAGGTCCGCAAAGGCGCCAGGCGCAATGGTCCCGATGCTGGCGCCGAAACCGAGCACGCGCGCGCTTCCGGCAGTGGCGAGCCGGAACGCTTCTTCCACAGTAAGCCATTCGCGATAGTCGGGCCCGCGCACGCGCGACAGGTAGGACGCGAGCCGCGCCGCCTCGAACATGTTCTGCGTGTCCGACGTATTGCCCGCGTCGGTGCCTATGCCCACCGTCAGGCCGCAGTCGAGCATCGCGCGCACCGCCGCCAGCCCCGAGCCGAGGCGCAGGTTGCTCAATGGGTTGTGCGCCACCGCGCCTCCCGCGTCAGCAATCCGCCGCATGTCGTCTGCATCGATCCAGATGGCGTGCGCGCCGCTGAATTTCTCGCCCAGCAGCCCGAGTTTCGCCAGATGCGCGGTCAGGCTCGTGCCGTAGCGCTTTTTCGCAATCACCGCCTGCGTCGCCGATTCGGCGAGGTGCGTCTGGATGCCGACATCAAACTCGTGCGCGAGGTCGCGACAGCCGGTGAGAAACTCGTCCGAACAATGCATCGGTATGGTCGGCCCGAGCGAGGGCCGGATGAAGTCGCGGTCGAAGGACCAGTTCTGCAGAATCGAACGGCAGGCACGGAGACTCTCTGCGTAGGGCGCGGCGGCGGCACGGCGCGCCGTGTCGCGCAGGGACTCGGGCAAGGCTTCCACGAGACCCGGATAGGCCTGATACAAAGTGCGGTCGGACATCATCGGCGCGATCACCGCGCGCATGCCGACATCGCGATACGCGCGCCCGACCGCGGCCATGCCTTCGATCGACGGTATCGGGTACTCAACAAACAAATCGTAGGCCGCGGTGCAGCCTTTTTTCACCATCTCGACCGCGCTCAATTGCGCGGAGAGGTATTTGTCCTCGAGATTGCGCGAACCGTTCAGCGCACCCGAGCCAGTCAGAAACATCTCCAGCGACAGGCGATCGCCGACCGCACCCTTGCCAAGCCCCCCGTGCGCGTGCGTGTGCGCGTTGACGAGGCCGGGGATAACCAGCCGATCCGTCCCATCGAAAACTTCGGCATCAGCGGGCGCCAGCATGCCCGGCGCACCGACGGCGCGAATGCGACCGCCCTCGATCAACAGGTCAAGTGGCTCGGCACGTACGGCACCTGCCGCAAGCACCTGAGCATTGCGCACCACCCTGCAGCGTTGTTCAGCCATCGTACGCGCTCCCCTGGTTGCTGTTTCCGGTGTTACGCCGTGATCGCGGCCTGCAGATGGCCGGTCGCTTGCGAATGGCCTGTCGCCTGAGGATGACCGGTCATGTGCGCGCCGATCTCGGCTGCATTGGCCTGCGCGCGGTCAATGGCGAACACCAGTCGCCCGTCAAGCATCACCACGATTCGATCGGCGAGCTCGAGCAATTCGTCCAGGTCTTCGCTCAAGAGCAGCACCGCCGCGCCCTGGTTGCGCACATCCAGCACCCGCTCGCGAATCTCGCGGGTTGCCGCGAAATCCAGCCCCAGGCAGGGGTTCTGCGCGATCAGCAGGCGCACATCACCGCTCAATTCACGCGCGAGAACGGCCCGCTGCACGTTGCCCCCGGACAAGGTATCGATGCGCGCTCCGGGACCCGGGCAGCGTATGCCGAAGCGCTCTATCAGCGTGCGCGCGCGACGTTCGATCGCGGCGCGGTCGATGCGCCACAACGCACGCACGTGGGAAGGCGCGTCGAAATCGCGTAGCGCCAGATTATCTGCCACCGACAGGCTGCGCACACAACTGGATGCGAGCGGCTCCTCGGCGAGCAGGAACACACCACGCTCGCGCATCTCGGCGCGGGTACGCCGGTAGGCTTTGCCCGCGACGGCGATGCTGCCGGCCTCGGGCTCGCGCTGACCGGCCAGCACCTCGACCAACTCCTTCTGGCCGTTGCCCGATACGCCGGCGACGCCGACGATCTCGCCCGCGGCAACCTTCAGCGACAAAGCGCGTACCGCCGGCGCACCCCGGTCATTCAGCGCCGCGAGGTTCCGCAGTTCGAGGTAAATGCCGCCCGGCGCCCGCTCGCTGCGCACGGCGCTCACCGGAGCCGGGCGCGCGCCGAAGGTCATCTCGACGAGCGCTTCGGTGTCGTGCTCCGCCACGAGGCCGCCGCCCGCGTTGCGACCGCCGCGCAGCACGCTCACCACGCTCGCATGCGCGCGCACCTCACGGAACTTGTGCGTGATCAGCACTACGGTCAATAGCCCGGCGTCGGTAAGCCTGCGCGCGTGCGACAGCACTTCATCCGATTCCTGCGGCGTCAGCACGCTGGTCGGCTCGTCCAGAATGAGCACGCGCACGCCGAGGTAAAGCTGCTTCAATATCTCGAGCTTCTGTTTTTCGCCGGCAGCAAGCGCCGTGGCCGGCGCATCCGGGTCGAGGCTGAAGGGCATGCGCCTGAAGAACTCGTCGATGCGCCGCCGCTCGGCGCGCCAGTCAATGATGCCCGGGAGGTCGGCGCGAGCGAGGATCAGGTTCTCGGCGACCGTCATCGACGGCACCAGCGTGAAATGCTGGTACACCATCCCCAGGCCGGCGGCATTGGCGGCGCGCGGATCGCGGATCGCGCGCGCTTCGCCGTCTATCCGTATGGTGCCACCGTCGGCCGCATGAAATCCCATCAGGCATTTCACCAGGGTGCTCTTTCCAGCGCCGTTCTCGCCGAGCAGGGCGTGGAACGTCCCTGGCTCGAAACGCACCGACACATCCTCCAGCGCGCGCACTGCGCCGAAGCGCTTTTGCATGTTGAGAACTTCGATGAGCGGCGGGTGCGTATCCATGACCATCAGCGGTTGATCGAGAGTTCGCCCGGCGCGCCGATCAGCCGGTGGCGCCGTGAGGAGCTCGCGATGAGCAGTGCAAGCGTCAGCGCATAGGGCGCCGCGCCGATCAGGTAATAATAGGAATTAATGCCGACCGCCTGCAGCGCCGGGCCGAGCGCCGCAGTCGCGCCGAACAGCAGCGACACCCAGACGCAGTTGAGCGCGTTCCAGCGCGCGAATATCACCAGCGTGACTGCCATCAATCCCTGGCCGCTCGAAAGCCCTTCGGCCCAGGTGCCCGGATAGGACAGCGACAGGAACGCCCCACCCATGCCGGCGAACAGGCCGCCGACGGCGGTCGCGAGCGCGCGCGTCAGGTTGACGCCGAAGCCGGCGGTGCGCGCGGCTTCGGCGTTGTCGCCGACAGCGCGCACGACAAGGCCCCAGCGGGTGTGGGCCAGCGCCCAGCGCATCGCGAACGCGAACGCGATGCCAGCGAAAAACAGCGGGCTCACCTCGAGCGCAGCGCGGATCGCCGGTACGTCACTCCATCCGCCCAGCGACCAGAGCGGCAGGCGCGTTGCGCGTGGCTGCACAAAGGCCTTGCCGAGGAAAAACGCAAGCCCGGTGCCGAAGATGAACAAGGCGATGCCGACTGCGACATCGTTGACGCGCGGCAGGCTGCATACCCCGGCATGAAGCAGCCCGAGCAGGGCCCCCGCGCCTGCCGCGGCAGCGAGCCCGGCCCACGGCGAGCCGGTGAGATAGGACACGCCATAGCCGCTCATCGCGCCCATCAACAGCGTGCCTTCCAGGCCGAGGTTCACGCGCCCGCTTTTCTCAGTCAGCGTCTCCGCCAGGCTCACGAACAGGTAGGGCGTGGAAATCCTGATCGCGCCCCCCAGCACCGCGATCAGCACGCCCCACCCGCCAAGCTCACCCGGATTCATGCGTTCACCGCGCGCGGCTGGAAAATCCGCAAGCGTCCGTAGCAGGTATTGGAGGCCAGCACGCACAGAAAAATCATGCCTTGCAGCACCTGCGTCGCAGCGTCGGGCATTTCAAAACGCCGCTGCATCAGTCCACCGCTGGCCGATATGCCGCCTACCAGCACCGCAAAGAAGACAATCGCAAGCGGATTCTGGCGCGCGAGAAACGCCACCAGGATTCCTCCGTAGCCGAAACCCACGGCCAGCGAGCTGCTGGCCGCACCGTGCACGGCGACGATTTCGACTGCGCCGGCGAGGCCCGCCGCCGCGCCCCCCAGCGCGCAGGCGGCGAGCGTCAGCCGCCCGATCGGCAGCCCGACGAGCTGCGCGGCGCGCGCGTTGCCACCCAGCACGTCCACGGCAAATCCGAACACCGTGTACTTGAGCAGCGCGAACGCGATGAGGCAGGCAATTACGCCGAAGGCGAGGCCCCAGTGCACGCCCATGCCCGTCAGGTTTCCGACCATGGCTTCGGCCGGGATCGACCAGCTGGTGGCCTTCAGCGATACCGACGGGTCGCGCATCGGGCCACTCACCAGGTGGTTGAGCACAGCGATGGCGATGTAATTCAAAAGAAGCGTCGAGATGGTTTCGTTGACGCCGCGAAAATGCTTCAGCGCGCCAGCCATCGCGATCCAGGCCGCGCCCGCGGCAGCCCCGCTGGCACAGACGATCAGCGTGCCGATGCTCCCCGGAACACCGGCTGTCGCAACACCGGCAAGCACCGCAAACACGCCGCCCGCGACCAGCGCCCCCTCGCCGCCGATGACGAGCAGCCCGGCGCGCGCCGGTATCGCCGTGCACAGCGCCGTCAGCATCAACGGAGCCGCTTGCGTCAGTGTCGCCTGCAGCGAGAACGAGGTACCGAAACCGCCCAGCCAGAGCACGGCGTAGACGGCGAGCGGATTGAGGCCGTTCGCCGCGAGGAACAGCGCGAACAACGCGAGCGCGGCAAACAGCGCGCCCGCGGTGATGGCCGCGGCTTCCGCGCGCTCCCGCATCAGCGGGCGAGGCCGGTCTTTCCGATCGCGCCTTCGACGAGGAACTTGACCCCGAGCTTGAACTTGTTGTCTTCGTTGTCGATGACTTCGCCCGCCTTGAGGACGACGTTACCCTCATTGTCTTTCAGCGGCCCCTTGTAGAGCTGCAGCTTGTCGTCGGCAAAGGCCTGGCGGGCGCGCAGCACTTCGGCGCGCACCGCTTCGGGCACGGAAGCGCCGAAGGGCGAAGCTTTCACCATGTCGCGCTTGAAGCCGCCGCGCAACAGGTTCGGATAGGCTCCGCCCGACTGCCATGCGCGCACGAAGTCCGCGCCCTTGCCCCAGTTCCACTCGGCGCCAGTGAGGAAGCCCTTGGGGGCGAGCGCCGACAGGTCGGTGTGATAGCCGCAGGAATAGACGCCGCGGCGCTCGGCGGTTTCGATGACCACCTTGGGACTGTCGCAATTGCCGACGATCACATCGCAGCCCTGGTCAACAAGGCTGTTGACGGCTTCTGCTTCCTTCACAGGATTGTTCCAGTCGCCGGTGATCACCACCTGGCAGGTGACCTTCGGATTCACCGATCGCGCGCCGAGGATGAAGCCGTTGCAGTTGTTGAAAATGAAATACAGCGGTTTGGCGCCGATGAAGCCGATCTTGGCGCTCTTCGACATGCGGCCGGCGGCGATGCCGCATAGATAGTGCGGCTCTTCCATATAGCCGCGATAGCCGATGGTGTTCTTCGGGTCGCCGTCCTTCCACAGGCCGCCGGCGTGCACAAACAGCACTTCCGGAAACTTCGGCGCCACTTTCAAGATGAACGGCCAGAAGCCGAACGAGGTCGGGAACAGCACTTTTGCGCCGTCGAGCCGGATCATGCTCTCCATGACTTTCTCGGATTCGGCGGTCTCTGGCACGTTTTCCTGCTCGAGCAGCTTGACGCCCGGAACGTTCGCGATCTGCCGTGCCGCGACGCCGTGCGCCTGGTTCCAGCCGTAGTCCTGGCGCACGCCGGTATAGAGAAACGCCACGGTCATCGGCTTGGCCTGGGCGCGGGCCAGCGTCGGTAACAGCGCAGCGAGGCTGCCGGCGGCGACGATGTTGCCGGTCTTGGCGAGGAAATGGCGGCGGGAATGGCGGCTCGAACGGTCCACGGAACTCTCCTTTAGTGTCGTGCTGAAAGGTGCGTCGCTCAAGGCACCGGGCGCACAGGCACACAGGATACCGGGGTTGCGCGAGCGAATAGGAAATTTAAACACCCTTTTCACCGACTGCGGATCTGATGCGCCACGCGGGTCTTTTTAGCGGCTAAACTCGCAGACTGCGCGACCTTGTGTTCCGATGCCGCGGTTCGAACCAGATCCAACCCTCGCCTATTAAAAATTTCCGTGGCCAACCCGTCCATGCTTCCTGACTTCGCCCGGTTGCCGCTCGCCGAGCTGCTCCGCGAGGCCGGGGAACTGCGCGACCGCGGACACGGGCGGACAATCACCTATTCCAGGAAGGTGTTCATTCCGCTGACGAAGCTTTGCCGCGACGTGTGCCACTACTGCACCTTTGCGGAAAAGCCGCGCAAGGACCGCGCGCCGTACCTGAGTATCGACGAGGTGCTTGCGATCGCCGAGCGCGGCCGGCAGGCCGGATGCCACGAGGCCTTGTTTACGCTTGGCGACAATCCCGAGGCGCGCTACACGGTGGCACGCGAGGCGCTCGACGCCATGGGCTACGCAAGCACGCTGGCCTATGTCGCCGCCGCGGCGGAGGCCGTGATCGAGAAAACCGGCCTGCTTCCGCACCTCAATCCCGGCGTGATGACGCGCGACGAACTGGCGATGCTGCGGCCGGTATCGGCATCGATGGGCCTGATGCTGGAGAGCGCCTCGGCGCGCTTGTGCGAGCGTGGCGAAGTGCATTTCGGTTCCCCCGACAAGCATCCCGCGGTGCGGCTGAAGACGATTTCGGACGCGGGCGAACTGAGTATCCCGTTCACCACGGGCATCCTGATCGGCATCGGCGAGACGCGCCTGGAGCGCATCGAAGCCCTGCAGGCGATCGCGGAACTGCATGGGCGTCACGGCCACATCCAGGAAGTGATCGTGCAGAATTTTCGCGCCAAGTCCGGCACCCGGCGGGCAGGCGCGCCCGAGCCGGATCTGGACGACCTGCTCTGGACGATCTCGGTGGCACGCATCATTCTCGGCCCAGAGATGAATATCCAGGCCCCGCCTAACTTGACGCCGGGCACCTATGCAAGGCTGATCGACGCGGGCCTGAACGACTGGGGCGGGGTTTCGCCGGTCACGCCCGATCACGTCAACCCCGAAGCACCATGGCCGCAGATCGAGGCGCTCGCCGCCGCCACCGCGCGCGAGGGACGGCTGCTGGTCGAACGGCTGCCGCTGTATCCCGCCTATGCGAGAGCGCCCGCGCGCTGGGTTGCCCCCGGTTTGGTTGCGCGGGTGCTGGCGGCGACCGACAGCGAAGGCCTCGCGCGTGGGAATGCACCCGGGGACGCATGGGCGCCCGGACTCCCGCTTGCCGATGTCTCAATCGAAGCGATTGCAGGCGCGCCCTACATTGCCGCAGTGGATCGCGATCTTGCGCGCGCGGTGGAAGACGCCGCTGCCGGCACGCGCCTTTCTGAACAACGCATCGTGCGCCTGTTCGAAGCCCGCGACCGGGAATTCCGCTTCGTCTGCGACGCGGCCGACGACCTCAGGCGCGCAACCGCCGGCGACACCGTGCGCTATGTGGTGAACCGCAACATCAACTACACCAACATCTGCTATTTCCGCTGCGGCTTTTGCGCGTTCTCAAAGGGCAAGTCGCATGCGAGCCTGCGCGGCGCGGCCTACGACCTGGGACTGGACGAGATCGAGCGGCGTGTGGCGGAGGCCTGGGCGCGCGGCGCGAGCGAGGTCTGCATGCAGGGCGGCATCCATCCCGACTACACCGGTCGGACGTACCTGGAAATATGCAGGGCAGTGAAGCGCGCGGCGCCCGGCATGCACATCCACGCCTTCTCGCCGCTGGAAATATCGCAGGGGGCCAGGACGCTTGGTTTGGAGGTTGATGAATTCCTGCTGCAGCTTCGCGAAGCGGGGCTGGACACCCTGCCCGGGACCGCCGCGGAAAGCCTCGACCCCGCGGTGCGCGCGATCATCTGCCCGGACAAGATTTCAGCCTCCGAATGGCTGGAGGTGGTGGGGAGCGCGCACCGCGCCGGGCTGCGGACCACGGCGACCATCATGTTCGGCCATGTTGAGGGACCGGATTCCTGGGCGCTCCACCTGCTGGCGGTCCGCGACCTGCAAACGCAAACCGGCGGGTTCACCGAGTTCGTCCCGCTGCCGTTCGTGCCCATGGAAGCGCCGATCTTCCTCAAGGGCAAGGCGCGCCGCGGACCGACCCTGCGCGAAGCGGTGCTGATGCACGCGGTGGCGCGCCTGGTATTGCACCCGGGAATCGCCAACATCCAGACCTCGTGGGTGAAGATGGGAACGGCCGGCGCGCGCCTGTGCCTGCAGGCCGGGGCCAACGATCTGGGCGGCACATTGATGAACGAAAGCATTTCGCGCGCGGCCGGCACGCAGCACGGGCAGGAGTTGCCGCCCTCCGCCATGCGTGCCCTGATCGCCTCGCTTGGTCGCTCAGCAGAACAACGCGACACGTTATACCGGCCGGTATCCGCAGAGCGCCAGCGGGTGGCTGAAGACGCGCAGGAACTCGCGCCCATCGTGCTCACGCCGCCGGGCGATTCGCGCGCGCTGTCGCGCCATACGGTCCACTTCGGCCCGGCCCAGGCCGGCGCAATCTCGACCGTCTCGGCGATCTCGTAGCCGAAAGACAAGGAGGAACAGGCGTGCTCAGGATCGGATACAAGGCGTCGGCGGAACAATTCGCGCCGTCGCAATTGCTGGAATTTTCGTGTCTCGCCGAAGAGGTCGGGTTCGACTCGGTGTTCATCAGCGATCACTTCCAGCCATGGAAGCATACCGGCGGACACGCGCCGTATTCGTTCGCATGGCTGGGCGCACTCGGCGCGCGGACCCGGCGCGTGATCATCGGCACCAGCGTGGTCACCCCTACGTTTCGCTATCACCCGGCGATTGTGGCGCAGGCCGTGGCCACGCTCGGCGCGATGTTTCCCGATCGCGTCATCCTCGGCGTGGGTACCGGCGAGTCGCTGAACGAGGTGCCGGCGACCGGCATGCCCTGGCCCGGCTTCAAGGAGCGCTTCGGCCGCCTCAAGGAAGCGATCACGCTGATCAACCGGCTGTGGCGCGAGGAGCGCGTGAGCTTCGCGGGGCAGTACTACCGCACCGAGAACGCGACCATCTACGACCGGCCGGCCAACCCGGTGCCAATCTACGTTGCAGCTGCCGGCCCCACCGCGGCCAAGCTCGCCGGGGAAGTCGCCGGCGGATTCATCTGCACCAGTGGCAAGGCGCCGGAACTGTATCGCGAGACGCTGTTGCCGAAAGTCAGTGAGGGGCTGGCAGCCTCGCGCAGGGCAGACGATTCCATCGACCGGATGATCGAAGTGAAAGTCTCTTTCGACACCGACCCCGTGCGCGCGAAGGAAGACACCCGTCACTGGGCGGCGCTGGCGCTGTCGGCCGAGGAAAAAACCGGCGTCGAGGACCCCGTTGCAATGGAAAAGCTGGCCGACGCATTGCCGCTGGAACGCGCCGCCAGCCGCTGGATCGTGTCGGTCGACCCGGACGAGCAGGTCGAACGTATCCGGCCCTATGTCGAACTCGGTTTCCGCCACCTGGTGTTCCATGCGCCGGGCCCGGACCAGGCGCGGTTCCTGCGCCTGTACTCAGAGCGCGTGGTGCCCAAACTGCGGGCCGCGTTCGGCTGACCCATGTCGCGCCGCATGCTGCTCAGCACGCTCGCCGGCCTGCCGACGATACGCGCCGGGGACGACCTCGCCGCGTTGATCGTCGCCGGCCTGGCACGGGAAAAGATCGCGGCCGAAGACGGCGATGTACTCGTGCTCGCGCAGAAGATCGTCTCCAAGGCCGAAGGCCGCCGGGTGCGTTTGCGCGACGTCGCGCCCTCACCGCGCGCGGTGGAGCTCGCCGCGCAATGCGCCAAGGATCCCCGACTGGTCGAGCTGATCCTGCGCGAATCGGTCGCCGTGCTGCGTTGCCGGCCGGGCGTGATCATCGTCGAGCACCGGTCCGGCCTGGTGATGGCGAATGCGGGCATCGATGCGTCCAACGTCGAGGCCGACGACGCCGAGGAATCCGTGCTGCTGCTGCCGGAGGACGCCGACCGCAGCGCTGCCACGCTGCGCGCGGCACTGCGCGCGACGCTTGGCTGCGACATCGGGATCGTGATCAACGACAGTTTCGGCCGTGCCTGGCGCAACGGCACCATCGGCACGGCCATCGGCGTGGCTGGGCCGCCGGCGCTGTGGGACATGCGCGGCCTGCCGGACCGCAACGGCCGGGTGCTGCGCGTGACCGAAGTCGGCATCGCCGATGAACTGGCCGCCGCCGCGTCGCTCTTGATGGGGCAGGCAAACGAAGGCCTGCCCGTGGTCCATGTGCGCGGCTTTCCGCACGCCTTTCGCGCCAGCGGCATGCGCGAACTGATCCGGGATCGGAACACCGATCTGTTTCGCTGAGATGGCTGAAGTGGGACCGCGGCAATGATCGTTGCGCTGGCCGGCGGCGTCGGTGGCGCCCGGCTTGCCAGGGGTCTGGCGCAGATCGCGGGCCCCGGGTTGTCGGTCGTCGTCAATACAGGGGATGACTTCGACCACCTGGGGCTGCGCATCTGTCCCGACCTCGATACGGTGACCTACACCCTGGCGGGCATTGCAAACCCGCACACCGGATGGGGCATCGAGGGCGAGACCTGGAACTTCATGGCGCAGAACACGGCGCTCGGTGAGGCCGACTGGTTCCGGCTCGGCGATCGCGACCTGGCCACCCACGTGCTGCGCACGCGCCTCTTGCGCGAAGGGCGAACGCTGAGCGAAGTGACCGCGCAGCTTGCCGCGCGATTCGGCATTGCCGCAAGCATCCTGCCGATGAGCGATGCGCCGGTGCGCACGAAAGTCGCAACGGTCGAAGGCGAGCTCGACTTCCAGGATTACTTCGTGCGGCGCCAGTGCAACATCGCGATCAGCGGGCTGCGCTTCGACGGTGCGGCTGAAGCCGAGGCGACGCCCGAAGTCGCATCCGCGCTCGATCGTGCGCAGGCGATTATCTTCTGTCCTTCGAATCCCTATGTGAGCATTGATCCCATCCTGGCGGTGGGCGGCATCCGTTCGCGCCTGGAACGACGGGGCGTGCCCCGCGTCGCCGTCTCGCCCATCATCGGCGGCAAGGCGGTGAAGGGGCCGGCCGCAAAAATGATGGCCGAGCTGGGCTACGAAGTATCCAGCCTGAGCGTGGCAAGGAAGTACGCCGGCTTCATCGATGCGATGGTGATCGATCGCGAGGATGCAGGGCTTGCGCCCGCGATTGAAGCACTTGGGCTTCGCGTGTTGACCACGCAGACGCTGATGCGCAGCCTCGAGGACAGCCGGGTGCTTGCGGAAGAAACGTTACGCTTCACTAAAACCTGAGGCAGGCGCCATGCGGCCGATCATCCTGATCCCCTGCAAGCGGCTCACCGGAGGCAAGAGCCGCCTCGCGCCCGTCCTGTCGGGCGATGCGCGCGCCGCCTTGTGCAGGCGTTTCCTGCGCGACACGCTCAGACTCGCCTGCGCGGTCGGTTCGCCCGCGGACATCCGCGTGGTGAGTGCGGACCGCGAAGCCCTGCAACTCGCCGCGGACTGCGGCGTGGGCGGCGAGGACGATCCGGATGGCGAGCTCAACAGCGCGCTTGTGCACGCCGTGGCGCGCAGCGTGCGACCCGATTCTCCCGAGGAACGCCGCAACCTGCTGATCCTTCCGATCGACCTCGTGCATGCGACGCCGGCGCAGATCAGCTGCGTGCTCGCCGCACCCGGAGACATTGTGCTCACGCCCGATCGCGCAGGGCGCGGCACCAACCTGCTGCGCATGACCGGCCGGATCGCGCGGGAATTCCACTTCCAGTACGGCGATGACAGCGTATCCCGCCATCTGGCCGAAGCCCTGCGCCTCGACCTGCGCGCCGAAGTGCTGGATGACCCGGATCTCGCGTTCGACATCGACACGCCGGACGACTACGCCGCATGGATTGCCGGCCACCCCCAAGGCGATTCGCTGTAGCCGCCGCTTCGCCGATATACTTTGGCGGCACATCGTTCAAGGAGAAATCCCATGGCGCAATACATTCCGAGCCCCAGAGACTGGGTGCGTGAGCAGGTCGAACTTTACGAGAAGAGCGGCGGTAAGGAAGGCACCACGCTGCGCGAGACCGGGCTGCCGGTGATCATCGTCACCAATATCGGCAACAAGACCGGCGCCATCCGCAAGACCCCGCTGATGACCGTGTCGGACGGCGGCAACTACGTGTTGGTGGGTTCCATGGGCGGGGCACCCAAGGACCCGGTCTGGGTGTATAACCTGCGCGCCAACCCGATGGTTGAAATTCGCGACCTGACTAAAGTACACAAGATGAAGACGCGTGAAGTCAGCGACGCGGCCGAACGCGCTCGGCTCTGGAAGCTCGCGGTGGCGGCGTATCCGCCCTATGAGGAATACCAGCAGAAAACCACCCGGCAGATTCCGCTCTTCGTGGCTGAACCGGTAGACTGAAAGGAACAAACAATGACCGTCAGCCTCGGCTACCTGCTGCCGACCCGTGAACTGTGCATGGCCGGCGTGCACGAAACGCGCAGCATCCTTGCGCTGGCCGACCGCGCCGAGGCGCTGGGCCTGGATTCGGTGTGGATCGGCGACTCGCTGCTGGCCAAGCCCAGGCACGAGCCCCTCGCATTGCTGGCCGCGATCGCCGCCCGCACCAAGAAACTGAAGGTAGGCACGGCCGTGCTGTTGCCCGTGCTGCGCAATCCGGTGCTGCTCGCCCACCAGGCGGCAACCATCGACCAGATCAGCGAAGGGCGCCTGATCCTTGGCGTGGGCATCGGCGCCGATGTGCCGGCGATTCGCGCGGAATTCGAATCGGCAGGGGTTCCATTCGAAAAACGCGTCGGCCGGATGATGGAAGGCATACGTCTTTGCCGCGCGCTGTGGACGGGTGAGCCGGTCGACTGGGAGGGGCGCTGGAAGGTCACGAAGGGCGTGCTCGCGCCGAAAGCCTGGACCCCGGGCGGGCCGCCGATCTGGGGCGGCGGTGGCGCCCCGGGCATGATCGAGCGGACAGGCAAACATCTCGACGGCTGGTTCCCGGCCGGTTCGGGCGGGCCCGCAACCTGGCGCGAGGGCTGGACCCAGGCGAAACAACACGCAAAAGAGGCCGGGCGCGATCCCGCGACCCTGGTCGGCGCGGCCTACCTCACCCTGTCGATCGATGCGGACGAGACAAAGGCGGTTGCGAAGCTCGACCAGTATCTGCAGACGTACTACAACCAGCCGGGCGAAACGATTCGCCGGCGCCAGTACTGCTTTGCCGGCTCGCGCGAGGGGGCGATCTCATGGTTGCGCGACTTCACCGCGGCTGGCGCGACCCACCTTGCGCTGCGCTTTACCGGCGAGCACGAGCGGCATATGGAACTGGTGGCGCAGTTGCGCGGAGAGCTTGGCTAGACGAGAAGGGGTTCAGACCATGGAACTTGGCGCGCTTGTGCCGTTTGGCGATTTTGGTGGCGATCCGCAGACCGTGCGCGACTACGCGCAGGGCCTCGAAGCGGCCGGGTACGATTTCCTCGAGGCGCCGGACCACGTCCTGGGCGTGAACGTCGCTTCACGCCCCGACTGGGAGGCCGGCCGCAACACATCGAAGGACCTGTTTCACGACCCGTTCGTGCTGCTCGCCTATCTCGCCGGTGTCGCGCCGGGCTTGGGCTTTTCCACCGGCGTGCTGATCGTCGCGCAAAGGCAGACCGCGCTGGTCGCGAAACAAGCCGCGTGCCTCGACGTGCTGTGCGGGGGCCGCTTCAGGCTGGGCATCGGCGTGGGCTGGAACGAAATGGAGTACGTCGCGCTGAACGAAAACTTCAAGAACCGCGGTCGACGGTCCGAAGAACAGGTGCAGGTGATGCAGGCGCTATGGAAAAACGAGCACGTCACCTTCAACGGCCGCTTCCACACCATCGAGGATGCCGGCATCAATCCGCGCCCGGCCTCGGGCCGCGTTCCGGTCTGGTACGGCGGCCATCACGAAAACACCCTGTCGCGCATCGCCAAATGGGGCGACGGCTGGATGCCGAATGCGTTTGCGCCCGACCAGGCTGCGGCCGATGTGTTTGCAAAATTGCGTGGCATGGTCGAAGCCGAAGGCCGTGACCCCGCCGCGCTGGGGATCGAGGTCTGGACCTCCTGCGGCGCCGGAACGGAGGCCGACTGGCGAAAGGAAGCGACGTTCTGGAAAGGGCTCGGCGTCACCCACATCTGTCTCACGACCACCTTCCACAAGCGTCACCACCATCGTATCGCCGGACGTGGGCTCGCCGATCATCTCGCGGCGGCGAAGCGGTTTCACGACGCGATCGCCGATATTCTCTAGGCGAACGGACCTTCAGCCGCTACTTCCCGGGCGGGGCGATCCGGCCGTCCCGCCGGCGCCGCCCAGGGTCCCCAGCGCAATTCCGCCCAGGATCAGCAGCATTGCTGCAGCCAAGACGAGGTCGAAAGCCTCGCCCAGGAACACAATCGAACTGAGCACGCCGACCACCGGCGTGGCCAGCACCCCGAGCGAGGTCGTGACCGCGGGCAGGCTGCGGTTCACCATCGCCATCGCCCAGTAGGCCAATGCCACGCCGATGACACCGCCATAGAGGAACAACAGCACCACGTCCGTGTTCCACGCGATGTGCGGCGCGCCCTCGAACCCCACTGCGAGCAGCGCGAGCAGCAGCGTTGCGATCAGCACCTCCCAGAACACCAGCTGGTAAGGCGTCGAGATCCAGGTGTGCTTGCGGATGTGCACGATGCTGACCGACCAGCAGAAAGCCGCCAGCAGCAGCAGGCCGTTGCCGCGCAGCACGAGCCGGTCCGACCAGTCGAAGTTGGCTGGATTGAACATCAGCGCAAGACCCGCGAGACCCAGCGTCACGCCCGCAGCGCGGCGCGCGGTGAGCCGCTCGCCGAGAAACAGCACTGCACCGGGAATGACCCAGAGCGGCGTGGTGAATCCCAGCACGATGGAGCGGCCCGCCGCGACGCTCTGCAGGCCGATGGCCATCAGCGCGGCGAATCCGGTCATGTGCAGCAGCGCGATGTTGAAGACCACAGCCAGGTCGCCGCGTTTGGGCAGGCGCAGGTCGCGCGTGGCCAGGGTCAGGAAGAACAGCACCACCAGCGCGATCGCCGAGCGGATCGCCGACAGCCACAGCGGGGGCACGCTTCCCACCAGGCTCTTGGTGACGCTCCAGTTGAAGCCCCACGCCAGGATCACCACAGCAAACAGCGAAAGCGCGGCGCGCCGCGAAAGCCTGACCGCCATGGCTCAACAGTACTGTGTCGCGGCCCGCTTCGCCTGCGCCAGGCGCGCGGCCTGCATCGGCGCCCTCGCCTCCCGCACGCGGTCCACGATCGCCTTGTCGGCCGTGGACGGATGGCCGCAGTTGTACGGCGGTGCCGGGTTGTACTCGATCAGCAGCTGGATCTGCCTGGCGGCATCCGCGCCGCAGACTTCGCCCGCCACGACCAGCGCAAAATCGATGCCGGAGGTCACGCCCCCACCGGTGATCCGGTTGCGGTCGATGACCACACGGTCGGTCGCGGGCGTCACGCCGAACTCCGGCAGCAGATCAAGCGACAGCCAGTGCGTGGTCGCGCGATAGCCCTTGAGCAGGCCGGCTGCGCCCAGCACCAGCGCGCCGGTGCAAACCGAAGTCACGTATTTCGAACTCCCGGCCTGGTGGCGCAGGAACTCGAGCACCGCGCGGTCCTCCATCAGCGCACCGACGCCGGGGCCGCCGGGAACGAAGACCAGGTCCAGCGGCGCGGCAGAGGCCAGCGTCGTGTCGGGCAGGAACCGCAGCCCGCCGCGCGCGACAACCGGCTCCAGCGAGGCGGCGATCACGTTCACCTCGCAGCCTGGCATCTGGGAAAAGACCTCGTACGGACCGGTGAAGTCCAGCTGGGTCATGTCCTTGAAAATCAGCATGCCGATACGCATCACTGCCTCCAGTCTATTGTGTGAAACGGGAAATCCGGTTGTACAACCAGCCGAACGCGGCGCCGGCGATCGACGCATCCACGACGCCGTACAGTGTCGCCGTGATCACCGAGCCGATAGTCGGGGTGGGATGGTAGCCGGGATAGATCGAGGCGAGCACACCAAGGAACATCTGCCCGTAGGCCGGCCAGACCAGGTTGCCAACCGCGACGAACAGGATCGCCGCGCCCCAGAAAATCCCGGCGGTGGCGCCGAGTGCAATCACGTTGAATCGCATACGCCCTCCTTTGAAAAAGAGACTTGCTCCAGGGTGTTCCCGGACTCGGCGGGAGCATAGCCTTTTCAGCGCCGGCTGCGCGCGAGGGTCGCCATGGTTGCAATGGTCGTTTCAAGCTGCGCGAGGTCCGGCAACTCGGCATCGGGCAGCATCGCAGGATCCGCGGTTTCGCCGCGCCGGTTGATCCAGATGCGCGCGAGCCCCAGCCTGAAAGCCGGCGCCATGTCGGTCGCAAGGCCCGCACCGACATGCAGCACCTCGCCGGGCGACACGCCCAGCCGCGCGTGCGCAAACGCGAACAGGCGGTGGTCCGGCTTGAACGCCTTCGCCTGCTCCGCAGTGATCACCTCGAATGGGACCTCGAGCCCGCGCACGGTGTCGGCAATCAGCGCATCTTCCGTGTTTGAAATGATCGCCAGGCGATACGCGCGCGCAAGCGTGCGCAGCGCGGGCAGCACGTCCGGGTAGGGCGGAATGGCGCGGATCGCGTGCATCAGCCGCGCATACGCAGCGTCGAAGCCCGCCAGCGCGTGCTTTTCCATCGTCCGCTGCAGCGCAATCTGCAACACCTCCGAATACGGCCGATACCCCGCATCCTTGAGTTCGACATGCAGCGCGCTGAAGTCCTTGTGGAACGCGGCGCCGTCACCCGAAGGCAGCAGCGAATCGAACACGGCGCGCAGCGTCTCCGGCCAGCGCACCAGGGTGCCGTAGCAATCGAAGGTGATGACCGCGGGCCACGCACAGTTCACGCTCATTGCTAGAGCGCGCCGATCGCGGCCAGCGCGCGCCGCACCTCCTCCACTCCTTCCGGGGACAGCGGCGCCTGTGGCGGCAGCGGCGCGCCGACGGCGTAGCCCTGCAGTTCGAGCCCGCCTTTGATGCAGGCCGCGAGGTTGTGTTTCGCGAACGCCTGGTTCAGGTTCCACAGCGGGCGCTGGCGCTCCATCGCCTGAGCCCAGTCGCCGCGCCGGCACAGTTCGTAGAGCTCGACGCTTTGCCGCGGCGCGACGCAGGCCGGCCCGGCCATCCAGCCCACACCGCCGATCAGCATCACGCAGGTGGGAATGTGCGCCGACGCGGCGAACACTTTCATGCGCCCTTCGACACGGTTGATGATCGCGAGCAGCCGCCCGGTGTTGAACGAGGCGTCCTTGATGTAGCCGATGTTCGGGATCCGGCTCAGGCGGTCGATGACCGGCAGGCTCAGGTCGGAGCGCTGGAAGTTGGGGTTCGTGTACAGCACGACCGGCAGGGACACCGCCTCGGCGATCGCCTTGAAGTAGGCGTACACACCTTCATCGGAAATCGGGAAATACGCCTCGAGGATCGCGAGGATGCCGTTTGCGCCCATGCGCTCGTACTCGCGCGCCTGCGCGACAGCATCCGCGATCGTGGTCGACGCCACACCGGCCACGACCGGCACGCGTTTGCCGGCCGCCTCGATCACGACCTCCACCACCCGGCGCCGCTGCGCCGCCGAGAGGTAGGCGAACTCGCCGGTCGAACCCAGCGGCGTCAGCCCGTGCACGCCGGCCTTGATGAGCTCGTCGCAGAGCTTCGCCAGCACCGGTGCGTTGATCTCGCCGGATTCGAGCACCGGCGAGACGATATAGGGAAATACGCCGTGAAATTCCGCTTCGCTCATCACTTTTCCTCTTGGGGTTTTTCGTCGCCTTGCGCCGGCAGCGCCGCACTATGCCACCAGAGCCGGCATTCGGTGCACAAGCCGGCCGCGAACCTCGCCTGCAGCATGCCGTCGAGCGCAACCCTGGGCAGGGGATCGCCGGGCTTGCGCGCAATCACGTTGGTCGCAGCCGAACCGGCCCAGATCCGGAACAGTTCCTCGGACATCACCTGGTAGGTCACGTGCCAGTGCACAATCCCGCTTCCCTGGGAGGATGCCAGCACGTCGTACGTCACCGTGATGTCGCCCTGCAGCTTGACCCGCTGCCAGTAGGCCGCGAGCTGCGCGTGGCCGCGCTGCTCGGCAAACGGCGTGTTGCGGTAGATGCCGTCTTTCGCAAACAGGGCGCAGAACGCCTTTTCGTCGCGCCCTTCCCACGCGGCCTTGTAGCCGCGCATGAACTGTTCGATAGCCACCCTCATCCCCCCATCAGATTCGCGAATTTCGCGGCGTGCAGGCCAGGCAGAAGTGCTGGACGTGTTGTTAGATTAAACAACACGAATGACACAGAATTGGCTCACGGAGCCAGCAACAGAATATAAAAGTTGAACTTTCAATTCATCACCAAACCGCCGTCCACGTGATACGACTGCCCGGTGATGTAGTCCGAATCCGGGCTGGCGAGGAACACCGCCATGCCGGCCAGGTCCTCCGGGGTCTCAGGACGACGCATCGGGATGCCGCGGACCCGGTCGGCCCAGGCCGAGCCCTGCGCGCGCCCATCCGATGCCGTCCACTCGCGGTCGATCTTGCGCCACATCTCGGTGTCGACCACGCCCGGGCAGATGGCGTTGACCGTCAGGTCCGGCGCAAATGCGGAGGCCGCCGACTGGGTGATGCTGATCGCGGCGGCCTTGCTCGCGGCATACGCGGCAAACATCGGCCGGCCGATGCGCCCCGCGATCGAAGCGATGTTGATGATCTTGCCGCGCGGGCGCCCGGCTGCCGCCGTCTGCTGCAGCATCTGCCGCGCGCCCGCCTGCAGCGCGAAGAACAGGCCGCGCGCATTGATGTTGTTGATGTAGTCCCAGTCCTCGGGCGTGAGTTCCAGCACTGGCCGCACGCGGATCACGCCCGCGTTGTTGACCATCACATCCAGCCGGCCGTGCCGCTCGACCACGCGCGCGACCATCGCCGCGCTCTGCGCTGGGTCGCCGACATCCACATGCAGGGCCTCGGCCCTGCCCCCCGCCGCGTGGATTTCCGTCACCGCGCCCTGCGCGCCGACCTCGTCGTTGTCGGCGACGACCACCGCCGCGCCCTCGCGCGCGTAGCGCAGCGCGATCGCCCTGCCGATGCCGCGCGCCCCGCCGGTCACGAGCGCAACGTTGCCTGTCAGTTTTTCCATGTCATCCTCTCCCCTCGGTCGCCTACACTACCATCGACGTGCGCAAATTCCACGGAGGAACGGATATGGACAGCGAAACCCGCATGGCCGCAGTCACCGGTGCCGGTTCCGGCCTCGGCAAGGCGATCGCGCTGCGACTGGCGCGCGAGGGCGCGGCGGTGGCCGCGATCGACATCGACGCCGCCGCGGCTGCCGAGACGGCAAGGCTGATCGTCGCCGCCGGCGGCAAGTCACGCGGCTACGGCGCGGACGTGAGCGATGCCGCTCAATTCGACGCCGCGATCACCGCGGCGGTCGCCGAACTGGGCGCGCTGGAGGTGATGGTCAACAACGCCGGGGTGCTCGACGGCTACTTCGATGTCGACGAGATGGACGAATCGCTCTGGCGGCGCGTGATCGACATCGACCTGACCAGCGTGTTCCTCGGCTGCAAGCGCGCGCTGCGCGAGATGCTGCCGCGCGGCCGTGGCCGGATCGTCAACATGGCCTCGGTCGCCGGGCTCAACGGCACCGGCGGCGGCGCGGCGTATATCGCCGCCAAGCACGGCGTCGTAGGCCTGACGCGGCAGATGGCCGTGACCTACGCGGCGCGCGGCATTTCGGTCAACTGCGTCTGCCCCGGGCCGATCGGCACCGAACTGCGCAAACATTCGCAGGCGATCCTCGGCCCAGGCGTGCCCGACATGAGCGGCCGCGGCGTGGTGGTCAATGAAGACCAGATCCGCGCGCTGGTGCCTGCGGGGGTCCGCGGGACCGCCGAGGACGTCGCTGCAGCGGTGTGCTTTCTCGCCTCAGACGGCGCGAACTATATCAACGGACACGCGCTGACCGTCGACGGCGGCTGGCGCGCAAAGTAGGTTTCAACCAGGAGAACACGGCAATGGCAACAACGGGTACGAATACGGGCTTCATCGGGCTGGGCCGCATGGGACGGCCGATGGCATCCAACCTGCAGAAAAAGGGCCACGGACTCGTGGTCTACGACATCGTTGCGGCACCCGTCGCGGAACTCGCCGCGCTCGGCGCGAAAGCCGCCGGCAGCATCGCCGAGGTCGCGAAGCAATCGGATATCGTGATCACCATGCTGCCCAGCGGCGTCGAGGTCGAGCAGATCCTGCTCGGACCCGAGGGTGCGATCGCCAACGCAAAGCCCGGCACGCTGCTGATGGACATGAGCACGGTCGATCCGCAGACCACGGATCGCCTCGCTGCGCACGCAGCAAAAGCCGGCATGACGTTTGTCGACGCGCCGGTCGGGCGCCTGGCCAGCCATGCGGACCGCGGCGAGTCGCTCTTCATGGTCGGCGCGTCGGATGCCGACTTCGCGCGCCTGAAGCCCCTGTTCGAGGCGATGGGCAACACCATCCACCATTGCGGCCCGGTCGGCAGCGGTGTGCGCACCAAGCTCGTGAACAACTATCTCGCGATCGTCTCCTGCCAGATGAACGCCGAGGCGCTTGCGCTCTCGCAGCGCTTCGGCCTGTCGCTTGAGAAAACCCTCGAAGTCCTCTACGGCACCACCGCGACCAACGGCCAGCTCAAGATCGCGTGGCCGGCGAAAGTGCTGGCAGGCGACATCGAGCCCGGCTTCACGATCGATCTTGCGCACAAGGACCTCTCCCTGATCGTCTCGGCCGCCAACCACGCGAAGGTGCCGATGCCGGTCGGCGCCGCCGCGCGCGAAGCCTTCAGCGGCGCGCGCGCCGGCAGCTATGCGAAGAAGGATTTCTCGGCGATGGTCGACGTGCTCTGCGACTACGCGGGCATAGAAAAGCCGCGCATGCAGTCACCCTCGTAGTCACACCGCGGGCGATCGCGGCAGCGCGTTCGCCCGTCGGCCGCTATCCACTATCCGCCAGAACGGATCTGGCCGCGCCGCACCCAGGCGCTGATCGCATCGACCACCACCACTAGCGCCAGCATCGCCATGATGACGGTGCTCGCCTGCGCTTCGTGCAACAGGGACAGCTCGTAGTACAGCATCTGCCCCAGGCCCCCTGCGCCGACGAAGCCGAGCACGGTCGCCATACGGATGTTCATCTCCCAGCGATACAGGCTGTAGGCCACCAGCTGCGGGGTGACCTGCGGCAGGGTTCCATAGACGAAGACCAGGCTCGCCGGCGCGCCGGCTTCAGCGAGCGCGCGCGCCGGCTCAGGCGGCGCGTTTTCCAGCGACTCGGCAAACAGCCGCCCCAGCACCCCCGAGGTGTGCAACGCCAGCGCCAGCGTGCCGGCGAACGGCCCGAGGCCCGCGGCGAGCACCATTAGCGCGGCCCAGACCAGCTCCGGCACGGAGCGCAGAAAGTTGAGGAGGAAACGCGTCAGCAGCTTGGCCCCCGTGCCGAAACGCCCGGATGCGGGCAGCGCGAGGAAGATGCCCGCCGCAGCGGCCAGCAGCGTCCCGACCGCCGAAATCGCCAGCGTCTCGAGCGCGCCCTTGCCGATTTTTGCCAGGAATCCGGCGCTCAGGTCGGGCGGAAAGAAGCGCCTGATGAAGTCCAGCATATAGCCGCGCGATTCGGCCGTGAACAGCAGCGACGGATCGAGTGACAGGTAGGCGAAGCTTCCCCAGACCACGGCCAGCAGCGCAGCGAGGCTCAACCAGCAATAGATGCAGAAGCCCAGCGCCTGGCGGCGTTCCTCAAGCGACACGGTACTCACGGTACTGGAGGCCGCGCTCACGCAAGCACCCTGCGGATCGCGTTGCTCACCGCATCGGCGAGCAGCACCAGCAGGAGGAAGATGAGGAGGATCGTCGAGACTTCCCCGCCGTTCAGCATCTTCATCGACTGGTCCATCAGCTGGCCCAGGCCGCCGGCGCCTACGAAACCCATGATCACCGAGGCGCGCACCGCGCACTCCCAGCGATACACGGTGTAGGAGGCCAGCTCCTGCGCGGCGCCCGGCAGAAGGCCATAGAGGAACGCCATCAGCCGTCCGCTGCCGGCTTCCAGCAGGGCGCGCGCGGGACGCGTGTCGCCCGACTCGAGGATCTCGGAGTAGACCTTGCCGAGCATGCCGCCGTAGGTGACCGCAATCGCGAGCACGCCCGCGGCCGGCCCGAGCCCGAACGCACGCACCAGCAGCAGCGCCCAGACGATCTCGGGTATGCCGCGCAACACCAGCAGCGCGACCCGCGCTGCGGCGCGCAGCGCTTCGCCGAGACCGCGGCCGGGACCCGGGCCGATGCGCGAGATCGACAGGCTGTAGGTCAGCGCCAGGCCGAGCGGCACCGCGAGCAGCGCGGCAAGCGCTGTGCCGGCGGTCGCCATGGCGAGCGTTTCGATCGTCGCCTTCAGCGCGACCTGCAGGAATCCGCCGCTGAGGTTGGGGGGGAAGAACTGGCCGAGAAAGCCACCCATGACCGCGAGGTTGCGGGCGTCGAACAGTTCGGCGGGACGAAACTGCGAGACCTGCAGCAGCGGCCAGAGCACCAGCACCGCGGCCAGCGCCCAGCCCGCGCGCTTCAGCGCATCCGGGTCGCGCGACACGGTGGAGACGGAATCAGCGGGTGTCGACAGTGTGGCCATTGCAACGGCCTCAGATCACGCGCGGCGGCGCTACGACCTTGAGGCTGCGCGGCGCGATATCCTTCGCCGGCAGTGCAGCCATCGGCTGGTTGTCCTGGGTGGGAAGGGTCCCGGTCTCGGACGCGTACAGGTCGCGCAGCACGCGGTCGCTGACCTCCGCTGCGGGCAGGTCGAACGCGACTTCCCCCGCGCGCAGGCCGATCACGCGCGGGAACCAGCGCAGCGCGATGTCGACCGCGTGCAGGCTGGCCACCAGCGTGACTCCGCGCGTGGTCGCCTCGGCCTGCAACTCCTTCACGGTCAGGTCCGCGAGCACCGGGTCCATGGCGGACACCGGCTCGTCGGCAAGCAGCAGGTCGGGGGACTGGTAGAGCACCCGGGCGACGCCGACGCGCTGCAACTGCCCGCCCGAGAGACGGTCGCAGCGCTCGAACAGCCGGTCGGCGAGATCCAATCGCGCCAATTGCGCGCGCGGGCCGGCGATGTCGGCCGGGTAGAGAAGCGAAAGCGCGGATTTCCACCAGGGCCAAACACCCAGGCGTCCGGCGAGCACCGCCGTGATCACCCGTTGGCGCGCAGGGATCGGCGGCGCCTGGTGGATCACCCCGACGCGCGCGCGCAGGCGCTTGAGATCGCCCGCAACAAGCTGCCAGGGATTGCTCTGCAGTACCGAGACGCGGCCCTCGGTCGGCCGCACCGAAGTGCCAAGGATGCGCAACAGCGAAGTCTTGCCCGCGCCCGAAGGGCCGATCACGGCCAGCCGCTCGCCGCGCGCCACCGAAAGCGACACTGCGCGCAGCGCGCGCTGCCCGTTGGGATGGACGAGCCCCGCCTGCGTGAGTTCGAAACTCATGCGCTCTCCCGCGCGGCGACGCGTGCGCTTACTTGATCAGCCCCGCCGATTTCGCGGCATTTTCGATGCCGTCGTAATTGGACGCCTTGGTCGGGACGAACTTGGAGGCGCGCTGCAGGTCGAGGATCGCCTTGTCCGCCGGTTTCGCCGGGTCGAGCTTGAGGAACGCGGCCGTGAGCTTCTTCACCACCACCGGGTCGAGATCGCCGCGCACTGTCCAGTTGTAGTCGTAGTAGGGCGGGGTGGTGGCGAGCACGCGCACCTTCAGCGCGTTCGGGTCTTTCGCATCGCTCAGCTTTTTCCAGACCGAGGCATTGAGCACGCCAGCCTCGGCCTTGCCGCCGGCGACGAACGCGACCGTAGCGTCGTGCGCGCCGGAAAACGCGATGTTCTTGAAATCCTTGTCCGGATTCACGCCCGCCTTCAGCAGGAAAAACCGCGGCATCAGGTGGCCCGAGGTCGACGATGGCGAACCGAACGCGAACGACTTGCCCTTGAGGTCGGCCAGCGTCTTGGCCGTGCTGTCGGCGGGCACGATGAACTCGCTGGTGAAGATTTCATCCTCGGCGCGTTGCGCAATGGGGATTGCCGTTCCGTTGGTGCGCAGCTTGGCCTGCACGAAGGTAAAGCCGCCGAGCCAGGCAAGGTCGAGCTTCTTCGTCGCCAGCGACTCGACCACCGCGGCATAGTCGGTCACCGGGGTGAACTCGACCTTCATGCCGATCTCCTTCGCCAGGTATTCGCCCAGCGGCTTGAACTTGCGCTGCAGTTCGGTCGGTGCTTCGTCGGGGATCGCCGACACCTTGAGAACGCCCTGGGCCAGCGCGGCCTGTGGCAGGGTAAACGCGAGACCGGCGGTAACGAGACCGGCAGAAAACAGTCGGCGCAATACGCTCATTGCAACTCCTAGGAGGGCTGAAGGGAAAGCAGACAATTCTACGCGAATCACCGGCGCTGGCGACCCGGGGCGGGAGCGTAGGATGACAAGCGGGAGAATCCAATCGGGCACACGAACATGGCGAGTTCCTTCATCCTTGCGGGCGACATCGGCGGCACCACGGCCCGGTTCGCGCTGTTTGCGTCCGGTAGCACGACTGGTGCGCGCCTTGCGGCCCGTGCGCCCGCCTTTGAGTCGTTCTATGCCGGCCACGACTTTCCGGATTTCGATGCGGCTTTGGCGCGCTTCCGGGATGAATCCGGAATCGCAGCGGGAAAGGCCACGATCACGCGCGCCTGCCTCGGAGCCGCAGGCGCCGTCGAAGGCAATCGCATCAAGCTGACCAATGCGCCGTGGTCGATCGACGCCGATGCGGTTTCCGCGTGCCTCGACGGCGCGCCGGTTCTACTTCTCAACGACTTCGAGGCGGCCGCGCATGGCGTCGAATCACTTGCGCCTCGGGACCTGACAACGCTCCAGGCAGGCCAGCCCCGCGCCGCGGGCGCGCAGGTCGTGATCGGCGCGGGCACCGGCCTCGGTGTCGCGTACCGCGTCGCGAACGATGCCGGTTACCAGGTCGTCGCTGGCGAAGGCGGCCACGCCGGTTTCGCACCGACCGACGCGGAACAGGCCGGATTGATGCTTGCCCTGCTTGCAGAACTCGGGCGCGTCAGTGTCGAGCACGTGGTCTCGGGCGCGGGCCTTGAGCGCATCCACGCGTTTGTGCGCAGAAAGGCGTCCGGTGGCGGTCACCTGGCGGCCGCCGAAGTCGCGCGCCTCGCGTTGGAGGAAGCCGACTCAACCGCCCTGCATGCGCTCGACCTGTTCATCGCCTGCTACGGCGCGGTGGCGGGCGACCACGCGCTCGCGGTGCGCGCGAGCGGCGGGGTGTACATCGCCGGCGGAATTGCCGCGAAGATCCTCCCGCGGCTTGCTGCAGGCGGGTTCATTGCCGCGTTCAACGCGAAGGGTGTGCGCTCCGCGCTGGCAAAAAGCTTTCCGGTCCACGTCGTCACGACGGAGCGGCTGGGACTGCTCGGCGCCGCCTGCGCTGCGCTTCGTGAAGGCCAGGAGACGGGTCAAGATGCCCGGACACGCCGGAACTGAAGTCGCCGGAACTGAAGCCGATCGGTTTGCGCACCTGATCGCGGCGCTGCGCGAGCCGGCGCGGCATACGGGCCGCCCTGCGCGCGTGGACCTGCGCGAGACGCACATTTCCTGTGTGCTGCTCGCCGGCGAGTTCGCCTACAAGATCAAGAAGCCGGTCGACCTGGGCTTCCTCGATTTCTCCACGCTGGCTGCCCGGCGCGCGTGCTGCGACGAGGAGCTGCGCCTCAACCGTCGCACGGCACCCGACCTCTACCTCGACGTGATCCCCATTACAGGCAGCGTCACCGACCCGGTTCTCGGGGGCGAAGGGCCGCCGATCGAATACGCGGTCAGGATGCGCCGGTTCCCGCAGGATGCGCTGCTCGACGCAATGGCACGCGAAGGCCGGCTGAGCGCCGCACATATCGACGCGCTGGCCGCGCGCCTGGCGGCATTCCACCGCGGGCTGGTACCGGTCGCTGCGGATGCGCCCTGGGCGACTTCTGCGCGGGTCCTTGCCGACGCGCAGCAGAATTTTGCGCAGATCCGCCAGACGGACGGCGGCGGCGTGCCTGCGCCGCTGCTGGAAGAGCTGCAACACTGGACGGTGCGTGAGCACACCGCCCTCGCACCGCTTTTTGACGCGCGCAGGCGCGAGGGGTTCGTGCGCGAATGCCACGGTGACCTGCACCTGGGCAACATCGTGCTGCTCGACGGCATCCCGACCCCGTTCGATGGCATCGAGTTCAATCCGGCATTCCGCTGGATCGACGTGATGAGCGAGATCGCCTTCCTCGTCATGGACCTCGAGGAGCACGGGATGGCAGGGCTCGCATTCCGCTTCCTGGACCGCACCCTGGAGGCCACGGGAGACTACGCGGGACTGCGCGTGCTGCGCTTCTACCTGGTCTATCGCGCGCTGGTTCGCGCGAAAGTCGCCCGCATCCGCGCGCGCCAGGCGACAGGGCCCGGCGATGGCGCTGTCGGCGGGGACGACGTGATGCGCTACCTCGGCTATGCGCGCGACCGCGCCCGCGAAGCGCGCGGCGCACTGATCCTGATGCACGGCCTGTCCGGCTCAGGCAAGAGCACGCTCGCTCGCCGCCTCGGCGAGTCGCTGCGCGCGGTGCACCTGCGCTCCGACGTCGAAAGAAAGCGCCTGCACGGATTGGCGCCGCAGGCGCGCACGGCAGGCGGGTTTGCCAGCGGGATCTATGCGCCAAGCGACACGGAACGCACCTACGCCCACCTCGCCGCGCAGGCGCGGCACGCCATCGCCGCGCGCTTCCCGGTGATCGTCGATGCGACGTTTCTTGCCGCCCGGCACCGGGCGCAGTTTCGTGCGCTGGCGCGCGAGGCCGGTGTGCCGTTCGCCATTGCCGCATGCGAGGCGCCCGACGCAATATTGCGCGAGCGCGTCACGCGCCGCGAAACCGAAGACCGCGACGCCTCGGACGCCGGGCCTGCGGTGCTGGAAGGACAGATCGCGGCCCGGGAGCCGCTTGCGGCAGAAGAATCTTCCGCCGTGATAACCATCGACACCTGCAATGTGGACGTGTCGCTGCGCGCAGCGGAAACACGGTTGCGTGCGATTGCAGGACTTTGAGGCGCGAGACCCTCCGCCCGGCCCGACCGGCGAACCCCGGCGGGTCCGGGTCTTATTCGGGTTCGGTGTCCGGTGGCGGACTCCCTGCGTGCGCCTTCACGAACCCGCGCTGCACCCTCAGGTGGTCTTCGATCTGGCGCTTGATCGCATCGAACGCCTCGCGCAGCGCCACATAGACGTCGTCGCCCGACTTGCTGGCGACCAATTCCTTGCCCGGCACGCGCACGTCGATGCTCACGCTGAACCCGCGACCCTGGCGGTGCTGCTTGCCGACCTCCTCCACAACGACACGGCAACTTGTGATGTTGGGGTGGAATTCCGCGAGGCGCGCCGCTTTCTCGTGGATCCGCGCATCAAGCGCTTCGGAATGCGGCATGTCGCGCACTGTGATCTGCACAGGTGTTTGCATGATGATTCCTCGTTAAACTGTCTACAACTTAGCAGTTGGTCCGGGGCGGGGCTTGATCCTGATCAACACAGCCGGACGTCCCGGCACGCAAGATCTGTCCTGCTGGCCAACGCGGTCGGGGGGAATGCGCCCGGCCAAAACTTTCAACCAGGAATCGGCCATCACCATGATAGACATCGATGCGGCAAAAAAGTTGGTTCACTCCCTCGAGGAGGATCTGTCGAAGGTGCAGAACGGGTCTGCGCAGTTCCAGACCCTGAAGGACGAGGTCGCTGCCCTGAAGGCGGTACTGGAAACCCCGGACCCGGGCCACAGCTGGGTCAGGGACGCGCTGCACAGCATCCATACGGCCATCGAAGAGGGCGAGGCCGATGCCATTATCGCGGGCCGCTATGTGGCCTCGATCGGACGGATGCTCGGCCTGTAGCGGCGCACGCCGGGTCCGACCCGCCGGCCCCTGCGGCGGCCGCCCGCAGTACACTATGCGGCGTCTGGCCAACCCGCACTGGGCAAGGTGTTCCGCAATGATGAATTCGTACAAACCGGGGGACGTGATCTTTCGCCAGGGCGAGCCCAGCGAATGCATCTACCTGATCGAGTCTGGCGAGGTCGAACTGCTTGAGAGCATGGACGAGCGCACCCGCAGGATCGCCGTCCTGTGCAAGGGCGACCTGGTCGGTGAAATGGCGCTGGTCGACGAGCGGCCGCGCGCATTTACCGCACGCGCCGTCGGAGAGGTCGCCCTGTCGATCGTCTCGCGCGAGCAGTTCGTCAAGCTGATGTTCCGCGACCCGGGCGAGGGCCTGCGCTATCTGGGCGCGTTTTTCGAGCGCCTGCGGGTCATGAACAAGCCGCCCTCCGTCGACGACTCGGTGGTACCCGTACCCCGGACGACCCAGATCAAGCTCGTGCCGCTCACCAAGACCGCGGCCCAGGCGGTTTCGTACGACGGCATGCACATCCGGCGATTCCCCTTCCGCGTCGGCCGCGAACCCGCGGAGGGCCGTTCGCGCCTCTCCACCAACGACCTCGGTCTGCCCGACACCGATCCGTACAACGTCTCGCGCGAGCATTTTTCAATCGAGATCGAGGGCAGCGCGGTGGTGCTCTACGATCGCGGCAGCTACCACGGCACGATCGTCAACGGCCAGCAGATCGGTGGCAATCGGATCATCGGCTCGGTGCAACTGCAACCTGGCGGCAACGAAATCATTGCCGGGGCGCCCGATTCGCCATTCAGGTTTTCAGTGCTGCTCGACGCGGACTGAGCGCGCTACGCGCCGCGGACTGAGCCCGCGCTACGCGCGGTCTTTCGCCCCCGGCAGGAAATCGTCCAGCGGCACGCCGAAACTGTTCAGCGCCCAGGACACCAGGTTGTACTGGCCGATGGTGAACACCAGATCCATCATCTGCTCGGTCGAATACTTCGCCGCGAGCACAGCCCAGGTCTCGTCCGACACCACGGAATCGTGGAACAGGTCGTCCGCCGCCTGCAGCAGTGCCGCCTCGTGCGCGCTCCACGCACCGCGCGGGCCAAGCTTCACCTGCTCGATCTCGGCATCGGTCACGCCGCCGCGTTTGGCGATCTCGACGTGCTGCGCCCACTCGTACTCCGCCTGGTTCAGCCAGCCGATGCGCAGGATCAGCAACTCACGGTCGCGCACGCCGAGGGTCTGCTTCTGCAGGATGTGCCCGGCGAACACGGTCCAGCGGCGCGCGAGCTTGGGATGGTGCATCAGTACGCGAAACAGATTCAGGTCGCGCCCGACAAAGCGGTTCTTGGCCGCCGTATCGGCGTCCTCGCCTTGTAATTGCGAGAGATCGCGAAAGGGGATGCGCTGCTTGCGTTTGATCACTGGAACTCTCCGTTAGTCCGAAGTCGCGGGCTTCACTGATGGCGCGGGCCCGAACACGTCCGCATCGAGGTAATCGCGATTCACGTCGACTGACGAACGCACGCCGATGGCCGCGAAGTTTTCCGCCAGCCAGGCATCTGCCGCGGCGCGCCCGAGGTCGCGCAGCTTGCAGAGAAAGCCCCAGTCGGTGTTGAACTTGCTCGCGACCGACAGGCCGCACAGCGCTTCGTCGGCGCGCACCGCATGCAGCAGCACGTGCGTCAGGCGGCCCTGGTACTCGTCTTTCAGCCAGCCCTGCTCGATCAGCCGCGTCACGAACGCCACCACGCGCAACTCGCGCAGCAAGGATGAGTTGAAGGTGATCTCGTTCACCCGGTTCTGGATCTCGGGCGCGGTGACCGGCAGTTTCGCGCGCGCAATGGGATTGATGTGCACGATCACGACGTCGCGGCTTTGCGTGTGATAAAAAAGCGGGAACAGCGCCGGGTTGCCCATGAACCCGCCGTCCCAGTAGGCTTCGCCGTCGATCTCCACCGCGCGGAACAGCAC
>JBBQVP010000017.1:0-42529 GCA_038211455.1 Burkholderiales bacterium
GCCGGAATGCTCGTCGGGCACGCCGATCGCGGCGACCTCGAGCACGCCCGGGTGCATCGCCACCACCTGCTCGATCTCGTTGGGGTACACGTTGAAGCCGGACACCAGGATCATGTCCTTCTTGCGGTCGACGATGCGCACGAAACCCTTCTCGTCCATGATGCCCACGTCGCCCGTGTAGAGGAACCCGTCCGGCCCGAGGACCTTCGCGGTCTCGTCCGGGCGCTGCCAGTAGCCCGTCATCACCTGCGGGCCACGGATGCAGATCTCGCCCGGTTCGCCTTGCTTTACGTCCTTCTTGTCGTCGTCGCGGATCACAATCTCGGTCGAGGGCACCGGCAGGCCGATTGATCCGCTGTAGCTCGCGAGGTCGAGCGGATTCATCGTGGCGACCGGGCTGGTCTCGGTCAATCCGTAGCCCTCGAGCAGCGTGCTGCCGGTCACCTGCTTCCATTTGTCGGCGACGGCCTTCTGCACCGCCATCCCGCCGCCACCCGTAACGCGCAACGCCGAGAAATCCAGGGTGGCGAAGTCGGGATGGTTGAGCAAAGCGTTGAACAGCGTATTCACTCCGGTGATCATGTTGTAGCGGTGCTTGCCTAGTTCCTTGATGAACCCGGGGATGTCGCGCGGGTTGGTGATCAGGATGTTGCACCCGCCGCCCTTCATCATCAGCAGGCAGTTCACCGTCAGCGAAAAGATGTGGTAGAGCGGCAGCGCCGTGATGATGAGCGGCACTTCACCCTTCAGGCCCGGGATCAGCCAGGCGTTGGCCTGCGCGATATTGGCGAGAATGTTGCGGTTGAGCAGCATCGCCCCCTTGGATACGCCTGTCGTCCCGCCCGTGTACTGCAGGAACGCAATGTCCTCGTGCCCGGTTTCGACCGCCTTGATGCTCATGCCCGCCCCTTCGGCGAGCATCGCGTTGAAGCGAACTGCGGAAGGCAGCTCGAAGGACGGCACCATCTTCTTCACTTTGCGCACCACGAAATTTACGATCGCTCCCTTGAACCCGAGCATGTCGCCGAGCGACGCCACGATCACGTGCTTCACCGGAGTGCGCGCGATGACATCCTGGAGCACGTGCGCGAAGTTCTCGAGAACCACGATGACCTCGGCGCCGGAATCCTTGAGCTGGTGCTCCAGTTCGCGCGCGGTGTAGAGCGGATTAACGTTGACGACCGTGCAACCTGCGCGGAGCGTGCCGTAAAGGCACACCGGGTACTGGAGGACATTCGGCATCATCAGGGCAACGCGCGCACCCTTGGCGAGGCCCTTGGACTGTATCCATGCGCCGAAGGCCGCGGACTGCGCATCGAGTTCGGCGAAACTGATGGTCTTGCCCATGCAATGGAACGCCGGGCGGTCGGCGAACTGCTTGGCGCACTTTTCGAACAACGCCCCGACCGAGGCAAATTCGCTGTAGTCGATCTCGGCGGGCACGCCGGGGGGATAGCTCTTCAGCCAGATCTTTTCCACGTTTGTCTCCTCTGCCTCGATGGGCGGTTCCGGCTGATTGTATAGAGGGACTTTCCCCACCGCCAGCAAACCGGACAGCCGGGCTCAGGCGGCGGATCGGGGGGCGAACGCCGCCCCGGGGAGGCCGGCGGGGCCACCTCCGGTCGTCGCGCGCCTAGCGATTCTTGAACGCGGGCTTGCGCTTCGAGACGAACGCGTCCATCCCTTCCTTCTGGTCGGCCAGCGCGAAGCCCGAATGGAACAGGCGGCGCTCGAACAGGATGCCTTCGGACAGCGAGCTTTCGTAGGCGCGATTGACCGACTCCTTGACCATCATCGCCACCGGCAGGGAATATGCGGCGATCTTGTCGGCCACGGCCATCGCCTCCTCCATCAGCTTGTCGGTCGCCACGACCCGCGACACGAGGCCCGAGCGCTCCGCCTCGGCCGCATCCATCGTCCTGGCCGTAAGGCACATGTCCATGGCCTTGGCCTTCCCGACCCCGCGCGGCAGGCGCTGCGTGCCGCCTGCCCCCGGGATGATGCCCAGGTTGATTTCCGGCTGGCCGAATTTCGCATTCTCCGCGGCGATGACGATATCGCAGGCCATCGCGAGTTCGTTTCCTCCGCCCAGCGCATATCCCGCTACGGCGGCAATCACCGGCTTCCTGATCCGGCGGATGTGCTCCCAGTCGCGCGTGATGTAGTCGGAGCGGAACACCTCGACATAGTCCCAGTCCTTCATCGCCACGATGTCGGCGCCGGCCGCGAAGGCCTTCTCATTGCCGGTTATCACGATCGCGCCGACGTTATCGTCCGCGTCGTACGCGTACAGCGCGCGGCCGAGCTCCTGCATCAGGCCGGGGCTGAGCGCGTTCATCTGCTTTGGGCGGTTGAGCGTGATCACACCGACTTTGCCGCGCGTTTCCGCGAGGATGAATTCATAGGCCATCTTTGTCTCCGTCATTGCGTTTTTTCATTTCCGAAAGGGGGATCGAGCCGGATATTTCGATGCGCGCGCGACCCGGCTCTGCCGCCGGCAATGCATCCACCAGCCGCATGCTCCGCGCACTGCGTTGCGCCAGTACCTGATACGAATCGACGTTGCGGCGCATCCAGCCGATCTCGGATTCCGACATCATGCGAATGACCTTCGCAGGCGTTCCGGCAGCCAGCGCTCGCGCGGGAATCCTCGCTTCCGCCTTGACGAACGCCATTGCCGCAACGACCGCCTCGTCGCCGACCTCGGCGTTGTCGTTCACCACGCTGTTCATGCCAACCAGTGCCCCTCGCCCGATCGTGCATCCATGCAGCACGGCGCCGTGGCCGATGTTGGCGGACTCGCCGACAACCGTATCCTTGCCGACGAAGCCGTGCAGCACGCAGGTGTCCTGCACATTGGCGCCCGCTTCCACCACGATGCGGCCAAAATCGCCGCGCAGGCAGGCGCAGGGACCGACATACGCGCCGGGACCGACGATCACATCGCCGATCAGCACTGCGCTCGGATGAACGAACGCGGAAGGATCGACAACCGGGGTGATCCCGTCGATGGAGTAGACCTTGGGCATGGCCGCATTTTAGCGCTCCTGGTGTAAGCTTTCAGCGCAGAGGAGGATTGCGTGCATACAAAACCGTTGGCCCCATTTTCGACCGAGCCGATCGAGCACGCGCCGCTGGAGCAACTCCGCGCGCTTCAGCTCGAACGGCTCAGATGGTCGCTGCAGCACGCCTACGACAACGTTGCGCACTACCGCAGGAAGTTTGACGCGGCGGGCGCAAAGCCCTCCGATATCCGCTCACTTGAGGACCTCGCGCGATTTCCGTTCACGACCAAGGCCGACCTGCGCGAGACTTATCCTTTCGGCATGTTCGCGGTCCCGATGGACCGTGTAGTGCGCCTGCATGCGTCATCCGGCACGACGGGCAAGCCCACGGTCGTCGGCTACACCGCGAAGGACATCGACACCTGGACCCACTGCATGGCGCGTTCGATCCGCGCGGCAGGGGCCCGTCCGGGGGACAAGGTGCATGTCGCGTACGGATACGGGCTGTTCACCGGCGGCCTTGGCGCGCACTACGGCGCGGAACGGCTCGGCCTGGTGACCATTCCGATGTCGGGCGGCATGACCGAGCGGCAGGTGCAACTGATCGCCGACTTCAAGCCCGAGATCATCATGGTCACGCCCTCCTACATGCTGGCGATCGCCGATGAGATGGAGCGGCAGGGCATCGACCCTAGAGCGTGCTCGCTGCGCCTTGGCATTTTCGGCGCGGAACCCTGGACCAATGAGCTCAGGAAGCAGATCGAGGCGCGCCTGTCGATCGACGCGATCGACATCTACGGACTGTCGGAGGTGATGGGGCCTGGCGTCGCGCAGGAATGCCTGGAGACCAAGGACGGCCTCACTATCTGGGAGGACCACTTCTACCCCGAGATCGTCGACCCGGAAACGGGCCGTGTTTTGCCCGACGGAGAGCAGGGCGAACTGGTGTTCACCTCGCTCACGAAAGAAGCGCTGCCGGTGATCCGCTATCGCACGCGCGACCTGACCCGCCTGCTCCCCGGCACCGCACGCACGATGCGGCGCATGGAAAAGATCACCGGGCGCTCGGACGACATGATGATCATCCGCGGCGTGAACGTGTTCCCCACGCAGATCGAGGAGCTCATCCTCAAACAGCCCGAGCTTTCGCCTCACTACGTCATGGAACTCGGCAAGGACGGGCCGCTGGACCATCTCACGGTGCTGGTCGAGATCCAGCCGGGCGCACAGGATGCAAAGTCGGCCGCGACGCTCTCGCACAACATCAAGTCGCTCATCGGCATCACGGCGGAAGTAAGAATCGTCCCGATCAGCACGATCGAGCGCTCGATCGGGAAAGCCAAGCGGGTCATCGACAGGCGTACCAAACAGTAACGGTCCGGGTCGCTGGTGATGTTTCTGGGCGGATGCGCAGGGCCTGCCCGATAGAACCGTGCATGTTCCGCGACCAGGAATGCACGATTCGACAGATGAATTCGATGCCCTCGGTCGCCAGGCCCGCCCAGCAACTCCTGGTTGAGTGCCCGGGGCGTACAGAATCGTTCGTCGCTGAGGGAATTCGTATGGCAAAAACGCTCGAATCAGTGTGATGCACGGCCAATGGCCTGCCAGTTGCGATCGAGTTTGAGTACCAGAGGCTCACCAGCAGCCGGCACCGCGACGCGCGCGCCGGCGCGATTTTCGGACGCAAGCCTTGGGGTCGCGACATCCTTGTCGGTAGCGAAATTTCGTGGCTCGATCATCAAACCTGCTGTAAACGCCCCGGCCAGTGCCACTGCATACAACGCGACCCGCACACCGGGGACGCGGCTTACCCGACTAAAGCGCGCACGCAAGGGCTGAACCGCCGGACCCCCAGCCTTCCTCAACCTCGCTACCTGCGCCTTCGCTTCACGTGCAAGCACTGCGTCGCGATCTGTATCGGCTCGCGACCTGGCCAGTTGCATTGACCCTGCCTCCGCGTGATCTCTGGCTGCCTTTTCCACATCGCGCTCTGCCGCCAGGCGAGCTTCATGCATCGCCAGGGCCTCCGACTCCGACCGCAGCAAGGCTTGCGCCTGACCTGCGGCCACCACTTCTGCCCGCCTGCGTTCTTCGACCGCCTGCATCAGCGCCTTTTCGCGTTCGCGTAGCCGCAGTGCGGCACGATTCGCCTCGCCGGACTGTGCCTTTGCCGCCCGTTCGCGCCCGCGCTCGCGAACCGCCTCGCTATGCAGTTCGGCAGCGATGCCCTTTTCCGCTTCGCCGTTCTGCTTCGCCAGTGCCTGCGCTTCACGCTCAGCCTGCGTCCGCGCCACTGCCGCCTGTTCCGCGTCGCGCTCCGAAGCAAGGCGGGTTTCGTGCTCCTTGCGTGCCGACTCCTCGGCATCTGCTCTCTCGCGCGCCGTATGCGCCGCTGCCGATTCCGCCTTCTCGCGGGCAGCCACTGCCGCCTGGCGCGCCTGTTCCCGGTCCCGCAGTTCCTGCGCTGCACGAACGGCGTCCTGCGCGCGAGCGTTCGCAGCCTGCTCCAGTGCCGTCTCGCGCGCCGCATCGCTGCGCAGCTTTTCCGTCAGCGCGACTTCCGCTGCGGCGTTCTGCCTCGCCAGTGCCTGCGCTTCACGCTCAGCCTGCGTCCGTGCCACTGCCGCCTGTTCCGCGTCACGCTCCGCGGCAAGGCGGGTTTCGTGCTCCTTGCGTGCCGACTCCTCGGCATCTGCTCTCTCGCGCGCCGCCTGCGCCGCTGCCGATTCCGCCTTCTCGCGGGCAGCCACTGCCGCCAGACGCGCCTGCTCACGATCCCGCAGTTCCTGCGCTGCACGAACGGCGTCCTGCGCGCGAGCGTTCGCCGCCTGCTCCAGTGCCGTCTCGCGCGCCACATCGCTGCGCAGCTTTTCCGTCAGCGCGACTTCCGCGGCGGCGTTCTGCTTCGCCAGTACCTGCGCTTCACGTTCAGCCTGCGTCCGCGCTATTACCGCCCGCTCCGCTTCACGCTCAGCAGCAAGGCGGGTTTCGTGCTCCTTGCGTGCCGACTCCTCGGCATCTGCTCTCTCGCGCGCCGCCTGCGCCGCTGCCGATTCCGCCATTTCGCGCGCAGCCACTGCCACCAGTTGCGCCTGCTCACGGTCCTGGAGGTCCTGCACCGCCACGGCTAGCTCCTGCGCGCGAAGGTTTGCGGCCTGCTCGAGCGCCTTCTCGCGTGCCATATCGCTGCGCAGCTTTTCCGCCAGCGCGACTTCCGCTGCGGCGTTCCGCTTGGCCAGTACCTGCGCTTCACGTTCAGCCTGCGTCCGCGCTATTACCGCCCGCTCCGCTTCCCGCTCCGCGTTAAGGCGGGTTTCGTGCTCCTTGCGTGCCGACTCCTCAGCATCTGCTCTCTCGCGCGCCGCCTGCGCCGCTGCCAATTCCGCCTTCTCGCTGGCAGCCACTGCCGCCAGGCGCGCCTGTTCCCGGTCCCGCAGTTCCTGCGCTGCACGAATGGCGTCCTGCGCGCGAGCGTTCGCCGCCTGCTCCAGTGCCGTCTCGCGCGCCGCATCGCTGCGCAGCTTTTCCGCCAGCGCGACTTCCGCTGCGGCGTTCCGCTTGGCCAGTACCTGCGCTTCACGTTCAGCCTGCGTCCGCGCTATTACCACCCGCTCCGCTTCCCGCTCAGCAGCGATACGCGATTCGTGTTCCTTGCGTGCCGATTCCTCGGCATTCGCTCTTTCACGCGCCGCCTGCGCCGCTGCTGATTCCGCCTGCTCACGCACAGCCGCTGCCGCCTGGCGCGCCTTCTCGCGGTCCTGGAGGTCCTGCGCGGCCAGGGCTAGTTCCTGCGCGCAAACGATTGCTAATTGCTCTAGCGCCTTCTCGCGCGCCGCATCGCCGCGCAGCCTTTCCGCCAGCGCGACTTCCGCTGCGGCGTTGCTTTCCGCGCGGGTCTGCGCGGCGCTTTCCGCGGCAAGGCGTGCGTCGTTTTCCTTGCGCGCCGATTCCCCGGCTTCCTCGCGCGCGCGCGCAGCTTGAACCGCCCGGGCTTCAGCCTTTTCTCGCGCGGCCACCGCTTTCAGCCAGGCCTGCTCCCTGTCCTGCAGATCCTGCGCTGCACGCACCGCGTCCTGCGCGCGAACCAGTGCCGCCTGCTCCAGCGTCGTTTCGCGCGCTGTGTCGGCATGCAGTTTTTCGGCCAGCGCAGCTTCCGCTTTGGTGTTGCTTTCCGCCAGCATTTGCGCGTCGCGCTCAGCCTGCGCGCGCGCCAGTGCCGCGGTTTCCGCGTCACGTTCGACGGCGAGGCGGGCGGCTTGCTCCTTGCGCGCCGATTCCCCGGCTTCTTCTCGCGCGCGCGCCGCTTGCCCTGCCAGAGCCTCCGCCTTTTCTCGCGCTGCCACGGCTGCCAAACGGGCCTGTTCCCGATCGCGCAGATCCTGCGCCGCACGGACCGCGTCCTGCGCGCGAAGCATTGCTGCCTGCTCCAGCGCCTTTTCGCGTGCCGCGTCAGCACGCAAACTCTCCGCCAGCGCGGCCTCAGCTTCGGCGTTGCGTACTCCCAGGGCCTGCGCCTCGCGCTCAGCCTGCGCGCGCGCCAGTCCCGCCGTTTCCGCCTCGCGTTGCGCGGCAAGGCGGGCGTCATGCTTTTTGCGCGCGGAATCCTCCGCGTCGGCCCTTGCCCGGGCTGATTGCGCTGCTTCGGTGTCCGCTCTTTCGAGCGCCGCCGCCGACGCTTGCATTTCCTGTTCCCGCTCGCGCAGGCGCCGCTCCACGCGTGCCGCCTCGTCCAGGCGTGCCCTGGCCATCTGTTCGAGTTCGCCTTGGCGCGCGGCAGCAACGCGCGCCTTTGCAGTCAACGCATTTTCGGCAACCGCATTGCGTTCGGCTTTCTCCTGGGCGTCGCGCTCGACAAGCGCGCGCCTGCGCGCTGCCTGCTCGGCTTCACGCTCCGCTGCGAGTCGTTCGTCGAAATTGCGCCTGGCGGCTTCTTCGGCCGCGCGTCGCGCAAGTTCCTGCGCTGTGGCCGCGCGCTCGGCCCGTGCGCGCGCCTCGACTGCCCTCGCCGGCAGTTTCCTCGGATCGGGCGGGGCAGGGAGCGGCGCGTCCGGCGGGACCGCGTGGGCATGGGCAGGTTTTTCCGACGCGGCTGCGCTTTTCGTCGCGCTGTCGGCAGCCTGCCGCTCGCGTCTCAGGCGGTCTGCGTTCTTCAGGTCATTGAGGAGACGGCTCAAAGCACTCCCTGCCCTTTATTCAGCGCATCCGCGGCAATTCCTGCCGGTCAAGCTCATGCGCGGTGCTGCCCCGTCTGTCGCCGGCACCTGCGACGCGCCAGTCATCAATACCCCCTGGCGCGCTCGACCAGCCCGTGGAGCGGCTGATTGCCCAGGAAGCGACGCGCATTTTCAGTGAATATTCCGGCGACAATCTCGTCGCGCCCGGCGATCAGGCCGCCAATGTGCGGCACCACGGTGATGCCTTCGGTTCCCCAGAACGGATGTTCCTTCGGCAGGGGCTCGGTGCGGTAGACGTCAAGCACTGCCCCGGCGATGACCTTGTTTTTCAGCGCCGCGACCAGGTCGTCGTCGTTGACGAGGCCCCCGCGGCCGAAATTCAGCAGCCAGGCGCCGCGCTTCATTTTGGCCAGGCTCCTTCTATTGATGATGCAGTCGGTCTGCGCGGTCAGCGGCAAGAGTAGCAGCACGAAATCGGACTGTGCCAGCAGCGTGTCGATCTCTTCGGGCGCATACACCTTCTCCACACCGGCAACCGGTTCAGGCGAGCGTTTGGTCCCGATCACGCGCAACTCCAGCGCCGCGGCCTTCTTCGCCAGTTCCTGCCCGATCGTGCCGAGGCCCAGGATCCCGAGGGTCTTGCCGGCCAGCGGCGCGGACACATGCCGGACCCAGCGGGATTCCCTTTGGTCGATCGTCACCTGCGCGTAGGGCTTGGTGATATGGAACAGTGCGCCGAGGATGTTCTCCGGCATGGCGACGCGATGGCTGCCGCGCGCGCAGGTGAGCGAGATACTTTCGCGCAGATCCGGGCGTGCCAGCCAGTTGTCGATGCCCACGGTGATTGCTTGGATCCAACGCAGTTTCGGCATTTTTTCGAGCACGCCGGGCGGTGCATTCAGAGCCAGCAGCACCTCGGTCTGTGCGAGCTGTGCAGAGGTGGGCGTTTCGTTCATACGCAGCGCCTGGACTTCCAGCTTCCCGGCCAGTCCGGCGCGTTCAAGGGCCCGACGATAGGGATCGGGTTCGTTTATCCAGAGCAACGTTCGAGTCATCGCGGTTTTACCTTCTTTGCTTGCCTATCAGGTGGCAACGCATCGGCTGGATCGCCCGGATAGCGTCACGCCAGTATGCGTTTGTCCCGCTACGTACGCAAACGTACCGAGCGATCCTGTCGCCCCACCGAGAATGGCCGTTCGGTCGATTTTCGCCATGGATCCGAAATGGAGTCCCCATGCCCATGAAACCCGCTCTTCGCGCCACGCGCCCGTTACTGTACGCGGCGCTCGCAAGCCTTTCGCTATTGCCCCTGCCTGCCGTCGCCGAACTTTCCAATGGCGCGATGATCGGGCCGGGAATCCGCTTTCGCCCGGCCTATGATGGCGCGGCCTCGCAGAACACCGAACTGGTGCCCGTGATCCGCTATTTCGGCCATCCCTGGTTCATCCGCTCCACGCAGGGCGTGCTGGAAGGCGGCGCACGCATGGAACTCGCGCCGGGACTGCATGTGGGCGCCCAGCTTGCCTACGAACCCGGACGCAAGCAAAGCGATTCCGACTTCCTCAGGAATCGCAACGTAGCGAACCTCGACATCGGCGCTTCGCTCGGCGCGCAGATCGAATGGGACCACAAGTTCGGACGGGTGCCGGTTACGCTGCTCGCGCGCGTGCGCCGCCACACCGATGCCGCTCGCGGCACCCAGGCCGATATGCGCCTGAGCGTCGGCGTGTTCCAGAGCGGCAATTTCTCCGCCGGCGTTTTCGGCCAGACAACCTCGGGCAATGCGAAGGCAGTCGGTTCCCTCTATGGCATTCCGCCGCAGCAGTCGACCGCCACCGGCCTGGCGGGATTCAGTGCGGACAGCGGGCTGATGTTTGCAAGCCTCGGCCTGCTCTGGTCCTATGACCTGGGTACGAACTGGGTAATGGTTGGAAGCCTGGAGGCGCGCCGGTTGCATGGCGACGCGGCGCACAGCCCGCTCGTCGAGCGCCGCACGAATTCCTATACCAGCTTGGGTGTGGCCTACAAGTTCTGAAACGCGCCGCCTACGGCCAGTTGAGCGCAAACGCGCCGGCCCGCATCTCGATACGGGCCGCGTGCGGCGGCCCCCAGTGGGCCGGCGCGAACAGCGCGCCGCTTTCCACGCAGGCGGAAAGGATCCGCCGCCGCGTGGCCCGCGCCCCGGCCGCGTCCTCGCAGAAGCGGCTGTTCACCTCGGGGTAGTAGACCTGCAGCGGATGGTGGCAGAGATCGCCCGCGAACAGCATGCGCTCACCCCCGGACGCTGCGTGCAGCACCACATGTCCGGGCGTGTGGCCAGGCGTCGGCTCGATGGTCAATCCATCCTCGATTGCGTGCTCCCCTTCGATGGTCTGAAACAGGCCCGCCTCGAGCACTGGCAGGAGGCTGTCCAGCCAGACCGCACGGTCGTCCGCGTCACCGTGCGTGCCGTTTACCTTGGCCTCGGCAGATGCGAGTTCCGCTTTCGAGCACATCACTTTTGCGTTCGGGAAGGTCGGCACCCAGCGGCCGTCGCGTAATTGCGTGTTCCAGCCCACGTGGTCCACATGCAGGTGGGTGCAGAGCACGAGGTCGATGTCCTCCGGCCTGAACCCCGCCTGCCCGAGCCGCTCAAGGTAAGGCTGCTCGATATTGTTGAACCCCGGCGAGTTCGGCCGAGGCTTGTGATTACCTATGCAGGTGTCGACCAGGATCGTGTGGTGTGCGGTACGCAGCAGCCACGAATGGGTGCCCATCACGAAGCACTTCTTCGCCGCGTGGTAGTAGTTGGGCGCGAGCCAGCCGATATGCTTTGCGATCGCGTCGGGCGGCAACCCGGGCAGCAGGTGTTCGGGCGGAAACGCCGCGCCCAGCGTCTCCTTGATGCGCAGCACGTCTATCGCGCCGCAGCGGAAGGCTGGCGTGCTCATCGCGCCGTTGCGTGGATGGATTGCATGCTGGCGCAAAGGATACCGCGCCTGCGCAAGAACCGGATGGATTTGCGCCTCCGGTTTCGCTACTCTGCCACGCATGGACGCCACACACACTTTGATCGACCGGGCGCGTGCCTTCCTTGAGGCGCGGCGCGGGGAGCGCACCACGCTCGAAGAACTCGGCCGCGCAGTCGGCGCGAGCCCGTTTCACCTGCAGCGCAGCTTCAAGCGTGCCCTCGGCCTCTCGCCCAGGGACTTCCAGCAGGCGCTGCGACTGGAGGACACCAAGCGCGCGCTCGCCGGTGGTAGCCGTGTGACCGATGCGGTATTCGGCGCGGGCTATGGCTCGCTCTCCCGGTTCTACGAAAAAGCCGCGGATGGTCTCGGCATGGCCGCGAGGGCCTATCGTGCCAAAGGCAAGGGGCAGGAGATCGCCTACACGACGTTCGCCTCGCCGCTGGGCTGGATCCTGCTCGCCTCCACCGGACGCGGCCTGTGTTCGGTGAAGCTTGGCGACGACCCCGAGGCGCTCGGCAAGCTGCTGGCCGCGGAGTTCAGCGAAGCGGTGCTCCGGCCGGACCGGCGGGTCCTGAAAAGTGCGAAGGACAGCGTGCTCGGATTCATATCGGGCGACGCGACGCTGGGCAAGTTGCCGCTCGACATCCGCGGAACGATATTCCAGCAGCGCGTCTGGGCCGCCCTGCGCACGATTCCGCGCGGCCAGACCCGCACCTACAAGGACATCGCGCTCGCGATCGGCGAGCCGAAGGCGGTCCGCGCGGTGGGCAGCGCCTGCGGGGCGAACCCGCTCGCGCTGGTGATTCCCTGCCACCGTGCCGTGCGCAGCGATGGCGGCATGGGCGGCTATGCCTGGGGGCTGGAACGCAAGGTGAAACTGCTGGGCATGGAGCGCAAACGCCGGGCGTAGTCGGAACAGGGGAACCCAGGTTCCCCCGTTACCCCTTCCTCGGAACAGGGGAACCCAGGTTCCCCCGTTACCCCTTCCTGGCGGGCGCTGCCGCTACAATCGCGCCTCCAAAGGGAGGCATCATGTCTGCGTATCCACATCTGTTCCAGCCGCTCGATCTCGGCTTCGTCACGCTGCCCAACCGCATCATGATGGGTTCGATGCATACCGGCCTCGAAGAACTGCCCGACGGCATCGAGCGCCTGGCCGCGTTCTACGCCGAGCGCGCCGCGGGCGGCGCGGCGCTGATCGTGACCGGCGGGTTCTCGCCGGACGACGCCGGCAATCTCGGCCCTCACCCGGCGGAAATGGCCAGCCGGGAGGACTGCGAGCGGCACAAGCCTATGCCCCGCGCAGTGCACGCCGCCGGCGGCCGGATCCTGCTCCAGCTGTTGCACGCAGGACGTTACGGCAAGCACGCGCGCATCGTCGCGCCCTCGCCGATCCGCTCGCCGATCAACCCGAACGCGCCGCGGGAACTGAGCAGCGCGGAAATCGAAGCCACGATTGAGGCCTTCGCGCGCGCGGCCGTGCTCGCGCGTGAAGCCGGCTACGACGGCGTGGAGATCATGGGTTCGGAGGGTTACCTGATCACGCAGTTCCTCGCCTTGCGCACCAACCAGCGGACCGACGACTGGGGCGGCAGCCTCGAAAACCGGATGCGCTTCGGAGTCGAAGTCATGCGACGCGTGCGCGCGGCAGTCGGGCGGGACTTCATCATCATCTACCGGATCTCCTCGCTCGAACTGGTCGAAGGGGGCTTGAACGGTGACGAAATTCTCAAGGTGGCCGGCGCGATCGAAGCTGCGGGCGCCGACATCCTGAACACCGGCATCGGCTGGCACGAGGCGCGCATCCCGACCATCGCCCAGGCCGTGCCGCGCGGCGGCTTTGCCTGGGCCACGCGCCGGCTGCGCGCGGCTGTAAAGATCCCACTGATCGCCTCCAACCGCATCAACGCGCCCGAAATCGGCGAGGAAATCATCGCGCGCGGTGATGCCGACATGGTGTCTCTCGCGCGCAGCATGCTCGCCGACGCGGAGTTCGCAAACAAGGCCAAGGCCGGTGACCGCGCGGGCATCAACATCTGCATCGCCTGCAACCAGGCCTGCCTCGACCACATCTTCTCCGGCCAGTTCGCCTCGTGCCTGGTCAATCCGCGTGCCGGACGCGAGACCCAGCTCGCCTACCTTCCGGTGACCTCGAAGAAGCGCATCGCGGTGGTTGGCGGCGGGCCAGCCGGCCTCTCCTGCGCCGCGATTGCTGCCGAGCGCGGCCATGCGGTCACGCTGTTCGAGCAGGCCGCGGCGCTCGGTGGCCAGTTCAACCTCGCCAAGCAGATTCCCGGCAAGCAGGAGTTCGGCGAGAGCATCGCCTACTACGCCGAGCGCATGAAACGGGCCGGCGTGACCTTGAAACTTGGCAAAGCGGCCTCCGGTGAAGAACTGGCCGCGTTCGACGAGGTGGTGCTCGCCACCGGGATCGACCCGCGCGTCCCGGCGATCCCGGGAATCGATCACCCCAAGGTCGTCGGCTATGTGGATGTGCTTCTTGGCCGCACCAAGGTCGGCGCCAACGTCGTCATCATCGGCGCAGGCGGGATCGGATTCGACGTCGCGCTGTATCTGCTGGAAAAGAACGGCCATTCACAGACCGACCCGAATGCCTTCGCCGAACACTGGGGCGTGACGCAAGACGGGACCGCCTCCGGCGGCCTGGTTCCCGGCGGACCGGGCGCAGCGCATCCGGCCCACCGCATCACCATGCTCAAGCGCTCAGCTTCCTCCTTTGGCAAGACACTCGGACTGTCCACTGGCTGGGTGCATCGCATCGAACTCGCGCGCAACGGCGTCGCGATGATCAAGGAGATCGAGTACCGCCGGATCGACGACGCCGGGGTGCACATCGTGGTCGAAGGAAAGGAGCAGTGCATTCCGGCCGACACGGTGATCCTGTGCGCCGGGCAGGAGCCAAAACGCGACCTGTTGGCCGGCGTGCAGGCCCTCGGCCGCAAACCCCACCTTATCGGCGGAGCCAAGGAAGCAGGCGAACTGGATGCCAAGCGCGCGATGCTGGAGGGTGCGCAACTGGCCGCCTCGCTGTAGGCGGCGGGCCGCCCACAGGACATTGACCGGACCCGGCCAGTCTTAGCGAATGTACCGATATCGATACACAGACTGACCGGAAACCGTCTCCAGTACTTGATTGTCTGAAATATTTTGGAATAATTTTAAGCCTGGAGCCTGGACCGGATGCATCCCCTTCTTCGGCTGGACGAGCACCAACGCGAACCGACGTAAACTAATGCCTGCCCACAACGACCAACGTTCGCGATGAACGCTCCGTCCACCCGCATTCCCGCCCTGCCCGCCGCCGAGGCGCGCGCCGTTCTCGGTCGCGTTTCGACCAATATCGAGCGCGTGCTGCAGGGCCAGCACGCCGCGATAAGAAAACTGCTGGCTGCGTTTTCGGCCGGCGGCCATGTGCTGATCGAGGACGTGCCCGGCACCGGCAAGACCACGCTGGCCAAGGCGCTGGCCCAGTCGATCGGCGCGCCGTTCGCGCGCATCCAGTTCACCCCGGACCTGCTGCCCTCCGACATCCTTGGCGTGTCGATCTACAACCCGCGCGAGCAGAACTTCGAGTTCCGCGAGGGACCGGTGTTCACCAGCATCCTGCTCGCGGACGAGATCAACCGCGCCAGCCCGCGCACCCAGTCCGCGCTGCTCGAGGTCATGGGCGAGGCCCAGGTCACGGTGGAGGGGCGCACGCAGCGCCTCGACCCGCTGTTCTTCGTGATGGCCACCCAGAACCCGGTGGAGTTTCGCGGCACGTATCCGCTGCCCGAGGCGCAGATGGATCGCTTTGCGATGCGCCTGTCGCTTGGCTACATCGATGCGGCCATGGAAGTGGCGATGCTGACCGCGCAGGAACACGAACATCCGCTGGCATCGATCGTCGCGGTCGCAAGCCACGAGGAGGTGCTCGGCGCGCGCGCCGCGGCGCACGCGGTGCGGATCGCAGACGAACTCAAGGCCTATATCGTCGCGCTCGCCCGCGCGACGCGCGAGGCCTCGACTGTGCAGCTGGGCTGCGGACCGCGCGCATCGATTGCGCTCACCCAGGTCGCGCGCGCGCTGGCGCTGATCGACGGCGAATCGTTCGTGCGGCCCGAGCACGTGCGCGAAGCGGCACAGAGCGTGCTCGCACACCGCATCGTCCTCCAGCCGCAGGCGCGCTACGCCGGCGCGAGCGGCGCGTCGATCGTTGCCGACGCGCTCGATTCGGTCCCGGTTCCCGCCTAGGTCCGCTGCCATGCGGCGGCTTCACTACACGCTGCTACGACTGGTCACCTCGTTCGACCGCGTCGTGCGCGAGCGCCTGACCGGGGCGGGCAAACTCGTCGCCATGAGCGCGTTCATGGCCGCGATCGTCGGGCTCGATACGCACCAGTCGCTCTCATCCCAAGTATTTTCCCTGCTCGCCGCGATGCTCGCGCTGTCGGCGGCCCTGAGCCTGATGTTCCGCGCGCGCGTGCGCGTTCGGCGCCATCTTCCCCGCTTCGCAACCGCCGGCGAGGAACTGAGCTACCGGGTCACGCTCGCCAACGAGGGGACCCGCCCGCTGGCCGACCTCGAAGTGCGCGAGCGTTTTGACGGCCAGCGGCCCGGATACGCGGAGTTCCGCCGGGCGCGGGAGCCCGGGGAGGCGAGACGCAACTGGGTCGATCGCAAGGGCGGCTATTTCCGCTGGCGCCACCTGGTCCAGCGCCGATTGCCGGAACGCAACTCGGTCAACGACGGCGCCGCGCTGGCGCTGATGCCCGCCGGCGCACAGTCCCAGCTGCGCGCAACGCTGGTGCCGCGCAGGCGCGGCGTGCTTGCGTTCGCCGGGATCGACGTGATCCGGCCCGACACGTTCGGGCTCGCCTACGGGCGCGCGCGACTGCCGCTGCCCGACCGGCTCGTCGTGCTGCCAAAGCGCTACCGCCTGCCCCAGGTGCTGCTTCCGGCGCAGCGCCTGCTGCAGCCGGGCGGGCATGCGCTTGCCTCTTCGATCGGCGATTCGGAAGAGTTCCTCGCCCTGCGCGAGTACCGTCCCGGTGACAGCCTGCGGCGGGTGCACTGGAAGAGTTTTGCGCGCACCGGCGAGCCGGTCGTGAAGGAATACGAAACCGAGTTCTTCGAACGCCATGCACTGGTGCTCGACACCGGGGCGACGAGTGAAACCGAGGCATTCGAGGAGGCCGTCTCGATCGCCGCGTCGTTTGTCTACACGATCGACACCCAGGAATGCCTGCTCGATCTGGTGTTCGTGGCCGGCGAGACGGAATGCCACACGGCCGGGCGCGGCGAGGCATCGAACGTGCACCTGCTTGAAGTGCTCGCCGGGCTGGGACCGTCCCGGGAGGAGGACTTCGACAAACTCGCGCGCGAAGTCCTCGCAAAGCGCGGCACCCTGTCGTCTGCCGTGTTCGTGTTGCTCGCCTGGGACGCGCCGCGCAGGAAGCTGGTTGGCGCGTTGACTGCGGCAGGGCTGGGTGTGCGGGTGCTGCTGGTCAGCGACACGCCGCCTGCCGAAACCGAGGGCCTGCTCGTACTGCAGCCGGGCAGGATTGAGCACGGCCTTGCGGGACTCGCATGAGCGCGACCCTGAACGCCAACGTCTCCGCTGAAGCCCCGCCGCCGCGCGCGCATATCGCGCCCGTGCTGCTCGCAGCGGCACTCGCATTCTGGGGCTGGCAGACGCGGAACGGGTTCGCGTCGGCGGGGTTTGCTCTCGCGATGCTGCTGCCCGCGCTGACGCAGCTGCGCCTGGACCTCACCGAACGCGACCAGCATCGCATCGCCGACCTCACGATGATCCTGTATGTCGCCGTTGCGGCCTCGTTCATCGCGACCGACGGCTTGCGCCTTGGGGTCCACGATTCGCTCGTCTGGCTCCCGGGGGTCGCGCTTCCGCTGATGCTCGCGCAGACCATGGGCGTCGACGGCCGAGTGCCGATGACCGCGCTCTTCAGGTATCTGCGCAGGCAGAAGGCGCGGGGCGAAAAGGTGCGGGACCCGAAGGTGGATCTGACCGGCCCCTACCTCGCGCTGATCCTGATCGCCTCGGGCATGGCGAACCGGGAAGGCTATGGATACTTCATCGGCGTGGTGCTGATCGTGTCGGCGGCACTGATCCGGATAAAGCCCTCGCGGGTGAGTTATGTGCCGTGGCTCGCGGCGCTCGGCTTTGCAGTGGCGGCCGGCTTCGGCGTCCAGTCCGGGCTGTTCACGCTGCAGACGATCGTGGAAGATTGGATCATCGACTGGCAGTTCAGCGGTCCGGTCGCCGACCCCTACCGCAGCTCCACACGAATCGGCGAACTGGGCCGGCTTAAGTTCGAGGATGCGATCGTAATGCGCGTGTACGCCGACCGCGACGGACGGGACAAACCCGAGCTTCTGCACCAGGCAAGCTACAACCACTATGCCGGCACCACCTGGCTCGCGCGCCAGGGCGGCCTCGAGCAGTTGCGCGCAAGCGGGGACGGAACCTTGTTTTCGCTCGACCCCGGGGTGCCTCCCGGTGCGCAAAAGCGGTTGCGCCTTTCACAACGCGTGCAGGGCGGTCGCACCCTGCTGGCCCTGCCGCTGAATGCGACGGGCGTGACCGATCTCGTCGCCAGCCGCGTGCGCAGCAACAGCTTTGGCGCGGTGCAGGCGGAAATGGAGGTGCCGTGGACCTTTTACAGCGCGCTCTATCCCCCGGCGCCGCAGGCAGGCTCGACGGCCTATGCGGCAGCAAGCGGCGAAGACCTGGACGTGCCCGAAAAGGAGCGGCCGGCGCTGGGAGCGCTCGCGCGGCAGCTCGGCCTGGCGGGGCTCCCCCCGGCCACCGCCGCCGCGCGGGTGAAGTCCTACCTTGCCGGTTTCAAATACACAACGGTGAGGAACCACCCGTTCTCGGATCTGATCCCGGGGTCGGAAACCCCGTTGGCCGAATTCCTCAATACCACCCGGCGCGGTCATTGCGAATATTTTGCGACCGCGGCGACGCTGCTGCTGCGCACCGCAGGGATACCTGCGCGCTATGCGACTGGATTCGCCATCGGTGACTGGAGCAACTGGGAGGGGGCGTGGATCGTGCGCGAACGCCATGCGCATGCGTGGACCCGCGCCTTTGTCGAGGGCCAGTGGGTCGATCTCGACACGACGCCCGCGGTCTGGTTTTCCGAGGAGGAGGCGCTCGCCCCTGCGGCGCAGAGATTCGTCGATTTCCTGCGCTGGGCGGGGTTTCGCTGGAGCACCCGTGACGACAGCGAAACCCGCGTTCTCGCCTGGGTTGTCGTCGGGCTGGCGGCCTTCATCCTGGTGTGGAAACTCGTTACCGAGGGCGGCCTGGTCCGGCTCGCCGGACGACACAGCGGCACGGCCGCGGAAAAGCCGGGAGGCGATTCGGAATTTTTCGCCATCGAGGCAGCGCTGGCGAAGAAGGTGCCGCGAGCCAGCGGAGAGGCGCTGCTCGACTGGCTTCCACGCGCTTCGGCCGGCCTGGATAGCCACGCACGCCGCGAACTCGAGGACCTGGCAGGCCTCCACTATCGATACCGGTTTGACCCGCAGGGACTGGATACGCCCGACCGCGCTTCTCTGTCATCCCGCGGCAAGTCGCTACTTCGCGGGCTGCGCGCCGTGCGTGCTGCGCCGCGCGCGTAGAATGCGCGCACCTTCCCGGTAGGAAACACATAAGGAAACACACCATGTCCGGTGGCGCCCATGTCGACCCGTCCAACAAGAAGATCGCACTGCAGATCGCGATCCTCGCTGTCGTGCTTGCGTTTTCCGAGATGCTGGGCAAAGGCGCGCAAACGGAGGCACTGAGCGCGAACATCAAGGCATCCAACCTGTGGGCGTTCTATCAGGCCAAGACCCTGCGCCAGACCACCATCCGTACTGCGGCCGACAATCTTGCTGCGCAATCGGGCGACAAGCCATCCGAGGCAGCCGCCAAGCAGATCGAAAAATGGAGGAAAACCGCGGAGCGCTACCAGTCCGAGCCGGAGACCAACGAGGGGCGCGACCAGCTCACGCAGCGCGCGAAGCAGGCGGAAAAGGACCGCGATCGCGCGCTGGCGTCCTATCACCACTACGAGGTCGCGTCGGCTTCCGTGCAGATCGCAATCGTGCTGGCGTCTGCCGAAGTGATCACCAGCGTGATTGCGCTCGGCTGGGCCTCCGCAGGTCTGGGTGTCGCCGCAGTCGTGTTCTGCCTGATCGGCTTTTTCTGGCCGAACGCGGTTCACCTGTTCTAGGCGGGGCCTAGCGCTGCCAGGACGCCGGGCGCTCGGCATCGATGCCGTAGCGCGCGATCGCCTGCGCAACTTTCTCCCGCCATTTCGGATCCGCGTCGGCAAGCGCAGACAACGCAGCGCCAACGATATGCCCGCTGCTGACTTCGAAGAAATCGCGCAGCGCCGAGCGCGTGTCGCTGCGCCCGAAGCCATCGGTGCCGAGCGTGACGTATTTGCGCGGCATCTGCGCGCGGATGAGCTCCGGCACTGCACGCACGTAGTCGCACGCCGCAATCGCAGGACCCCGCGCACCCTCCAGGCATTGCTCGACCCAACTCTTCCTGGCAGGCTCGAGCGGATGCAGGCGATTCCATCGCTCAACCTCGATCCCTTCGCGCGCGAGCTCGGAAAAGCTGGTCACGCTCCAGACATCTGCAGCGACACCCCAATCCGCTTTGAGCAACTCGCCCGCCGCAATCACTTCGCGCAGGATCGTGCCTGAACCGAACAGCTGCACCTGGGCCGCGTCATTCGCTTGCAGCCGGTACATTCCGCGCAGGATGCCTTCCTGCGCGCCTTGCGGAATCGCCGGATGCACGTAGTTCTCGTTCATGACGGTGAGGTAATAGAACACGTCCTCGCCGGCTTCCAGCATGCGGCGCGCACCGTCCTGCACGATCACCGCAAGCTCGTAGCCAAAGCACGGATCCCAGGCACGCAAATTGGGTATCGTCGACGCGATCAGGTGGCTGGTACCGTCTTCGTGCTGCAGCCCCTCCCCCGAGAGGGTGGTGCGACCGGCGGTGGCGCCGACAAGGAAACCGCGCGAGCGCTGGTCGGCGGCCGCCCAGACCAGGTCGCCGACCCGCTGAAAACCGAACATCGAGTAGTAGATGTAGAACGGCAGCATGGCAATGCCGTGGGCGCTATAGCTCGTGGCCGCGGCGACCCATGAGGACAGCGCGCCCGCCTCGGTGATGCCTTCCTCGAGGATCTGCCCGTCCTTGGCTTCCTTGTAATAGAGGAGTTCGTCCTTGTCCTCGGGCTCATAGAGTTGTCCGACTGCCGAGTAGATGCCGACCTGGCGGAACAGGCTTTGCATCCCGAACGTGCGCGCCTCGTCCGCCACGATCGGCACGACGCGCTTCCCGATCTTCGGGTCCTTCAGCAACTGGGAGAGCATCTGCACGAAGATCATCGTGCTCGACTGCTCCCGGTCGCGAGTTCCTTCCAGGAGCCGCTGGAAACTGGCCAGCGCCGGCACCGGCAGCGCCTCGCACGCGTCGCTGCGCGCAGGGAGATAGCCGCCCAGCTTCTGGCGCTGCGCGTGCAGGTACCTGATCTCCGCACTGTCCTTGCCCGGCGTGAAGAAGCGCACCGCCTCGACCTCGGCGTCCGACAGCGGCAGGGAAAACCGGTCGCGAAAGGCGCGCAACGCCTCGGCGTCGAGTTTTTTCTGCTGGTGCGTGCCCATTTTTCCCTGCCCCGCATGACCCATTCCGTAGCCCTTCTTGGTCTGCGCGAGGATCACGGTAGGCTGGCCCTTGTGGTTCATGGCCGCCGCGTAGGCGGCGTGGATCTTCACCGCGTCGTGGCCGCCGCGCCGCAGCTGGTCGATGTCCGCATCGGTCATGTGCGCAACGAGCGCCTGGAGCTCCGGGTACTTGTTGAAGAAGTGCTCGCGGTTCGAGCGGCCGTCGGTGGCAGCATAGGTCTGGAATTCGCCGTCGACCGTCTCGTGGAGCCGCTTGAGCAGGACGCCTTCCTCGTCGCGCGCAAACAGCGCGTCCCAGTCGCCGCCCCAAAGCAGCTTGACGACGTTCCATCCGGCACCCGCAAACAGGCCCTCGAGTTCCTGGACGATGGAACCGTTGCCGCGCACCGGCCCGTCGAGGCGCTGGAGGTTGCAGTTGACCACGAAGATCAGGTTGTCGAGGCCCTCGCGCGCCGCGATCGAAAGCCCGGCGAGCGACTCGGGCTCGTCCATTTCCCCGTCCCCGACGAAAGACCAGACCTTGCGCCCCGCAGTGTCGAGCAGGCCGCGGTCGGCGAGGTACCGCATGAAGCGCGCCTGGTAAACCGCGCTGATCGGCCCCAGCCCCATCGAGCCGGTGGGAAACTGCCAGAAATCGGGCATCAGCCAGGGATGGGGATAGGAGGACAACCCCCGGCCACCCGTCTCGCGGCGATAGCTGTCGAGCTGGGCTTCTGCGATGCGCCCCTCGAGGAACGCACGGGCGTACACCCCGGGCGCCGAATGCGGCTGGAAATACACCAGGTCGCCGGACTGCCCGGCGCGGAAGAAATGGTTGAAGCCCACCTCGAACAGGTCGGCCGCCGACGCGTAGCTTGCGATATGCCCGCCGAGCTCGGGATGCGCGCGATTGGCGCGCACGACCATCGCCATCGCATTCCAGCGCACAAGCGACCCGAGCCGCGCTTCGATTTCGAGGTCGCCGGGAAACTGCGGCTGAGCTTCGAGCTGCACGCTGTTTCGGTACGACGTGTTCATCACCGGTGGCATGGGCACGCGCCGCGCCCGGGCATGTTCAAACAGCTTGCGCAGCAGGAAGGTCGCGCGCTCGCGCCCTTCGACGGCCACGAGCGCGTCGAACGCGTCGAGCCACTCGCGCGTTTCCGCCGGGTCGGCGTCCGGCGGGTTCACGCGCCAGAACGCGGAAGTGACAATATCGGAAAGGTCAGCCATGGCTGGCAGTCTATCCGCTGGTCGGCCGCAGGTGCTGCTGTTGTTGCTTGTCCGTATGCATGATAAAGGCATAATATGCTTCATATGCATATGTATAAAGTACAAAATGCCGAAATCTGACTTGGATGCAACCGACTGGAAGATCCTGGCTCGCCTGCAGGAGGAGGCCCGGCTCAGCAATGTCGACCTCGCCGCCGCGGTCCATCTCTCACCTTCGCCATGCCTCAACCGCGTGCGCGCCCTGGAGGCGGGCGGGATCATCCGGCGCTACGTCACGCTGCTGGATCCGCTCGCGCTGGGCCTGACGGTGAGCGTGTTCATCCAGGTGACACTCGAACGCCAGGTGGAATCGGCGCTGGAGATCTTCGAGCGCGCGATCAGGGCGCGCCCCGAAGTGATGGAGTGCTATCTGATGACCGGCGACGCCGACTACCTGATCCGCGTCGTGGTTCCTGACGTGCAGGCACTCGAGCGCTTCATCCTTGATTTCCTCACGCGCATTCCCGGCGTCGGCAACATCCGCTCGAGCTTCGCGCTCAAGCAGGTGAAATACCAGACCGCGCTTCCGCTGCCGCAATCGAAGGACGCGCGCCGCGGGAAACGCTCTCGCAAGGCCGCCCCGCGCGGCGCGGGAAAATGAGGCGAGCGCAGGCGGTGCGCGCCGGATCGCGCCGCATGTTATGATGCGTTTAGCAAGATCCTCAAGCAGTGAATTCGCAGTCCCCTCATCGTGCGCGCTCTCATCGTGGAGCGCCCGGCATAGTTGGCCTCAAGTTCCCTTTCTTGGTTTTCTCGCACCGGCGCCGTGGCCCGGATTTGCCGCGGCTCAATAGAAAGGAAACACAAGATGGCAATCGGAACAGTGAAGTGGTTCAATGACAGCAAGGGCTTCGGATTCATTACACCCGAGGCGGGTGGCGAGGACCTGTTCGCGCACCACAGCGCGATCCAGATGGACGGTTACAAGTCGCTGAAAGAAGGCCAGCGCGTCCAGTACGAAGAGCGCACCGGCCCCAAGGGCAAGCAGGCGGCGGACATCAAGGCCGTCTAAGCTTCGCCTCGACAGGAAAAGGCCCGGTCTTCCGGGCTTTTTTTTGCGCGGCGAAGACCGCCGGGCTATTCCGCCGCAATCAACAGCGTGACGCCCACCCCGACGCACGCCGGCACGGCGTAGCGCTCAAACGCACCCGACCGTTCCCCGCCGATCACCAGCACCGGAATATCAGCGCGGTCAAGGATGCGCGGAACCTGAGAGAACAGCGCCTGCCACCATCCCGCACGACGGGTAACCCCCAGCACGATCTGGTGCGCACGCGAACGCCGCGCAATGTCCGCGATGCTGTCGGCCAAGCGTCCTGTGCCTGCAATGGATTCAAACCGCACGCCCGAAGCCCGCAGCAGCCGGCGCGCTTCGCTGAATGCCGCCTCGGAGCGCTCGGCGCGCAGAGCGGCGCAGGCGCTTCGCGTGACAAAACGCGCCGCATGGGAATTCAACCTCGGCTGGACATTGACGAGCAGCACTTCGTCGTCGGTCTTGCGCGCCGCTTGCGCCGCGTAGCGCACGGCGACGAGCGAAGAAGCCGATCCGCTGACAGGCACCAGAAATTTCATCCATGACCTCCGCTTACGAGTGTTGTGGCGCCGGAGCGCGGCGACGGTTATGTAGCCACGCAAACCCCAGCGTGCCGGCAATCGCCACGACGTAGACCGGCCATTCGATGATCCGCGCCTCTTCGAACCAGGCCTTTACGAAGGGCTCCCCGCAGACCATCTTGGCTGCGGTCCATGCAAGCACCGCGCCGCCCACATAGACGATCGAAGGAAAGCGCTCGACCCACTTGAGGATCATGGTCGAACCCCAAATGACGATCGGGATTGAGATCAGCAGGCCCGTCACGACCAGCAGCGCGCTGCCATTCGCGGCGCCGGCCACGGCGAGAACGTTGTCCAGGCCCATGACAGCGTCAGCGATAACGATGGTCTGCATCGCGCCCCAGAACGAGGCTGCAGGGGCGAAGTCATGTCCATCGTTGTCCTGCTGGGTCAGCAGGCGGTGCGCGATCCACAGGAGCATGAGCCCGCCGGCGAGCATCAGGCCGGGAACTTTCAGCAGCCAAACCACCCCAAGCGTGAGCCCGCTGCGCACAATGATCGCACCCAGCGTTCCCCAGACGATGGCGCGATTCTTCAGGTGCGGCGGCAGGTTGCGCGCGGCGAGTGCGATCACGATGGCGTTGTCTCCGGCCAACACCAGGTCGATGACGACGATGGCGGCAAGCGCGGACAGGAATTCGGGAGTAAGCAGGTCCATCAGGAGCTCCACTGGTGCATGGGACGATTATGCAAACCCGGGCGGGTGCGCAAAATGAAAGTTCGCAATCCCGGCATGCGCGGGGGGCTGGTATTGCAAATCGCAATCCTCACCCAGGCCATCGGATGGAAGTTGCAATCGGATTTCCCTGCTGCTAATCTATTGCCATCCCAAAGGGGAGTAGCTTTTCGCAGGACGGCCGTCATCACGGGAGGTTTACCGCCCCGGTCGCCCTGGCAGCGTGAAACGACGTTGCAAGCGAGACCTTTGCCAGTCAGGCAAAGGTCTTTTTGTTTGCGCGAGACCCTGCCTGTGTGAACAGATCAGTCGCGCATTCGCCTGCAACAGGAGTTTCCCCACATGCGTCACGCCGCAATCCGCCGCTACTTCCGCCACGGCATGCTCCCGCAACTGATGGTCTTCGAGGCCGTCGCGCGGCTGGGCAGTTTCACGCGCGCCGGCGAGGAGCTTTGCCTCGCCCAACCCACGGTATCCGTGCAGGTGCGCAAGCTGACCGAGACGATCGGCCTGCCGCTTTTCGAATCCCCCGGCAGGAAGGTTACCCTGACCGAGGGGGGCCGCGAACTCTATGAATCGGTCCAGGTGCTGTTTCGCTTCTTTATCGCCGCTGAAGAAAGGCTCGAGGCACTGCGCAAGCTGCGCGGGGTTCGCGAGGCGCAGAAGGGCCAGGCGTTCTGCGGCCCCTTGCTGGAAGGCCCCGCAATCAGCTGAGAACTCGTTTCGCCGACGCACGGGTGAGCACTGGCGGAACGGGGCGCCAATCGCCTGCCCGCAGCATCTGCTCACGTAAAATGCGGGCGATGAACGGCGTCGATTTGGCCACCGCGCGGGGAGGCACTGAACCTCCGCTGCTGCATATTCGCATGGGCGACGTCTTGTCGCGGGCCGCAGACCGCTTACCGGCGCACGCGGCAGTGATCAGCGTGTGGCAGGACCGTGCACTCACGTTCCGGGAATTGGAAGAAACCGTCGATCAGGCCGCCGCGGCATTGCTGGCGTCAGGCATTGCAGCGCAGGACCGGGTAGGCATCTGGAGCACGAACCGGCTGGAGTGGGTAGTCGTGCAATTCGCGGTCGCGAGGGTCGGCGCGGTACTCGTCAACATCAACCCCGCGCTGCGCAAGGCCGAACTGGGATACGTGATCGCGCATTCGGGCTGCAAGGCGTTGTTCCTTGCCCCGGCGATCCGGGCGTTCAACTGTATCGAAGCCGCCCTTGCCGTGCATGCGCAATCACCGACGCTTGAACACCTTATTCTGCTGGACGACAGCACGCATCCCCACACCGTGCGCTGGTCTGATTTCGTGTCCCGCGCCGATGGCTTCGACCCGGAGACGTTGCGGCGCGCAGCCGGGGCCGTCGCGCCGCAATCCGCGGTAAACATCCAGTACACCTCGGGCACCACGGGGGCGCCGAAGGGCGCAACCCTGTCTCACCTCAACCTGGTCAACAACGGCAACCAGATCGGCGCCAGGCTGGGCCTCGACCAGTCTGACCGCATCTGCCTGCCGGTGCCCATGTTCCACTGCTTCGGCATGGTCGTCGGCGTATTGGGCGCGTTCGCACATGGCGCGACGGTAGTGTTCCCCGGAGAGTCGTTCGATCCGGGCGCCTGCCTCGCAAGCATAGAAAAGCAACGCTGCACCGCGGTGTATGGCGTGCCGATGATGTTCATCGCCATGCTCAACCACCCGGATTTCGACCCGAAGCGCCTGACAACGTTGCGCACCGGCCTCATGGGCGGCGCACCCTGCCCGGCGGAGGTGCTGCGCGCAGTCACGGAAAAGATGCATATGCGGGAAGTCGCCGTGGTCTACGGCATGACGGAGACTTCGCCGATCTCGACTCAGGGCTCGCACGCAGACAGCTTTGAACAGCGCGTAAAAACCGTGGGCAGCGTCCTGCCGCATGCCGAGGTAAAGATCGTCGATCCCGCGACCGGCGAGACGCTGCCGATCGGCGCACAGGGCGAATTCTGCGCGCGGGGCTACCACGTGATGCTCGGCTATTGGGACAACCCGGAGGCCACCGCCAAAGCCATCGACGCCGAAGGCTGGATGCACTCGGGGGACCTCGCGATGATGCGTGAAGATCGCTACGTGGCGATCGTCGGGCGCATCAAGGACATCGTCATCCGCGGCGGCGAGAATATCTTCCCTCGCGAAATCGAGGAGTTCCTGCACACGCTGCCCGAGATCGCCGAGGCACAGGTGTTCGGGATTCCGGATCCTCTCTACGGCGAGCAGTTGTGCGCCTGGATCCGGCTGCGACCGGGGGCCACGCTGGACGCCGAAAGTTTGCGCGCAAAGTGCAGGGGGCAGGTCGCCAGCTACAAGATCCCGGCGCTTGTGCGTTTCGTGACCGAGTTTCCGACTACAGCCAGCGGCAAGGTGCAGAAGTTCCGCATGAGCGCGATCGAATCCGAGGCACGCACGGAAGCTCAAGCCACTCCCCCGGGCTGATCGCTAGGCTGTTTTTCCGAACCGCGCCAGGTGCGCCTGGAATCCCGGCGTCGCGTTCTGCCCGTCGGAATACTTCTCCAGCAGCCGAGCCACCTTGCCTGCCGGGAATCCGAGTTGCACGAACGCCGTTCCGCGGTCGAACACCTCCGCGTAGTGTGCGATCCGCCCATCCTGCAAATGCATTACCGAGATCCCCTCGAACACGATCGGCTTGCCCGCGGACCCGGGCACTTTCGAACGATAGCTGAACCGGTAACGCGCGTAACCGATGCAGGCGTCGGAAAGGGCGTCGTAGAACTCCCAGCGATACTGCTCGCCACCTTCATGGAAGCGCGCGAGCATTGCCGCGATGTCTGCTCCACCACTGTGTGCGCCGAAGAAATAGTCGTCGTACACGCCATCCGGCGTGAACAGCGCAGCCAGCCCGGCGCCGTCATTGGTGGCTACGCAAGCGGAAAACTTGTCGAGCAGTGCTTGGAATGCGACCATCTCGTCTCCATGGTGAACCGGTTGGGCGACTCCATGGAACCTGGTGCCGGCTAGAGGAGTCGAACCCCCGACCTTCTGATTACAAATCAGCTGCTCTACCAACTGAGCTAAGCCGGCCCGTGCAGGGCGCAAGTATAGCGAAGCAGGCAGTGTATGCTCCCAAGCTCATGAAAAAATTCAGCATCCTGAGCATTCGCGGCGTCTTCGCGGCCGGTGCCGCCGCCTGCGCGCTGCTGCTCGGCTTCGGCTTCTTCCTGCAGTATGTCAGCGGGCAGAATCCCTGCCCCCTGTGCCTGATCCAGCGGGGGTTTTATTTCGGGCTGCTGTTCGTGTTTGCGGCAGGCGCGCTGCATGGCCCCAGGCGCACGGGTGCGATCCTTTACGGCCTGTTCGCGCTGCTGCTCTCGGCGGGCGGGGCGGCCACGGCGGGCAGGCAGGTATGGCTCCAGCATCTGCCTGCGGACAAGGTGCCAGCCTGCGGCCCGGACCTGTATTTCATGATGGAAAACTTTCCACTGGCCAAGACACTCACCAAGCTCTTCCAGGGCTCCGGCGAGTGTGCCGAGGTCACCTGGCGGTTCCTCGGTTTGTCGATCGCCGAGTGGTCGCTGGGGTGGTTCGTGCTATTCGCTGCGATCGCGGTCTCCGCGATGCTGCGTCACGAGCGTCGGTCCTTCTTCGCGTAGACGTAAGCCTGACTGCGGACCGGAAGGACATCGAAGGACTCTCTGGCGCAATCTGGAAGTCGCCGGCGAAAATTTCTCCATTGTATCTATATCGATACACAGATTGGCGTGGAGGCCGCTATAGCTCTCGAGATTGAAAAATATTTCTTTCGAAATATTGCGGATTTTTCGTCAGTGCAACCTACTCTTTTCAAACGTTCAACGCTTCGGCCAGGGTCGACCCATTATGAGCCGGAGACCCACCTCGGTCACACCGGCGTTTCGTAGCTACTTGACCCGGCGCAGCGCGGGACGGCCGCCTGCGGTCGGGCGGGGCGGCTCCGGCGGAACATCCTGCCCCGGAGCAGGCACGAAAGTCTCCGCCTCGGCCAGGACCTGCACCGAGGACTTCGGCGCATCGATTTCAAACGTCATCCCGTGGCCGGTCTCGCGCCCGTACAGGGCGTAGACATTCGAAACCGGCACCGAAATCTGCCTCGCGATCCCGCCAAAACGCGCCGAGAACTCGACCAGGTCATTGCCGATCAGCATCTTGTGCACGGCCGTGGGGCCGATGTTCAGGGTGATCTCCCCATTCTTCACGTACTCGACCGGCACCTGGGTGCGCGAATCCACCTTGACCGCCAGGTGCGGCGTATAGCCGTTGTCGACGCACCACTCATACAGGGCACGCAACAGGTAGGGCTTGGTCGGTATTTCTTCGGTCGACATGCGCTTGTCGGGTGGATGCGCCGGATTACTTGCGCATCACCTTCTCGGACGGGGTGAGCGCCTCGATGAACGCAGGCCGAGAGAAGATCCGCTCTGCGTACTTCATCAACGGGGCGGCCGGCTTGCCCAGCCGGATCCCGTAGTGGTCCAGGCGCCACAGCAGCGGTGCGACCGCCACATCGAGCATCGTGAAATCGTCGCCGAGCATGTGCTTGGTGCGCGTGAAGATCGGCGCCAGCTCCGTCAACCGGTCAGTAACGTGCGCGCGCGCCTTCTCTACCTGCTTCTCCTTTCCCGAATCGAGCGCGTCGATCTGCGAGAACAGTTCGACTTCCATGTTGAACAGCATCAGGCGCGCTCGCGCGCGCATCACCGGGTCTGCCGGCATCAGCTGGGGATGCGGAAAGCGCTCGTCGATATATTCATTGATGATGTTCGACTCGTACAGCACCAGGTCGCGCTCGACAAGCACCGGCAGGCGGTTGTAGGGGTTCATCACCGCGATGTCTTCCGGCTTGTTGTACAGGTCGACGTCAATCACCTGGAAGTCCATCCCCTTCTCGTAGAGGACGAAGCGGCAGCGGTGACTGAACGGGCAGGTGGTGCCGGAATAAAGTTGCATCATGATACGAGGGCCTTAGAGTAAAAAGCCGGACAGGCGGCCCGTCCGGCTTGCAGGAACTGTTTCCCGGTGACTGAGGGTGCGGGAGGAAAACACGCTGGGCGTGCGCCGTTTCTAATGGACATCCTTCCAGAACTGGCTCTTCATCGCATAGGCGAGAACGAACAGGACACCGAGGAAATAAAGCACCACCACGCCGATCTTCTTGCGCGCGTTGGCCGACGGTTCGCCCATCCAGACGAGATAGTTGACGAGGTCACGCACCGTGGTGTCGTACTGCGTTGCATTCTGCGTTCCGGACGAAATTTCCGACCACTTGTATTCGGTGGACCCATGCCCGCCCTCATGCGAGCTCGCAATCTCCAGCGCTTTCTGGCCCTGCAGGGTCCAGAGAACATGGGGCATGCCGACGTTCGGGAAAACCGCATTGTTCCAGCCCGACGCGGTCTTGGGATCGCGATAAAACGTACGCAGGTAGGTGTAAAGCCAGTCTGCGCCGCGCGAACGCGCGATCACCGTGAGGTCAGGAGGCTGCACGCCGAACCATGCCTTGCCGTCTTTGGGCGTCATCGAAATCTTCATGGTGTCCCCGACCTTGTCTCCTGCGAGAAGGAGGTTGTCCTTGATCTGGGTTTCCGTGAGGCCGATGTCACTCAACCGGTTGTAGCGCATGAACTGGGCGCTGTGGCAGTTGAGGCAATAGTTGACGAACGTCCGCGCGCCGGCCTGCAGGCTGACGACGTCGTTCGAATCGATCGGCGCGCGGTCCAACCGGTAGCCTGCTTCCGAAGCCGCTGCAAGCTGCGGCAGGAAGCTTCCAGCGACGGAAAGCACGAGGGCGATGAGCAGTTTTTTCATGGTCGTAGTCTCCGCTCTCACATCGTCACCCGGTCTGGCACCGGCTTGGATTTGTCCATGGCCGTGTACCAGGGCATCAGGATGAAGAACGCGAAATAAATCAGCGTGAACACCCGGGCTGCAACGGTCGCCCGGTCTGCGTTGCCGAGCCAGGAACCGAACTGGCCCCAGACGTTGGTCGGCTCAGTGCCGAGATATCCAAGGATCAGGAACGTGACCACGAACACCGACAGCGCAAACTTGAAATAGCCGCCACGGTAGCGGATCGACTTGACCGGGTCACGGTCCAGCCAGGGAAGCAGGAACAGGATCATCGTGGCCAGCCCCATTGCCATGACGCCCGGGAACTGCGAATTGAACAGCGGCGGAACCGCACGCAGGATCGAGTAGTACGGCGTGAAATACCACACCGGCGCGATGTGCAGGGGGGTCTTCAGCGGATCCGCGGGCACGAAGTTGTTGTACTCGAGGAAATACCCGCCCATTTCAGGCACGAAGAACAGGATCACAGAAAACACTGCGAGGAAGATGACCGCGCCCGCCGCGTCCTTGACCGTGTAGTACGGATGAAACGGGATCCCGTCGAGCGGACGGCCGTTGGCGTCCTTGTGTTTCTTGATCTCGATGCCATCCGGATTGTTCGAGCCCACGTCGTGCAGCGCCAGGATGTGCGCGGCGACCAGGCCGATCAGCACCAACGGGATTGCGATCACGTGCAGCGCGAAGAAGCGGTTGAGCGTCGCGTCTGACACGACATAGTCACCGCGGATCCAGATAGACAGGTCCGGCCCGATGAACGGGACCGAGCTGAACAGGTTGACGATCACCTGCGCGCCCCAGTAGGACATCTGGCCCCACGGCAGCAGGTAGCCGAAGAACGCCTCGGCCATCAGGCACAGATAGATGATGACGCCGAAGATCCACACAAGCTCACGCGGTTTCTTGTAGGAACCGTAGAGCAGGCTACGGAACATGTGCAGGTAGACCACGATGAAGAACATCGAGGCCCCGGTCGAATGGATGTAGCGGATGATCCAGCCGCCGGGCACGTCGCGCATGATGTACTCGACCGAGCCGAAGGCCAGGGCGGCGTCCGGCTTGTAGTTCATGGTCAGGAAGATGCCCGACACGATCTGGATGACAAGCACCAGTATCGACATCGCCCCGAAGTAATACCAGAAATTGAAATTCTTCGGCGCATAGTACTCGGACATATGCTTGCGGAATTCCTCGCCGAGCGTGGGCATGCGCTCGTCGATCCATCCCCATACTGCCGCAATCGGACTGGCCATGGCTTACGCTCCCTTCTTGTCGTCGCCGATCAGGATGGTGTTGTCTGAGAGAAACGCATACGGGGGCACAGGAAGGTTGATCGGCGCCGGCGAGCCTTTGTAGACACGGCCGGCCAGATCGAACTTCGAGCCATGGCAGGGGCAGTAGAACCCGCCCGCCCAATCGCCACCCATCTCCGCCTGCGCCTCCACGGTCTTCAGTTGCGGCGAGCATCCGAGGTGCGTGCACACGCCCTCAAGCACGACGATCTCTTCCTTGATCGAGCGGAATTCATTCTTGGCGTATTCCGGCTGCTGGGGAACTTCCGACTTCGGATCGGAGACCTTGCTGTCACTCTTGGTGATCCCGGCAAGCATTTCCTTGGTGCGACGCAGGATCCAGACCGGCTTGCCGCGCCATTCCACGATCTGCATCTCGCCCGGAGCCAGTCCGCTGATGTCCGCCTGTACGGGCGCACCGGCCGCCTTCGCGCGCTCGGAAGGCATCCAGCTAGCGGCAAACGGTGCCGCGATACCGACCGACGCCAGGCCACCCGCGACGCCGGTCCCGACGACCAGATTGCGGCGGATCTTGTCGACTTTTTCCTGTTGACTCATCGAAGAAACCCCGTTGGGAAAGAATGATTGGTCCTGATAAGCGCACGATTATAACGGGCGGTCATGCAAAACGCCAAGTATCATGGCCTAACTGCCTGAATTGCGTCGGTTTTCCCGTAAGCCCGGAAGGCTTCCCGCAAACGCGATCCGGGCCCGTTCGGGCAGGCGGGTTGGCCGCATTGCATATGATAGATTCACCGGATGAAACGGCTTTGGCTCATCTTTTCTCAGACTGCAACCCTGTGCCTTGCGGTGCTTTTTGTTGTCTCGACGCTGAAGCCGGAGTGGCTTCCTTCCCGCGTGACCAACGGCGTCGCGGACAGCATAGTGGCGGTGAAAACCGCCCCTGATGCCATTTCGGGAAACGTTCGCGCGAATTCGTACAACGATGCCGTGAAGAAGGCGACCCCTTCGGTCGTCAACATCTTTACGAGCAAGGAAGTGCGTGCGCCACGCCACCCGTTCCTCAACGACCCGCTGTTCCGGCGTTTTTTCGGCGAGCAGTTCGGCGAGCAGCCTGAGCGCTCGTCCAGCCTCGGGTCGGGAGTGATCGTGAGCCCCGCCGGCTACATACTCACCAACAGCCACGTTGTCGAGGCCGCCGACGAGATCGAGGTGCTGCTCGCAGACGGAAGAAAGCTCCTTGCAAAGCAGGTCGGCAGCGACGCGGAGAGTGACCTCGCCGTGCTCCGCGTCGAATCCGCGCAGCTGCCAGCGATCACCTTCGGCTCCTCCGACGCGCTGCGGGTCGGCGACGTGGTGCTGGCAATCGGGAACCCGTTCGGGGTCGGGCAGACGGTGACCTCCGGTATCGTCAGCGCCCTCGGCCGCAACCAGCTCGGCATCAACACGTTCGAAAACTTCATCCAGACCGATGCTGCAATCAACCCCGGCAATTCGGGCGGCGCGCTCGTGGACGCTGCCGGCAACCTTATTGGCATCAACACGGCGATCTACTCGCGCTCTGGCGGATCGATGGGAATCGGTTTCGCGATCCCCGTGTCGACCGCGCAGCAGGTGATGGAGTCGATCATCAAGACCGGCAGCGTCACGCGCGGATGGATCGGCGTGGAGGTGCAGGAAATCACGCCAGCGCTGGCCGAATCATTCAAGCTGAAGGACGTTCGCGGCGCGATCATTGCAGGCGTGCTGCGCGGCGGGCCCGCCGACAAGGGGGGGATCAAGCCCGGGGACGTGCTGATGGGAATCGAGGGAAAAACCGTCACGGACCCGCAGAACATGCTCAACCTCGTTGCGGGACTCCAGCCCGGCGCCAGTGCCCGCCTGAAACTGCGTCGCGGCCAGGAAGAATTAGAAGTGTCGGTGGTCGTCGGCAAGCGACCGAAGCCTCCGCCCGAAAAGCAGTAGGCGCGCTGCAAGATCCCGCAGTCGAGGCCCATCCACCGCAGGAGCAGACCATGACGGACCCCCGACTCCCGCGCGACGCGGAGAGCGTGTTGAAGCTCGCCGCGCAATCGATGTTCGACCTTTTTTCGACCATGAGCGAGGGAATGATGCTGGTCGATCGCGCCGGGCGGGTCGTGTGGATCAACGAGAGTTACAAGCGCTTTCTGCCCGCGCTCGGATTCGCAAAGACCGAAGAGTTTGTCGGCAGGCCGGTCGAAGAGGTCGTGCCGAACACCCTTATGCGCCAGGTGGTGGAGACTGGCAAGCCGATTCTCGTCGACCTCATGACCAACAAGGCGGGAACATTCGTCGTCAGCCGCATCCCGCTGCGCGATGGCGCAGGCGAGGTCATCGGTGCCCTGGGAATGGTGCTGTTCGACCACCCGGAGGCCACCTTGCAACCACTGATCGGAAAATTTGCGAAACTCCAACGGGAACTCGACGAGACGCGCAAGGAACTCGCCGCGCAGCGCAGGCCGAAGTACACCTTCGCAAGCTATATCGGCTCCAGCCCCGCGGCGCTCGAGGTCAAGCGACAGGCGCGCCGCGCTGCGCAGCTCGACACGACCATCCTGCTGTTAGGCGAAACCGGGGCTGGCAAGGAAATGCTGGCGCATGCAATCCATGCCGCTTCTTCGCGTGCGCTCAAACCGTTCATAGGCGTCAACCTTGCCGCAGTGCCGGAAACGCTGCTCGAAGCGGAGTTCTTCGGCGTGGCGCCAGGCGCCTACACCGGCGCGGATCGGAAGGGGCGCGAGGGAAAATTCAAGATCGCGGACGGTGGCACCCTGTTCCTGGACGAAATCGGCGACATGCCGCTGTCGCTCCAGGCGAAGCTGCTGCGTGTCCTTCAGGAGCGCGAAATCGAGCAGCTCGGCTCAAATCATGTGACGGAGGTGGACGTGCGGGTGATCGCCGCCACCAGCCGTGACCTGAAGTCGCTCGTCGACGAAGGCCGCTTCAGGCAGGATCTTTACTATCGGCTGAACGTCCTGCCGGTTCGCTTGCCTTCACTGCGCGAGCGCCTGTCGGATCTGGAAGCCCTGTGTGAAAGCCTGCTTGAGAGCATCGCCCAGCGTACCGGGATGCCGCAAAGGGAGACGACGGCCTCCGCGATCGGTGCGCTGGCAGCGCACGAATGGCGTGGCAACGTGCGTGAACTGCGAAATGTCCTGGAACAGGCAACCATGCATACGGACAACATCCGCCTGGTCGCCGAAGATTTTTTCGCGATCCTGCCCTCGGCTCGGCGCGAGCCGGCGCGGGCGGTGTTGAGACCGCTGCCTCAGCTGGTCGCCGAGCTTGAGCGCAGTTCGATCCGGTCCGCGCTGGAAGCGACCCAGGGTAACAAGGTGTCCGCTGCGAAAATGCTCGGAATCTCCCGGGCAACCCTCTACGAAAAGCTTGCGTCAATCAAGCGAATGTCCGCATAGCAGACAGCATGTCTGAAATACATACACTAGAAAAATTGACTAACTAACTGATTAAAAAAATGTTCCTTTACAAGACTGCATGAAGACTGGACACTTCTGCTCGATGGCGAATTCAGTCTTTACCGATTGTCCATAGAACTCAAAGCCTTACGAACCGTGGCACGGGGCTTGCAATTGAATCGGCCCAACGCCGCTAGATAGAGACAGCGGTTCGCACCGACCCTCAGGAGGAATGATGAATCAGATGTCCCGTTGGCTTGCCGTCGGCGCATTGGCGTTCGTGGCAGGCAGCGCTTTCGCGCAAAGCAAGGAAATCCGGATTGCCCACGTCTATGACAAGACTGGACCGCTCGAAGCCTACGCGAAGCAGACGCAGGCCGGCCTGCTCATGGGCCTGGAATACGCAACCGGCGGCAAGATGGAAGTGCTCGGCCGCAAGATCGTGCTAATCGAGAAGGACGGCCAGTTCAAGCCGGATATTGGGAAATCCCAGCTGGCGGCCGCGTATGGCGATGACAAGGCCGACATCGCGATCGGGCCCACTTCCTCGGGTTCGGCCCTTGCGATGCTGCCGGTTGCGGAGGAGTACAAGAAGATCCTGCTGGTCGAGCCTGCAGTCGCCGACTCGATTACGGGCGACAAGTGGAACCGCTACGTGTTCCGCACGGCGCGCAACTCCACCCAGGATGCGATCGCCAATGCGGTCGCTACTCCCCAGGACGCACAGATCGCAATGCTCGCCCAGGACTACGCGTTTGGCCGCGACGGGGTAAAAGCGTTCAAGGAAGCGCTCGCAGCCGTCGGCAGCAAAGCGACGATCGTGCACGAAGAGTATGTGCCGCAGGCGACGACGGACTTCACGGCGCCCGCACAGCGAATGTTCGACGCGCTCAAGGACAGAAAAGGCACCAAGGTCATCGGTATCATCTGGGCGGGCGCCAACCCCCTGTCCAAGATTGCCGCGCTGAAACCCGAGCGCTTTGGAATCACCCTCGCGCCCGGGGGGAACATCCTGCCCGTCATGAAATCCTGGAAAGAATTCGCAGGCGTGGAGGGGGCGATCTACTATTACTACGGTTTCCCGAAGAACAAGACCAACGACTGGCTGGTCGCCGAGCACAAGAAGCGCTTCGCCGGAGCCCCGCCAGATTTTTTCACCGCCGGTGGAATGTCGGCCGGGATTGCAGTTGTGGAAGCAATCAAGAAAGCCGGCGGCACGGATACCGAGAAGCTGATTGCAGCGATGGAAGGCATGACATTCGACTCACCCAAGGGCCCCATGACCTTCCGCAAGGAGGATCACCAGGCGATGCAGCCGATGTATCAGTTCCGGATCAAGAAGGACCAGGCCAATGAGTGGGATCTCCTCGATCTGGTGCGCGAGATTCCGGCCAAGGAAATCCCCCTGCCGATCCGCAACAAGCGGTAGGCACGGCACAGCGTGTGCCGGGACGCGGAAACCGCGGTTTCCGCGTCCTGTGGCTCTCGCCACAAGGCCATGGCTGCCTGATCGATCGAGCCGAACTCCGATGACTGCCACTGAACACCCGGCACTCGAAACTCGCGACCTCACGATCCGCTTCGGCGGCCACGTTGCGGTCAACCGCGTGAGCTGCCGGTTCCGCCCGGGTACGCTCACCGCGATCGTCGGTCCCAACGGCGCGGGAAAGACGACGTACTTCAACCTCATATCCGGTCAGCTGCGTGCAAGCGAAGGACAGGTGCTGCTTTATAACAGCGACGTCACCGGGGACTCTGCACCGGTGCGCACGCGCAAAGGAATGGGCCGTGCCTTCCAGCTGACCAATCTTTTCCCCAATCTCAGCGTGTTGGAGAATGTGCGCCTGGCGGTCCAGGCCCGCGCCGGCACCGGGCTCAACCTGGTCTCCATGTGGGGCCGACACACCGAACTTATCGAGAAGGCGGAGCACTTCCTGGCGCGCGTGGGCCTGGAAGATCGCCGCGCAGATCTGGCGTCGGCGCTGCCGCATGGCGACCAGCGCAAACTCGAGGTGGCGATACTGCTCGCTCTTGAACCGGATATCTTCATGTTCGACGAACCGACCGCCGGAATGAGCGTCGCGGAAGTGCCGGTGATCCTCGAGTTGATCCGCGATATAAAGAACCAGAAGGATAAGACCATCCTTCTGGTGGAGCACAAGATGGACGTCGTGCGGTCGCTTTCAGACCGCATTGTCGTGCTGCACCAGGGCGTGCTTGTCGCCGACGGGGAGCCAGCCGAGGTCATTGCCTCCCCGATCGTGCAGGAAGCCTATCTGGGAATTCTCGCTGATGCCTGAAGCGCTGCTTGTACTATCGGGGGTAAACACCCACATCGGGCACTATCACATCCTTCAGGGCGTGGATTTCGAAGTACCACGCGGCGAACTGACGATGCTGCTCGGCCGTAACGGGGCGGGAAAGACGACCACCTTGCGCACCATCCTCGGGCTCTGGCGGGCATCCTCCGGCTCGATCCGGTTGGAACAGAGCGAGATCGCCAGCGAGGACACCCCCACGATCGCAAACATGGGTATTTCCTACGTGCCGGAGTCGATGGGCATCTTTGCCGGCCTGTCGGTACAGGAAAATCTGAAGCTTGCCGCCCGCCACGGGCCGCTCGACGACGGGCGACTCGACTGGATGTTCCGCTATTTCCCGGCACTCAAGAAGTTCTGGTTCCTGCCCGCGGGCCTGCTTTCCGGCGGCCAGAAGCAGATGCTCGCGATTTCGCGCGCAATCATCGAGCCGCGAAAGCTGGTCCTGATCGACGAACCCACGAAGGGCCTCGCCCCCGCCATCATCAACAACTTGATCGAGGCGCTGCGCGAACTCAAGAAAACCGACACGACGATCCTGATGGTCGAACAGAATTTTCACGCGGCCCGCTCCCTGGGTGACAGCGTCGCAGTCATGGATTCCGGGCGCATCGTGCACTCCGGCCGGATGGCAGCGCTCGCAGGCGATGAGGCCCTGCAGACCCGGCTGCTCGGCCTGTCGCTCGACACGCACCAGTGAACACGATGGACACACCCAACGACGAGGCGCTTCCCGGCGCGAAGCTGGACTGGATCCCCGTCGCGCTGCTGTTTGCTGTCGTCATCGCGGCGCTCCTGCTGATAGGAAGTTCGTCGACTTGGGTCACGCTTACGATCGCTGGTCTGGCGATGGGGCTGCTGATTTTCATCATGGCGTCCGGACTCACCCTGGTCTTCGGCCTGATGGATGTGATGAATTTTGCGCACGGACTGTTCATCGCCATTGGCGCGTATGTCGCGGCGTCCGTCATGAAACTGCTTGGCGCCGCCGCAGGTGCTCCGAGCTTTCTCGCCAACATGGGGGCCCTCGTGCCGGCGGTGGTCGCCGCCACCGCCGTGGCGGGTGTTATCGGATATTTCTTCGAGAGGATCATCATCCGGCCGGTGTACGGGCAGCATCTCAAGCAGATCCTGATCACCACGGGGGGAATGATCGTCGCGGAGCAACTCATCCACGTGATCTGGGGCCCTGACCTCGTATCGCTTCCGCGCCCGGAGACGCTGCGCGGCGCGTTCCTTATCGGCGATGTTGCCATCGAGAAGTTTCGCCTGGTCGCAATGGTGGTCGGCCTGTTCGTATTCGGCACAATGCTGCTGCTGCTCAACAGAACCAAGATCGGGCTGCTGATCCGCGCCGGCGTCGAGAACAAGGAGATGGTCGAGGCGATGGGATACCGCATCCGCCGGCTATTCGTCGCGGTATTCGTCACAGGTTCCGCGCTTGCCGGCCTCGGCGGAGCACTTTGGGGCATGTACCAGGAGAATTTCAACGTCAGCATCGGTGCCCACATGATGGTGCTGATTTTCATTGTCATCATCATTGGCGGCCTGGGCTCGGTTGGCGGATGCTTCATCGGCGCCCTCCTGGTCGGCCTGATCGCCAACTATGTAGGCTTCCTCGCCCCGAAGATTGCGCTCGGCTCCAACATCCTGCTCATGATGCTGATCCTGTTCTGGCGACCGCAGGGCCTCTACCCGGTAAACAAGGCATGAGCCCGCTGCTCGAGACGCTGCTCTCCGGCGACCGTCCGCGCAGCCGCCTTCTGGCCGCGGCACTGACGGTAATTTTTCTGTCACTGGCGCTGGCTCCCTTCGTGTTTCCCGGAACGCGGGCGCTCGACGTTGCCGCCAAGGTCTGCGTATTCATCGTCCTCGTCGCTAGCTACGACCTGCTGCTGGGCTATACCGGGATCGTCTCCTTCGCACACACGATGTTTTTCGGGATCGGGGGATACGGCGTGGCCATCGGAATGACGCGCCTGGTGCCCGGCTGGCCGGCGATCCTGGTCGGCAGCGCCGCTGCGATTGCCCTTTCACTTGCACTGGCTTTCCTGATCGGGCTGTTTTCTCTTCGCGTGAAGGCGATTTTTTTCGCGATGGTCACGCTCGCGGTGGCCTCGTTTTTCGCGATCCTGGCGTCACAACTGTCGAGCATAACGGGCGGAGAAGACGGGATCACATTCAAGGTGCCGGAAATATTCCGCGCCAGCTATCGACTCTTCGAGGAACCGCTTTTCGGAGTCGTGGTGGGCGGTCGGCTTCTCACGTACTACGCGGTCTTCGCAGGCTCGCTCGCCCTGTTCCTGGCCCTGCTGCGCGCGGTCAACTCGCCTTTCGGCCGGGTGCTCCTGGCGATCCGGGAGAACGATTTTCGCGCCGAAGCCCTTGGCTACCGCACGGTAATCTACCGGACGATTGCCAATTGCCTGAGCGCGCTGGTCGCAACGCTCGCCGGCGTCCTCTACGCCCTCTGGCTGCGCTACACGGGGCCTAACACCACCCTCGATTTCGGCATCATGATCGACATCTTGCTCATGGTAGTCATCGGCGGCATGGGAACCATGTACGGATCGGTGATCGGGGCGACCGTTTTTGTGCTGGCGCAGAACTACCTCCAGGACCTGATGCGGATGGCGAGCAGCGCCACACAAGGGATCCCCCTGCTGCCCACTTTGCTGCATCCCGACCGGTGGCTCCTTTGGCTGGGCGTGTTGTTCGTCGTCTGTGTCTACTTCTTTCCCTTGGGCATCGTCGGCCGCCTGCGGCAGAGATTCCTGCACTAAGTTCAACTTCCCGACAGGATGAATTTCACTTCACATTACCTGGTGTGCGCGGGCCGCGAAATCCATTTCACGCTTTGGGGCGCAAACCACAGCGAGACCGTCATTGCATGGCATGGTCTCGCACGCACGGGGCGCGACATGGATGACCTCGCAGCGGGACTCTCCGACCGCTACCGGGTCATCTGCCCGGATACGATCGGCCGGGGCCTGTCGGAGTGGAGCCCGGATCCGGTAGCGGAATACTGTCTCGCGTTCTACGCGCGAATCGCAGAGTCGCTGGTCGACCAGCTCGGCATTGGGGAAATGCAGTGGGTCGGCACTTCAATGGGCGGCGCCGTGGGGATGCACCTAGCCGGCGGCGCCCTGCGCACGCGCATCCGGCGGCTGGTGCTCAACGACATCGGCCCAAAGCTGGGTGAAGCGGCCGTCCAGCGCATCCGCTCCTATGCCGGCAATCCCGCCAAGTTCGCGCGGGTTGGCGAACTTGAAGCGTATTTCCGCACGGTTTACAAGCCATACGGCTGGCTTTCCGACGAACAATGGAGGCGACTTGCCGAGTCGTCTGTGCGCCGTACGGAGGACGGAATGATCACGCCGCACTACGACCCCAGAATGGTTTTCCAGTTCGAGCACCATCCGAAGGATTACGACCTGTGGGAAAGCTACGACAGGATCTGCGCGCCGACCCTGTGCCTGCGCGGCGAGGCCTCGGACCTATTGCTGGCTGAAACTGCCGAGGAGATGCGTTCGCGAGGACCTCGCGCAGTCGTCGTAACGATTCCGGGATGCGGGCATGCACCCGCACTCAACGTTCCCGACCAGATCGCCGTGATCAAGCGCTTTATTAACGGCAGGAGCTGAGCGGCAGGAACTGCGCGGCAGACGTCACTGCCGACGCAGTCAGGTCCGCGTTTCTTCCTCGGCCGGAGACGCAGTTTCCGCCTGTGGCTCCGGTGGTGCCGTGCCGATGATCCTTGCAAGGATGATTCCGAGCTCATAGAGCAGGCAAAGCGGAACCGCCAGCATCAGCTGGGATATCACATCGGGCGGCGTGAAGATTGCGCCAATGACAAAGGCGCCAACAATCACGTAGGGGCGTGCCTGTTTCAGTTTTTCGATCGATACGATCCCCGCCCGCACAAGGACGATCACGATTACCGGGACTTCGAACGTCACGCCGAATGCAACGAACGTGGTGAGCGTGAAGGAAAGGTACTTCTCGATGTCGGTCATCCACGCCACGCCTTCGGGCGCGATCGAAGCCATGAACTTGAATACGATCGGAAAGACCAGGAAATAGGCGAACGACATGCCGACGAAAAACAGTATCCAGCTGGCGATCACGAGCGGCAGAACCAGCTTCTTTTCGTGCGCATACAGGCCGGGAGCGACAAAGGCCCATACCTGGTAGAGCACATAGGGGAGCGCGATCAGGAACGCAACCAGGAACGCTACTTTCATCGGCACCACGAATACCCCGACCACATCCGTGGCGATCATCTGGCCACCCTTGGGCAACGAAGCCAGCAACGGGCTCGCGAGCATCGAGTACAGATCCTTGGCCCATGGAAAGAGGCAAACGAAAATGATCACAACGGCGAGCAGCGCGCGAATCAGGCGGGTGCGCAGCTCGATCAGGTGCGAAATGAATGTTTCCTGGGAGCTCATGTCCGCCACGGGTTTACCGCTTGTTCTCCGCGACCCTGGCGCCATCAACCGCCAATCCAGAATCCACTGTCTCAGTCAACTTTCCCCCGTCCGCAGGTGCCTCATCGTCCTTGCCACCCGCCTCCTTATCCTCAGGCATACCTGAATCCAAGCTAAGCGAAGTCTTGAGCTCATCCTCGGTTTTTGACAACCCGGAAGTAATCGACGTCTCAATGCTCGATGCGGCGTCCTGCACGGAATCCCGCATCTTGCGGAACTCATCAAGGTCGACCTCCCGGTTGATATCCGCTTTCACATCCGCGACATAGCGTTGCAATCGGCCGATCAGATGGCCGACGGTGCGCGCCACGCGCGGAAGGCGCTCCGGACCGATCACGATCAAAGCCACCAGCCCGATCAGCATCAATTCGGAAAATCCGATATCGAACACGTGAGGAATCCGCAGAAACAAAGGGCGTCCCAAGGGACGCCCTGCATCAATAAATCGGCCTTTCTAGGCCTTGGTCTCGGTCTTGCCCGTGACCGTCCCTTCGACCGTCGTCTTGCCGCCAATCGCCTGCGCGCCGGCACCGTCGGCCGACTTGTCGGTACCCTCGCGCATGCCGTCCTTGAAACCCCGGACCGCACCACCCAGATCCGCGCCCATGTTGCGCAGCTTCTTGGTGCCGAATATCAGCATCACGATCACCAGCACGATCAACCAGTGCCAGATTGAAAATGAACCCATTGGAGCCTCCTATTTCTTTCTCAGGATCATGGGGCCGAGTGGCTCGGGCCCGCCGATGACATGCATATGCAAATGATAC